>PLNE01000158.1 GCA_003141695.1 Candidatus Dormiibacterota bacterium
GGAGAGAGCCATGGCAGTCGCCATCGAGAAGCTGAACCGCCTGGGGCTCACCCGGGACGATTACAAGGGCGCCCACACGACCCTCTGCGCCGGATGCGGGCACAACTCCATCACCAACCACATCGTGAAAGCGCTCTACGAGAGCGGCATCGAACCTCATCTGCTCGCCAAGATGAGCGGGATCGGCTGCTCCTCCAAGGCCGCCGCCTACTTCGTGGAGCACGCCCACGGCTTCAACGGGGCGCATGGCCGGATGCCGTCGCTCGCCACCGGAGCCAAGCTGGCCAACCGCGACCTGGTGGTGTTCGGCGTCAGCGGGGACGGCGACACCGCCTCCATCGGACTGGGCCAGTACTGCCACATGATCCGGCGCAACCTCGACATGACCTACATCATCGAGAACAACGGCGTCTACGGGCTCACCAAGGGCCAGTCCTCGGCCACGGCCGACCTGGGATCGCGGCCCAAGCGGGGACCGGCCAACCGGTACGAGCAGATCGACATCTCCGCCCTCGCCATCGAGCTGGGGGCGAGCTTCGTCGCCCGCAGCTTCAGCGGCGACGGCAAACAGCTGGTCCCGCTCATCCAGGCAGCCCTCGCCCACCGGGGCACGGGCGTGCTCGACGTCATCAGCCCCTGCGTCACCTTCAACGACCACGAGGGCAGCACCAAGAGCTACGCCTACGTCAAGGACCATGACGCCCCGGTCAACACCCCCGACTACATCGCCCCGCTCGAGGAGATCACGGTCGACTACGAGCCGGGGACGGGCCAGGACGTCGAGCTGCACGACGGCTCCCACATCCTGCTGCGCAAGATCGGCCCCGACCACGACGCCCGCGACCGGATGGCGGCGATGCGCCTGCTCTTCGAGGCCCGGCAGAGCGGCGAGATCGTCACCGGCCTGCTCTACGTCAATCCCGAGGCAGACGATCTCTGCACCCGCGAGGCGCTGACATCACGACCCCTGGCCCAGCTCCCGGTCGAGGAGCTGCGGCCATCGCGGGAGCAGTGGGACGCGCTGATGGCGGGGCTGGCCTAGGTCCTTCACCCTCTCCTTACGCCGCGGGTGAGCTGCTCTCCCGCACCACGCCCAGTGCCGACCCTGCATCCCTGAGCCAGGCCAGGAGGAGCGCGGGAGCGCCGCGGAGGGTGGCACCGGCCGCGGGGACGAGACGCAGATCGCGGACGTGGGCGACGACCAGGAGCTGGAAGACAAACCCCGCGGCCGTCACCCACATGTACACCGGCGCGAGCAGCACGAAGAGCGGAGCTGCGTGCGACGGGACGGTGACCCCGGTGTCGAAGACGTACTCGGCTAGCTCGGCAGGGCCGGCCAGGAGCAACCACAGCAGCACCGCGGCCACGGTCGCCCGGCGCTCGAAGAGCCCCGCGACGCCGACCTCGCGCAGCCAGCAGAAGAGGCCGATCAGCGGGATGAGCAGGAAGAGGAAGTAGGGGCGCTCGGTGAGCGGGCTCACCAGCATGATGGCCTCGAGCGCAAGGCCCACCTCGAGGAGGGAGAGCGCGTCGCGTCGCGGCGGCCGGGTCGACGTGACGGCGACGGTCATAACCAGCACGACCACCGCGAGAGCGAGCCAGAGGATGGTCACGGCCACGGGGGCGACGGTGAGCGGGTGGGCCGCCGGGTTGACGGTGAAGAGGCGGGCCAGCACCCCCTTGGGAGACTCGTTGTGGAGGAAGGGGAGGTACTGATTGGCCCAGAACCCCCAGGCGGTCCAGAAGTCGGACCACGCCCTCTGACCGAGGAGGAGAAAGGGTACGAGCCCGAGCACCAGGGTGGACGCGGCGGCGGCGAGGGCGAACCGGAAGTCGCGCCGCCAGAGGAAGAAGAGGGCGAGCAGGAGCAGCTCCGGCTTGACGGCGCTGCCGGCACCCAGGAGCACGCCGGCGAGCCCCGCGCGGGCCGCCGATCGCGCCCAGAGCGCTGCGCAGATCAGGGCCATCACCAGGAGGTCGCTCTGGCCCAGGTCCAACTCCCGGTGGACCGGAAGGGTGACTGCAGAGGCCGCGGCCAGGACCAGCAGCATCGTCGCGCCGGGGCGGAGCCCGGCGGCGCGGAGGGCGGCGTAGACGGAGAACACCAGGAAGGCGACGTTGAGCAGGTCCCAGGTGGTCAGCGCACCCCAGTGGGGAAGGAAGGTGAGCGGGACCATCAAGTAGGCGAAGAAGGGCGCGTAGACGTAGACCTGGGTGGTCCAGTAGGAGCCGTTGCCGGCCGGGGTGTAGGCGTGGATGAAGCTCATCGCCCCGAGGTAGGGGTTGGCGCCGGACCGGACCTCGAGACCCGCCTGGTAAAAGGTGCGGAAGTCGGCCCAGCTGAACCGCGTCGCGCCGGAGCGCATCACGTAGAGAGCGGCCACCGCGATGACCAGCGCGCTGAGCGGCACGGCCCACGGGCGGAGCCGCGCCACGATGCCGGGAAACCGGCGGTCGAAGACGGCCAGGTCGAAGGGGGTGGGGGGCGGCCCCGACACCGGCTCAGCGCCGCCGCGTTGCTGCGGCAGGCGCCCGTCTCTGGTGCTCACCGGCGCGATGATGGCACGCTGAGCAGG
>PLNE01000220.1 GCA_003141695.1 Candidatus Dormiibacterota bacterium
CCGATCAAGGTCCAACCTGCGGCGCGAGGCCGAGCCTTCTCGTTTCGCAGATAGGGAACCACAGCGCCGAGAGCGGCTGGGATCGTGGCTGGCAGTGGGGAGGCGACCGCCAGCAAGCCTGGAACGCCGAGCACGGCCAGTAGCGGCGTGGCGATCGACGAGCCCCCGACGCCGAACAATCCGACCAGCAGCCCGATCCCGGCTCCGGCAGCGACGAAGACGGGCCACGGCGCCATCCACGCGACGGCCAGCACGCGCTAAAGGCCTCCTGCACCGCGGTGAGCTTCACCGCTCCTGCCAGGGTGGCAAGGCGCAGTGAGTGCGTCGCGGGGGCGACCTCGTATCACCCGCTGCTCTCCACACGCCTGATTCTCGCACGTCGCCGATTGCGCAGACGGGGCCGGGCCCAGTGTACGCGCGTTCAGGTCACCGCCAAGCGGGTCTCGGATGCCATCACTGAGAAGTGCGCTGGCCGTGCCCCCAGGTCCTCGCAGCGCCGTGCCGGCGGGTGCTGAGGTGGAAGGGCAGATAGAGCGGGCAGAAGCCGGACGCACCAGTGACCAACAGGACGGCGGCGATGGCGAGGAGCACAATCCCCGCCGCCGTGCCGAACCCCGCCCAGCCGGCGACCAGGGCGGCGACGACGGCGACAACGACGCGTACCGCGCGGTCGGTGGTTCCCATGTTCTGAGCCATGTTCATCTCCACGGTGTGGCCGGGCGGATCTAGCGATCCGACAGAGCCGGCTGTCGGTTCCATGGATGCACGGCGATGCGAGATGGTGCGCGTCTGACCAATGTGGTAGCTCACCACCACCTCCGAGGCCACCGCCGACCGCCGCCTCGGTTTCCTCCGCCGGCGCAGCGGGTGGATCTCGCCTCCAGAGCGACCAGGGCTGCGTCCGCACCCTTTCGCCCGCTCCTGCATCAGTGGAATGTGAAGCGCCGAGAACCTCTCGGCCGTTCGCTGAGGTGGACGAGATGGCAGAGTTGGTGGGACCACTGAAGCTCGATGCCCTGGCTTCGCTATCGCGGGAACGGGCCAGTGCGCGGTCGGAGACGTGACCGTGCCGAACGGTGGGTATGAGTTCAGCGTCGAGGTCGAGCTGGAGTTCGCGGTGGCCGAACAGCGCACGCGCACCCTGCTCAAGGGGGAGGGCTTCGGAGTGCTCACCGAGATCGACGTCCGCGCGACTCTCCAAGCGAAACTGGGCGTCGACTTTCGACCGTATACCATCCTCGGGGCCTGCAATCCACGCCTCGCCCACCGCGCCCTGGAAAGCGAGCCCGGAGTCGGGGGGCTCCTGCCCTGCAACGTGGTCGTCGAGCAGGAGACCCCGGCTCGCACGCGAATCCGCTTCATGGAGCCGGTCGCAGCCCTCTCTCTGGTCGGCGGCGCCGCCGTCGAGGAGGTGGCCAGAGACGCCTCGGCGCGGCTGCACCGAGTCGCGGAGCAGCTCACCGCTTCCGCTTGAGGGGGCCTCGATGACGCTGCAGGCTCCCGGTATCCCGGTCACGAGCTGGCAGGCTCGCCGCCGGCGTCCAGGAGACGGACCCATTCCACGTCGCCGAGGAGTTCCAGTCGACGCCAGAGGACGGGGTTGGCCTGAGACTGGCTTCGATGACGAGCGATGGCACCTCGTTGACGCTCGCGGTTCACCGTGAGACGGACGTCCAACGCTCGAGTTGGACGTCCCTGGAAGGTCGTCCCGAACTCCGCATTGAGGGCCCGAGCCACCCGGTCAGGGATGGCCCAGGCGGCGATGGGAAGNNCGCCTTCGTCAAAGACCAGCAGCAGGTCAGCCGCCACGGCATCCGCCATGGCCAGGACCTCAGTGACGAGCGTATCGAGGGAGACGCTCTCGAGCTGCCCGTCGGGGTGGTCAAGGAGCCGCACGGCGGCCACTTCGAGGACGGCGGCGGCTTCCCGCAGTTCCCGCTCGCGAAGGGCGCCGAGGTCGCCGAGCACGCCGTGCAGGGTCGACGCCTCGCCGTGGGTGAAGCAGAGGACGGAAGTCTCAGCGCCGGAGCCGGAGAATGTGGAGAGCACGGCGCCGAGCCCAAAGGACTCATCGTCGGGGTGGGCCACGACGGCCAGCACTCGACGATGGCCGAGCACCACCTCGTCCCGGACCCGGCGGCCGTCCTGACGAGGGGCACGCCCCGTCCCGTATGGCAGCACGACCCCGTTCACGGCTGCCTGAGGAGCGGCGATCCGGTGAAGCTCATTGGGACCTCACTGCCATGGATGCATGGCCCCGTGGGACGGTGCGGGCCACGTGTGCACCGCTTCGCGTGCGCTCAACCAGCGTCCACTGTCAGATGCGGGCGGCGCCCACGCCCGGAGGTGAGCCCGGCGCCTGCGCGACCTGAGCTCGGACGTTCCGCCGGGCTCGAACGAGAAGTGACCGGACGGCCGAGACCGAGATACCGAGCGTGCGGGCCACCGCCTCGGCGCTGAGCTCGGCGCCGTCCGACAAGATGATCGCCGCTCGCTGCCGGCTCGGGAGCGCGCTGATGGCTGAGACCACCAGCCGTCCGAGCTCGCGCTCCTCGGCGAGTGACTCCGGATCTGCGCTGACCGTCAGCACCGCGCGCTCAGGGGGGTTGGGACTTTCCAGGATCGCGTCCAGGGACCGCGCCGTCAGCCGCCGGCGGATCATCCGGCATTCGTTGGTGGTGATCCGGTGAAGCCAGGTGCGGACGCTGGACTCGCCGCGGAAGCCGTCGAGGTGCTGGGCCGCCTTGAGCAGCGAGGTCTGGGCGACGTCCTCGGCATCCTCTCGATGCTGGCAGAGCTGCCGCGCAAGGCGCGCCACGTCCTCGGCATGCGACCAGACGACCTCGGAGGGATCGGCCATAACGGGAGTGGGGGGCGATTCATCCATGCCTCAGACCCTCAGTCGCAGGCGGAATCAACATTAGGCCAGGAGGAATCACGGGACGTGGAGTACGGGCGCCGGGGGGGCGCTGGGTGCGGCGACGCCGGGTCGCTCGGAGCTCTGCCGACGGGGGGGGCGAGGGTCGCGCAAGCGCAAGGCGATCGCCAGCCCAGCGGGCAAGAATGCCAGTAGCACGAGGAGACTGACACGCAGGCTGGTCGCATCCGCCAAGGCACCCAGGCCGGGCGCGACCAGCCCGCCAACGCTGATCGCCAGCCCGAGCGTCACGCCCGAGGACGTGCCGATGCGCGTGGGCAGGTAGTCCTGGCCGAGAGTCACCGTCAGGCTGAACGACTGGAAGAGCACGAAGCCGGTGACCGCGATCGGCAGGAAGACCCACGGCAAAGGTGTGAGTGCGACAGCCAGCAGGCTGACGATGCTCGCTACGAACGAAACCCGTGTCACGGGGAGCCGGCCGAACCGGTCGGCAAGCCGCCCGCCGGTGATGGTGCCGACGGCGCCGAAGCCGACCATGGTCGTGAGCGCCGCCTCACCGAGCCCTTTGCCCCCGCGCAAGCTGGTGCCGACGTACAGCGCCACCAGTGACGTCAGCCCGAAATAGACGATGGACCGCAGCATGACCACCGAGGTGAGCCCGATGAAGCCCCGCCAATCGTCCGACAGTTGGGGACGCGGCCCACTCAGATGGCGCACCACGTGGGTCTCCGGATGGCGCCGCAGCACGACGAAGACGACAGCACCCGTGATCAGCGCGGGCACGGCCAAGAACACCGTGCCGCCGGTGCCGGGCACGAAGAAGAGCACCGCGAAGACAAACATCGGGCCGATCGCATAGCCCACGTTGCCGCCCACCGAGAAGACGCTCATCGCCTGCTGACTGTCGACACTCGCCGCGCGAGCGGCGCGCGCCGCTTCGGGGTGGAACGCGGCCACCCCCACCCCTGCGACCGCGATCGCCAGGAAGGTCAGCAGATAGCTCTGGGTCAGTCCCGATAGCCCGACACCAACCCCCGCGACGGTGAGGCCTGCCGGCACCAGCCAGAAGAGATGGAGCCGGTCGGTGAGGGCTCCGAAGACCGGTTGGATCACCGACGACATGGCTGTCAGCGCGAACATGAGCCCGGCGGCCGCCGCATAACTGTAGTGGCGATCGGCAACGAAGAACGGCAGCAGCGCGGGCACCGCTCCCTGGTACATGTCATCGATGGCGTGGCTGGTCGCGAACAGCGCCACCCTGGCCCGGTTGACAGCGGGGCCGCTCACCAGCACATCCTCTCTGCGATGGTCGACGTGACTCGGACCCCGTCAGACGGCGGCGGTGACGGCCCGGCGCGCGTCGCCGAAGATCCCGAGACGGACGGTGACCCCCATCTTCTGAAGCATGCGGGCCATGCCCTCACCCATGTGGTGGGCCAGCACGGTGTCGACCTGATGCTCACGCAGGAAACGGGCCACCCTGGCGTGGTGGGCGCCCTCGGGGCCGGTGTCGTGCAGAGTGTCCCATGACACGTCGAACTCCTCCCAGCCAGTGATGGTGCCGGCCTCAACCGTAGCGATCGCCACCCGTTCGGCGCGACCCCAGCGAGGGTCGATGGAGCCGTCATCGGCCACAGCCAAGCAGATCACCATGATGCGGTTCCCTGTTCCACCCTGTCACATGCGAGATTGGGGCGGGTCAGGGGTGTCCAGGACACCCGCGCGGCGGTCCCTCTGGGAGGCGTTGAACGGTCCGTCCGCAGCCCGACGCCAGTTGCCGAGGCACCGTGGCTCATCGCGGCACCGTACTCCCTCGGACTCAGGCGAGAGAGAGGAACAGCCTCTCGAGCTGCGCCTCGTCCACTGTGGGAACTGCCCCGCCTTCGCGCTCCGTCACACACTGCTGGAGCCCGCTGGCGATCAGCTTGAATCCCGCTCGGTCGAGGGCGCGAGACACTGCTGCCAATTGGGTGACGACATCGGCGCAATCGCGGCCATTCTCGAGCATGCCGAT
>PLNE01000026.1 GCA_003141695.1 Candidatus Dormiibacterota bacterium
GGGAAGGTACTCTCGGTGCGCGCATTCTCGGGGATGACCGCGTACCCAGACGACGAGTACGTGCGTCGGTTCCTTGCCGGCGGGAAGGTGCGGGCACCGGCATAGCGGGAGGCCCGGTCGCCCTTGACCAGGAGAACGATCATCTTGCCTAGGTTCCCGCCACCAAGGCAAAAGGGAGAGCGCCGCTGAGGGCCCGCTCGGGCCACAGCAGTCTTCGCCGGGCGGCCCAGCCCACATCCGTCAGCTGGTGGATGCGTGGCGATGCCCAGCCCGATGCTGACACCAGTTGGAGAAGGCTCTCGGGACTGGTGCCATGACCGAGCGGCAGGGCCGCCCGCAGCTCGGGAGCGTAGGGGGCATGGTGCGCTGGGGCGGTCCCTCTGGCTCGGGCCAGCCCCTGGCCAGCCCAGTGCCGGATCCTCTCCACGCTGCTGCTCGGATCTCCCCAAAGGCTCTCTACGAGAACCAGTCTTCCGTGGGGCGCCACCTCATGCCAGGCACGGAGGGCCGTCATCGGCTCCAGGAGGGTCCACAGCAAGTGTCGGGAGATGACGGCATCGAACGGACCCGGAGGCACGGATGCAGCCTCGGCCTCGAAGATCTCGACTTTGAGATCCGCCTGCTCTGCCTTAGCTCGGAGTCGTCCCAGCATCATCGATGAGAGGTCAACGGCCGTCACGTGGTGGCCCAGCTCCGAAGCGATGAGACTGAGGAACCCGGTTCCGGCACCCACATCAAGAACGCTTGCCGGAGCCGCTGGCAACAGCCTCTCGAGGGTCCCCCGCCACGCGGCACGCTCCAGTGGAGAGACCGGGTAATGGCCAGGGTCACGATCATAGGTGGCCGCGTCAGCGTCCCAGAAACGAAGGACTTGGTCGACACGTTCCGTGTCCACAGAAGACGTTCCCTCGCATCGTGAGAGCGCTCGCTCTCATCCCATCTCAGCGCATCGACGCTGATCCGCCCATGGTAGCGTCGGCCACTCCTCGAGGCTCCCCCCGCAGGAGGGATGGTCCCACATTGCCGAATCGGCTTCTGCCGGCCCCGCCATGCCGGCGATGACTCACGGGGCAGATAACTTCGTGACAGTCGGCTCACTCGATCGCGGCCTTCGCGCTTGGCGGACACACCAGGGATCGAGGGCGACCCGCCGTCAGCAGGTGACGTGGAGGATGGCGTTCGTGTCCTTCGCATCGCTGGCGAGAAGGTCGATGGCCTGCTCGGTCGGCACCGTCACCAGTTCCACATGGCGGCGATGGGCCTCAGCCCTCACCGCCTCCATGACCGGCAGCGCCCCGGCGGCTCCGGTCCCGACCACCAGCCTTCGGCAGCCCCATGGGATCTCCTCGTCCGCTGACAGCGGGGTATGGCCGTAGCTCTCGCGATGGCGCTTCGACGGGCCCTTCCGGCGCTCCCGAACCCGGCCTCGGTCGATGACCACATCGTGGTGATAGGTGTGACCGTCGATCCGGACGGAGCCGAAGGAGAAGCTGTCGATCCGCACTCCCAGTCCCACAGGCCCGAGCCTACTCGCCCTGGTCGCCCACTGCCAGGGCGACCCTGATCGCAGCTCTATCCGCCCGTTTCGCAAAGCGTGTGTGCCTCATCGGCCCATCCGCCGACGAGGCCCTGCCCCGCCAGCAGGACTGACGGTCGATTCTCGGGCGGCCGTCGGCTCGTTGGCCCACCCCGAGGCACTACGTCGCCGACCCGCCGGCTCGCTGAGCGTTCGCGGCGACCTTAGGCCGGCCGCTCGGTCAAGACGCGTCCTCGTGCCCCTCGGCGAGGGCGAAACGATCCCGGTCTGTCCCTAAGACCGGTCCCGTCAACCGGACTAACGAAGGTCCTTAGAGCGCTGCTCATCCAGGAACCGGCGCTGGGCCCCGCCGCGGCCTGCCCGCGTCTCCTCGTTCCGAAGCGCACGGGCAATCCGCCGGGCCTCTCGCAGGGGCTCCGGGGTGCGGTAGTGGAGGAGCGCCAGACGCGCCACCGCGAGGGCCACCTCCGGTGACGTCCTCCAGCCGGCGTGGACTGCGACGGGGCGCATCCCGGTGGCGCTCCGGAGCTGGTGGCCGACGAGGGCGCCACCGAGGCGGAGCTCAGCCGCCGAGCCGCTCGTCGGTTCCGGCACCGGCCCCTGGGCCATGAGCGGCCGGTCGGTCACCCCGACCGTCGGAATGCCGAGCCGGGCTCCGAGGTGGAGGGCGAGGCCGCATCCGCGCGGGTGGTCGCGCCCGGTTGCATCCACCAGGAGGATGTCGGGCGCCGACCGGAGCGCCCGTGCGGCCGCCTCGAGGGCCGGACCCTCTCGGAGGGCGAGAAGGCCGGGGGTGTACTCCGCACCGGTGAGCGAGCGGAGGGTGGCCCGGTCGACCACCGCGCCGCCCCGCATCAGCACGGCGCCGAGCCAGATCGGCTCTCCGGCCGCGCCCGGGCCGGGGCTGCCCCGCTGGTGGGCACAGAAGACGGCGCCGATGACCGGTTGCCGGCCGGCCGGGGGCACCCACAGGGAGACGGTCTCGGCAGCGGCCGCCAGACGCTGCTGCAGCGCCTCCAGCTCCGCGGCGCTCTCCGGCCAGACGACCCACGGCCGCTCCATGTGGGCGAACATTGGCACCGGTTACTGCTTCAGGGGTGAAACTGACATGGTGGCGTGGCCCAGGCTGGCCACGCCAGGGTGTCACCGGGGTGTCCGGTCGTCGGGCCAGATGCTGCTAGCAGAACGACCACGGGGACGGCCAGAAACCTTTCTATCCCAACCACTTCCTAACGCTAGAGGCGGACCGTGCTTTGCAGGCCATTTGTCGAG
>PLNE01000080.1 GCA_003141695.1 Candidatus Dormiibacterota bacterium
GCGACGACCTTGGGGGGCACGGGCCGGGTGACGGCCGGAGCGGCGGGCACCGCGGCAGCCGCGACGACCTTGGGGGGCGCGGGCCGGGTGACGGCCGGAGCGGTCGGCACCGCGACAGCCGCGGCCACATCGGGGGGGAGATCCGGGGCGGCCTCCACCGCGGCGCCTCCGGCGGATTCCGCGGTGACGTCAGCCGAGGGGTCGCCACCCAGATCGCCGGCAGCCGTCTTCGAGGCTTTCCTGCGGGTGGTGCGCGTGGGATCGGCGGACCGGCGGCGGGTGCGCATGACGACTGTGTCCCAATCCCTCTTGATCCAGCGACGTCCGGCGGGCGGCCGGCCCTTCCCCTCTTTATACGTAGCAGGGAGCGCCACTGTTACGTTACGCGAAGCGTCGAGGGACTGTGCGGCGTTCCGTTAACAAGACGTTGTCATTTGCCTATCTTCTTGCGCCCAGCCGTGCCCCGGGGGTCCCCGACGCTCCCGGGAGCCCGGGTTTCGCGGTGGGTTGCCGCCGCTGGGGCTACCCGGCGCTCCTCCGGGCCCGCGGCTTTCTGCCCCATCCGCGCGTTCCGCGGACTCCGGCTCCGCTTCTGCCCCCGACGCTCCGGTGGGGCGAACCCGGACACAATGGGTGCGTGCGCCTCTGCGTTGCCCATCCCGACGGCTCCCTCGACGTGCGCGAGGGGCTCCGGCCCGCCGCCAGATCGGGCCACGCCCTGGTCCCCCTGCAGGATTCGGATGTCATCCCGCTGCCGGAGGGCGCCACCGTCGCCCACCTCCCCGGACGGCGCGCCTTTGGCGTGGATCGTCAGGGGAAGTTCATGGCCCTCGAAGACCGATGGCTGCCGGTTGCCGCGATCCTCCCTGTCGGGCACCTCAGAACCCTGCTGCCGGCGTCACGGCCGGTCGCGGGAAGCCGCCGCCTCCCGCTCTTCGGCTACACCGCGGTCGCGGAGCGGGACGGCGAGCTGGTGGTCGCCGCGATCCCGACCGACTCGTTCGAGTGGTGGCAGCCCAGCCGTCATACCGCCGCGGGCCTCCCCGAGGCCGTCGACGCGGCCCGGAGGGCCCTCCCCGACAACCGTCTGGTCGACCACCTGGCCCGCTGCGCCCTCGAGTACCGCTGCTACACCGCCCAGAACACCTTCCTCCGCCGCTACGAGGCAGCTCTGCCGGCGTCGCCAGCGTGCAATGCCGACTGCCTCGGCTGCATCTCCCTGCAGAGCGATGGCGCCGTGCCACCGCCGCAGGAGCGGATGGGCTTCGCGCCGACGCCGGGGGAGCTCGCCGGGCTCGCCGGCCACTTCCTGGGGGGAGAGGAGGCGGCGATCGTCTCCTTTGGACAGGGGTGCGAGGGAGAGGCGCTGACCCGGGGTCGGGCCCTGGTCGAGGCCACCGCCGCCATCCGCGAGAACCATCCTTCGGCGACCATCCACGTGAACACCAACGGGAGCCGGCCCCGGGTTTTGGAGCGGATGGTGGCCGCCGGCTGCGACAGCGTCCGGATCAGCGCCATCTCCTTCACGGACCCGGTCTTCCGTGCCTACTACCGCCCCATCGGGTACGGGCTCGAGGAGGTGCTGGAGTGCGGCCGGATCGTGAAGCGGGCCGGAGGCCAGGTCTGCCTCAATCTGCTCGCCTTCCCCGGGGTCACGGACACCCCGCCGGAGCTGGCGGCGACCCTCGCCGCCTGCACGGAGATGGGGGTTGACCAGATCCAGTGGCGGAGCCTCAACGTCGACCACGATTGGCTCATCGAGGAGCTGCCGGAGATGGAGCCGGGGGTCGGCCTGGCGGCTGCCCTGGAGACGGTCCGGCGGCGGCTCCCCGAGGTGGCCCACGGCAATTTCACCCGACCGGTCGCCCATCCCGGCTGATCGGGACGAGAGCGGCATGGGGGTGCGTGCTGAGCGCAGGCTTTGCGCAGGCGGCAGCTGCCATGCCGCCGGCCGGGGTTCCCCGCGTGGCCTGCCACGTGGGGTGGGATCGAAGGGCGCGGGACGGCTTGCACCACCCTCAGGCCCGCTTCGATTCACGGGCCCCGTGGTATCCTCGCTGCGTTCCGTTCCCCTCAGTACGAGCCTGTCCATGAAAGCTGCCCTGCACCCCAAGTTCCACACCGATGCCGTCGTGACCTGCGTCTGCGGGAACACGTTCCTGACGGGCTCGACCCTCCCGGAGCTGAAGACCGAGGTCTGCTCGCTCTGCCACCCGTTCTTCACCGGGACCCAGAGGATCGTGGACACCGGCGGCCAGGTCGAGCGCTTCCGGCGCCGGGCCGCCGCCCGCACCGCCGCCCGCTAGGGGCCGGCGCCAGACCGTCGCGTTCCATCGGGGGGCCATTCCAGTCGCCTCCGATTGGAATGGCCCCCCGATCGCCGAGTACGATGGGCGCTGTGAGCGCGCGTGGCCCCTCCGTCGGCGACATCCTCCGCACAGCGGCCCTCAACGCCGCCGCCGCGCCCCCGGCGGCCTTCTTCTACGGCGGGCAGGCGGTCATCGAGGGTGTCCTGATGCGCGGCCGGCGCCAGTACGCGGTGGCCGCGCGCCGGCCCGATGGGAGCATCACCGTGCTCTCCGAACGGCTGCGCTCCCGCGTGTACACCGGCCGGCCCTGGTCGCTCCCCTTCTTCCGTGGTGCGGCCTCCCTCTGGGAGATGCTGGCGCTCGGCATGAGGGCGCTCCGGTGGTCCGCCAACGTCCAGCTCGGCGAGGATGCGGAGATCAGCCCGGGCGCGATGCGGACCACCATCGGCATCTCCATCGTCTTCGGTCTCGGCCTCTTCATCGGCCTGCCGCTCCTCGCCTCGTCGCTGCTCCACCACGGCGCTCCCCAGTCAGTGGGCTCGGTGCTGATCGAGGGGGCGGCCCGCGCCGTCATCCTCCTCGGATACCTCTTCCTGATCGGTCTGGGCAAGAACGTCCGGCGCGTCTTCGAGTACCACGGAGCCGAGCACAAGGCGATCAACTGCCTGGAGTCCGGCGCGGCCGTGGAGGTCGAGAACGTTCGCCTCGCCAGCCGGTTCCACCCGCGCTGTGGCACCGGCTTCCTGGTGGTGGTGGCGCTGGTGAGCGTGATCGTCTTCACCCCCCTGGGCTGGCTCTTCTGGCCAGTCCGGATCGCCTGCCAGATCGCCCTCATCCCGGTCGTCGCCGGGGTCTCCTACGAAGCCATCCGGGGCCTGGCCCGGATCCGCGACACGCGCTTGGGGCGCATCGCCCTGGTGCCGGTCCTCGCCGCCCAGCGGCTCTCCACCCGGGAGCCGGATGACTCTCAGATCGAGGTGGCGATCGCCGCCCTGGCCGCCGCCCGTACCGGTGACACCGGCGAGGTCGGCGAGAACTACGCCACCGTCCCGTGAGCGGCCAGGGGTGACCACCCCCACGAGGGTCGCCTGGGCCACAATCCCCTGAGCCATGGAAAGCCTGGAGGAGCGGGTCGCCGCCATCACCGAGCGCCACCGGGAGCTGGAGGCCGAGCTCTCCGATCCCGAGATCTACGCTGACCAGCCGCGAGTCCAGCGGCTCTCGCAGGAGCGGGCGCGGATCAGCGAGGTGGTCGAGAACGCCCGCCGCTGGCGGGCCGCGGTCAGCGCCGCGGACGCCGCCGCCGAGGCGCTGCATGGCGAGCACGACCCCGAGATGGTCGCCCTCTTCCAGGACGAGGAGCGCACCCAGCGCCACACCGCCGAGGCCGCCGAGGGCGTGCTCCGCCGCCTGCTGGTGCCCCGCGACCCCAACGACGACCGCGACGTCATCGTCGAGATCCGCGCCGGGACGGGTGGCGACGAGGCGGGGCTCTTCGCGGCCGACCTGCTCCGGATGTACGGCCGCTACGCGGAGCGACGCCGGTGGTCGGTGGAGCTCATCAGCGAGAGTCCCTCGGGGGCACGCGGCTTCAAATCGGTGGTGATCGAGGTCCACGGTCACGGCGCCTACTCCCGGCTCAAGTTCGAGTCCGGGGTGCACCGGGTCCAGCGGGTGCCCGAAACCGAGGCCAAGGGTCGGATCCACACCTCTGCGGCGAGCGTGGTGGTGCTCCCCGAGGCCGACGAAGTTGAGGTCACCATTGACGAGAACGACCTCAAGATCGACGTCTACATGGCCACCGGCCACGGCGGTCAGAGCGTCAACACCACGTACTCGGCGGTCCGGATCACCCACCTTCCGAGCGGGCTGGTGGTCACCTGCCAGGACGAGAAGTCGCAGATCAAGAACCGGGCCAAGGCGCTGCGCGAACTGCGCGCCCGCCTCTACGACATCGCCCAGGCGGAGCGCGAGGCCGAGCTGCGCGGCACCCGCCGCTCGATGGTGGGGACCGGGGATCGCAGCGAGAAGATCCGGACCTACAACTTCCCCGAGTCGCGGGTGACCGACCACCGCATCAACCTCACCCTCTTCCAACTGCCCCGGATCATGGAGGGCGACCTGGACATGGTCGTCGAGCCGCTGATGCAGGAAGACGAGGCCCGGCGCCTGCTCGAGCCCGACGGCTGAGGGGCGAAGCGGCGCCGACACGCCGGGGGACTTGCCTGCGCCTGGCCGATAGCCTAGGATTACATGCTATGCGATCCGAGGTATTGAAGGGCCATCTCGAGATGCTGCTGCTGGCCGCGCTGGCGCCCGAGCCGGCCCACGGCTACCGGTTGGTGGAGAGCCTGCGCGAGCGCAGCCACGGTGAGTTCGACCTCGCCGAGGGGACCGTCTACCCCGCCCTGCACCGCCTCGAGGGGGCGGGCCTGCTGAGCAGCCGGTGGTCGCGTGAGGCGCCGCGGCGCCGGCGTGTGTACCAGCTCACCGATCGTGGCCGCGCCGCCCTCGCCACGGACCGTCAGGACTGGCGCGGGTTCGCCCGCGCGGTCGAGGCCGTGCTGTCGTGATCGAGGTGTACCTCGACGAGCTGGGCGCCCAGTTGGGCCGCCTCGGGGTGCGCGGCGGGCGTCGCCGGCGCATCCTCGCCGAGACCGAGGACCACCTGCGCTCCGACCCCGTGGCGACGGGGCGCTTCGGCGATCCCGCCGAGATCGCTCAGGCCTTCGCGGACGACCTTGGGACCCGCGGTGCGCTGGGCGCGCCGCTCTGGGCCTTCGCGGCGCTCGGCGTCGCGGGACTCTTCTACACCGCCATGTTCGTGGCCTGGTCCGGGTTCGGCGCGGCGAACACCGACGGAGCCGCCCAGAGCGCCTCCGGGGCCTTCCAGACCCTCGCGGCCGGCAGGGCGTCGTGGCTTGGCCTGCTCGCCGCCGGCCTGCTGGTGCTGGCCCCCCAGGTGGCCTTCGTCACCGGCGCGCTGGCGCTGGTGCGGGCATTGCGGTTGCGTGGCCGGCGGTCGGTGCCGGCGGCCGAGGTGCGCGCCCTCCGACGCCGCACCACGATCGCGGTCGGCTTCGGGTTGGTGAGCATGGGGGCGATCGCGCTGTTTGCCCAGCAATTGGGTGCTCAGCTCCCCTCGTGGTCGGCGGGCGTCCTCGGCTGGGGTGTCGTCGGCGCGACCGCCTCGGCGGGGCTGCTGGTCGCATGCGCCGCCGTGGGGCTGCGGACTGCGACCGTCCGGGTCGCGGTCGCCGGCGCGGCCGGAGACATCTTCGACGACGTCGGGCCGATCGTCCCCGCGCCGCTGCGCGGTCATCCGTGGGTCTTCGCCGCCACCGTCGCCTGCGCTGCCGGCCTGGCGGTGTGGCTCGCCGGCGTGGCCGCCTCCGACCCCATCGACGGCGCCCTGCGTGGGCTTGCCGAGGGCGCGGCCTGCATCGCCGGCTTCGCGTTGCTCGGGCGGTTCCTGTCCCTCCGCTCCTAGCAGCGTGCCCCCGGTCAGGTGAACGCGTGCGGGCCGAGTGCCCGGCGTCGCGGCTCGACGACCGGCAGCACCAGGAAGACGCCGACCACGAAGTAGACGACAAACATCCCGAACACCACCGGGTAGCCGCCCAGCTCGCCGAGGATGTGACCGCCGGCGTTGAAGTGGTCGAGAATCGGTCCGGCGATGAAGCGGGCGATGATTCCGGCTCCCGCGGTCGCGATGTTCGAGAAGCCAAGGAAGCGGCCAAACTCCGCGGCCGGGATGAGGTCGACCATGAATGCCCAATCGACGGTGAGGAAGCAGCCGACCCCGACGCCGATGGGGACACCGAACCAGAGCACCTGGGCCAGGCCGCGCGGGATGTGGAGCAGAGAGGCGACCGGCGTGGTCATCGCGCCGGGCAGGATCGGATAGTGGGCAAAGACCAGGCCGAGGGCTCCGATGGCGCCGAGGATGCCGCACACGACGACCATCGGCTTGCGGCCCCAGCGATCAGAGATGCGCGCCGCCGGGTAGCAGACCGCGATGGCGAGCAGCGCGATGATGGCGAGCAGGTAGGTGGTGGCACCGTTGGCGTGGTTGGTGAGCGCCGTCCCGCTGCCCGGGTAGAAGACATCTTTGAAGAAGAATTGGGCGTACGTCTCCAGGCCCACGACACCCATGAGGATGAGCAGCCGTGACCCCATCAGCCAGAGGAAGCTGCCGTACTTGCGGGGGCTGATGCTGAAGGTGCCGAGGGTGACCGCGCCCAGGCCCCGGCGGAGGCTCGCATCCGGCTTGCCCCGGTCGGGCACCAGCGTCACGGTCAGCACCATGCTCACCACCAGCATGGCCGCCATGGCGTAGAGGGCCAGGTCATACCGGCCCTCGCTCGTGAAGACGCCGGTGACGACGAAGCCGATCAGGGTGCCGAGCAGGTTGCCCATGCCGTAGAAGGCGCCGAATCTGCCGTAGTCCCTCTCGGGGATGGCCTCGGGGCCCAGGCCCTGGTAGGGCGCCTGCGCGGTGTTGGAGGCGACCTGCAGCAGGAAGTAGACGAGCAGCAGCCAGTAGTAGGCGCCGACGAAGGCCATGATCACGAGGAAGAGCGATGAGCCCAGCGCACCGCCGGTGATGTAGGGACGCCGGCGTCCCCATCGCAGCCGGGTCCGGTCGGAGACGGCGCCGACCACCGGCTGCCACACCACGGCGACCAGGGTGCCGAAGCCCTCCAGCACCGAGAGCGCCGTCCCCTGGTGGGCCTGGCCCACCATCTTGGTGATGATCGGGGGGAGCACCTGGGCTCCGAGCGCGTTCCAGAGCCAGCCGATCGCCACCCAGTAGATGCTGAGCAGGGTGAGTCGCCGCACCCCAGCGCTGGTCCAGGCCGCTCGCGTGCGGGCCGGGGCCATCGCGTCGGCGCTCGCCATTGGGTCACTCTACCGTCGGGTACGTGGGGCAGGGAGGGGGGAAACCCCCAAGCACCGGACGCCGGGTAGCGATCTGCGGGCGTGGTGCCGCCCGCCGTACGCGACCAGCTTCCCGCCCGCCACCGGCGGGGAATGCCCGCGCGCCCCACGACCCCGATACAGTCCGGTGATGGCCTCGATGAGCCCGGGCGGTCCGGACGGCGCGCGCACCGTCCTCGACGTGGTGCGTCTCTCCACCACATACCTCTCCGAGCACGGCAGTGACTCGGCCCGCCTCGACTCCGAGCTCCTGGTCGCGCACGCCCTGGGGATCGAGCGTCTCGGCGTCTATCTCCAGTACGACCGCCCCCTCGCCGACCACGAGCTGGACACCATCCGCACCCAGCTGCGGCGGCGGGGGAGAGGAGAGCCGATCGCCCACCTGACCGGGCGGCGCGAGTTTTACGGCCGGAGCTTCCGGGTGACCCCCGCGGTGCTCATCCCCCGGCCCGAGACCGAGACCCTGGTGGAGCGCGTGCTCAAGGTGGCGCGGGAGCAGGGGGGCGAGCTGCGGATCGCGGACCTCGGCACCGGCAGCGGCTGCCTCGCCTGCACCCTCGCCGCGGAGCTTCCCGGCGCCACCGTGATCGCATCCGACCTGAGCGCCGCGGCGCTGGCGGTGGCCGCGGAGAACGCGGAGGCTCTGGGCGTCGCCGGTCGCGTCCTCTTCGTCGAGGGCAGCTGGACGGAGGGCCTGGTCGCCGATCTCGACCTGGTGGTCAGCAATCCCCCCTACGTGACCTCCGCGGAGATGGAGGAGCTGCCCCGCGACGTGGCCTTTGAGCCGCGGCTCGCGCTGGACGGCGGCGCGGACGGCCTGGATGCCTATCGGGACCTGCTCCCCGCGGTCGCCGAGCGCGCCCCCGGGGTGTGCTGGGTGGGACTGGAGGTGGACAGCCGGCGAGCGGACGCCGTCGCCGTGCTCGCCCGCGGCATCTGGCCGGAGGCGGCGATCGTCATCGTCGACGACCTCTCCCGCCGCCCGCGGGTCGTCGAGATCCGAGGCGAGATTCCGTGATCAGCGTCGAGGCGGCGGTCGCAGCCATCCGGGCGGGGGAGGTGGTGGTCATCCCCAC
>PLNE01000064.1 GCA_003141695.1 Candidatus Dormiibacterota bacterium
CTAGATGCGGCCGGGGTCACGCGCGCCGTGAAGCGCAGCCACGAGTGCTCCGCCTCTACCTCGCCACCTACACGACGATCCACGCCCCTTCGTCCGGGTCAAGACCGCCGATGAGATCCTGGCCAGCATCGATCGGTTTTGCCTACGAACCTCCGGTAAAGGACCCTAGGGAGCCACTGACCAGCAGGGCGACCTTGGCGCCAGCCCCGGTAGCAGAGCCAGGTGCTGGTCCCGCATCCCTCGATCCGCTCGATCACCAAGTGTGGCGTCGCGCGATCGCGGCGGTTAGGTGTGGGTCGGGCCGCCAGGCTTCGTTGTCGGCCACTCTCGCCTCGAACGTGAGCCGGGCGGCCCGGTCCGCCGCGTGGACGTGGTCGAGATTGGTGGGCGCCGTTCCGGCCCGCCACCACGCAAGCTCGACGAAGTCAAGGCACTGATCGCGGGTGCCGGCTAACTCAACTCCGCCGTTGAGGTCGACGACGCGATACGGGGCATCGCCGCCCTGGATCGAGATGGCACCGCGACTCCGATGGATGGCGTCCTGTGCCAACTCTCCCGGTCGCGGCTCGAAGGCATGGTAGCTCTGGACCACTCATCTCCNNACGCCCGGCCGGCGTCACCGACACCTCACCGACCTCGTAGCGGATGCCGTCTCGGAGCGCCTACCCGATGAAGCAGTGTTCGCGAGCCGTGCGTGCGGCCACCATGTACTCGCGCTCCCGGCTCGGCACGCCGCCACGGATCGTGGGGTGGACGATGACCTGAGAGAACCGGGCCGTAGCACCGGGAAAGTCGCCCACCGTGCCCATGGCGCGCACCCGCACCTCCTCAGTCGGAAGCCTGTCCCGGGCCAGCAGGTGGAGCAGCGTTCCGGCATAGCAGGACGCGACTGCGGAGACCAAGAGCTCCTCCGGGCTGGTGCCGACCCCACGGCCCCCCATGCTGCTGGGTGCGGAGAACACGACCTCCTGCTGGCCCGTGGTGAGCACCCCGGTGCCGGATCGCTCGCGCCCCCACCACGTCACCCGCGACTCAAACGCCAACTCGGCCATGGTCAGCCTCCTTGCGGACAGCAGCGTGAGCCCACGTCAAGCGCTGGCGACCTCATCCCTTCGCATGGCGCTCTCAGGAGATGAACCCACCGCACCGTGTACAGGGCCGGGACTCAGCCCAAGATTATTGCTGCTTATGACCATCATAATACTCCTTCTCTTCAAGTCCCCCGTCAATCGTGCTTCCCGTGCGGGGGGTGGCGTAGGATCCGGGCCGAGCCGGTAGGAGGGGGATTGGCGGGGTCGGGATACCCGTACACGGAGACCGCAGGGGCAGCCGCGTCGACGGTTGCACCGACGTGGCCGAGACCGCTTCCGGTTGAAGGCATGTCCGCAGCCTGGGGGCGTGCGCCCACGGCGGCCCGGTCTGGCGCAGCGGCAACCCTAGCGAGAAGCCGCCTTGTCGCCTTCGGAGCCGATCCAGCGCCCCTGCGTTGGGCCCCCTCGTGAAGGGAGCCTCGGCTATTCTGAACAGATGATCGAGGGCGGCCGTCACCGCGCAGGCGCCTGACGTGTGTGAGCATTGTGGCTGCGAGGGGTTCGGTCCGCTTCGGGAACTTCACGAGGATCACCTCGCCATCCTTGCTGCCAGCACTCGGCTGACGGACGCGTTGAGCTCCGGAAACCCCGATGCGGTGCGGAAAGCGGTGGTGGCCCTCGTCGCTATGCTCGAGCCGCATGAGCGGAACGAGGAACTGGGGCTCTATCGTGAGATGGCGAGCGGCGCGCCGGAATACGTGGCGAACCTCCTTGGGGAGCACGAGGAGGTTGGCCGGCTGATCGAGTCGTCGCCGCGAACCGGCGAGGGCATGGCAGCACTCCTGGATGCGGTCCGCAGGCTTCAGCTGCACATATTCATCGAGGAGCAGGACTTGTTCCCCTACGCGATCCAGATGTTCACGGGAGTCCAATGGGATCTCATCGAGGACGTGCATGCAGGGCGTCTTGAGAAGCGGGACAGCGCCAGATCGAGCTGAGCGGCGAGCATGCGCGACCGCGGCCACCCCATGTCACCGATGAGGCAAGCGCAGCCATCGATGAGACTGTCGGGCAAGCCGCCCGTGGGCCGGCGGGTGGGCTCTCGAACCCGGTAACGCGTCCACAATCACTGGTCCCCCACCCACTTCGTCGACGTCGCCGAGTTCGTCCAGGCGGGCATCGCCGCTCTGAAGCCTTAGCACAGCTACATCGCCGGCTTGGAGGGAGGGTTCGATCCCGAGCGCTACCTCCGCGACGGAGATGTCGCGGGCGGGCGGCCGAGCAGGCGTGCTTTTGGCCATCGAATTTGAGGTGTGGCCCCTCGGAGGAGCCCCCTCAGCCGCGCATCCGGGCTCGCCATGGAGCCGCGATCGTCGGCTTGCCTTCCACGCTCAGGTCCCTGGAGGCAAGCCGGTTTCAGAGTCCACGCCCAGATGGGCTCTCACCCCGCGCCGGTTGACTCGGCCCGGTCTCCCGTGATATAAATGGCCAACAGCATGTTTATGGTTACCACCCTTCTGATCCCACCCACTGTCGGCAGCGGCGCCATTGACGGCTCGGTTGCGAGTCGGGGTGCCCACGCACCCGGTAGGGGGCGGTTCCTGCGATGAGCTACGTCATCACGGAGACGTGCATCGACGTCAAGGACATGTCCTGCGTCGATGTGTGCCCGGTCGACTGCATCCATGCCAGCGACGATGATCGGATGCTCTACATCGACCCCGCTGAGTGCATCGACTGCGGCGCCTGTGTCGACCCCTGCCCGGTCGACGCCATCTACGCCGAGGAGGATGTCCCGGCAGATCAGCAGTCCTACGTCGAGATCAACCGCCTGTACTTCAAGGACCGGGCCGGGGCGCACCGACGCGTCGAGGAACTGCGACCTCGAGTTGGCACCGACGTATCACCGACCTGAGGCAGAGGCTCTTGGCCCACCACGGCCACCATCGCAAAGGGAGAGAAAGGTGACCAAGGGCATGCGGTGACGAGTCCTCGTGCTTCAAGTGGGTCTCGTTGGAGTACTTGGCTTCGTCGCCAGCTCTTTCTTCTGTCTGCGCATCCAACTTCACGCGTAGCATGGTGACTAGCCAGTTAGCGATGCAGCAGATCAACTTTCTCGACCGCGAGCAGCGCGGCGATTGGGGCGCTGCCAGCGCCCGATGCCTCCACTATGCGCCAGCATGTGGGCGAGAAGATGACCACTGGAGACCGAGCAGAGGTCTAGGCCGGCTGCCACGCGTCGGTGGGATCGAAGACTGGTGCGCCGGCAATGACATAAACGAGATAAGTGACACATCGCGCCTAGCGTCTCTAACGCGCCCAGCCTGGTAAACCTGTGTCTAACACTAGACACTGGACAGGTTGACTCTCGTATACGACCTCCATGCGGCGCCAGCTATCCTCCAATGACCCGGTCCCGGCTGAAGCCATCAGTGACGGGCCCGCCCCGGCTCGATCTGTACGGAGGTTGTCGCGATGATCGTTCGATACGAGCGCATCGCCCACGTCCAGGAGCGCATGCGCGAACAGGGCCTCATCGCCATTGTGGTCCTCAACCACGACGACTATCGTTATCTCTTCGGCGAGGATCGCTGGCAGCCCCGGGCGCTGATTCCATTCCAGGGGGCGCCGGAGCTGATCGCCTTCACGGACGAAGAGCCAGAGTTGCGAGCCGCGGTCGCGGACGGCCGAGTACGGGTCTTCGGCAGCGTCGGCGGGCAGATCAACGACGTCGTTGGCCGGCTGCGCGATCTCGCCGCACAGGCGCCGGCGGATTGGGCGACCGACGGCCGCTTCAAGGTCGGGTTCCAGATGTGGTTCGCCACGCCGGCTTTCCTGATCGACATGTTCCGGCAGGTCAACCCGAAGGTTGAGGTCGTCTCGTCGGATCCGGTCATGGATCCACTGCGGATGATCAAGGAGCCGGCCGAAGTCGCGCTTCTCACCGAGGCCCAGCGGATCGCCGGC
>PLNE01000017.1 GCA_003141695.1 Candidatus Dormiibacterota bacterium
CTGCCAGAACACGTTGCACGGCGAGGCCCCATTGATATACGCGACGTTGCTGGTCGTCGAGGTGACCAGGGTCTGTGAAGCTCCCGTTTGGAAGATGAACACGCCCGGCCCGGACAGCGTGAGCGGCAGCGGGCCGTTCACGGTGAACGACCCATCTGAAGCCGACTGGTACACCCCGGCGGTCAGGAGCGTATTGCTGAGGTCGACAGGCTCAGTTGTCGGCGGGCCCTCTCCCGCCGCCTGGTCGTACGCCGTGGTCAGATCGGTCTGAGCCCCGAGCGCCACGCTATCGGCGGTGAAGGTGCTGTATGGAGGCTCGACGAGTGGGGAGCCGGTGACCGCCGAACCAGGATCGACGCCCACGTCGCCGGAGATGGTCGAGGAGCCGGTGTTGGTCACCGTGGTGGCAGCCAGGACCGCGAAGGATGAGGCCGTTCCCAGATTCACCGTGGTTGCTGCCAACGCAGCTAACCCACCAAAGGTCATCACGATGGCGGCGGCTCCCACCCCCAATGCCGCCCCAACCAAGCGGGCCGGCCCGCCCACGTGTGATCTCGGACGGTTGATTTGAGAGGTAGCCACTGTACGACCTCCGCGAATGGCTCAGGAAACGCGTTCCTAGTACCCGAAGGATTGATCCTACGCCGCCGGACACCCTTCTTAGTGTCTTGACGGGTCGGATAGGCGATTGTCACGGTCGCGCACCCGGTCGCGGCGCCACATATGCGCTTCGAGCTCGAGCTTCGTGGCTATGGCAAGGATCAGTTGAGCGGCGCCCAGCTCTGCCGCCTCTCCCGCCAGCCGTCTAGGCGCGCAGCGTGCCTCGGCTCTCGAAGGTCATGGCGCGCTGCAGGGCAGCCGCCCGGAGTTCCTCGGCAATCTCGACGGGGCCGCCGATGCCGGCGGCATTGAGACCGGCTTGGGCGGCCTCCTCGACAACCCCTCCCACCAAGATCGCCAGCTCGGGGGTCCGATGGAACACCAGGACGCCGTGGTTGGCCAGCAGCACGGCGGGAACGCCGGGGACGAGGGCGGCCCTGATGTTGGCTACAGATTGGGCTGAGCCGCGCGGCCCGTAGCCGGCGACGGGCACCCCGGTGGGGAGCCCGAACATCGCCAGGGCCTCGACCCAGCAGCCGATCGGACGACGCGCCACCGCGTAGGCGGTGGCATAGGGCGAATGGGTGTGCAGGACGCAGCCGACGTCAGGGTGGTCCTCGTACATTGCCGTGTGCATCGCGACCACGGCGCCCTGGATGGGTGGCAACTCGCCCTCAAGCAGGGTGCCGTCCAGACCGACCCGCACCACAGCCGAGGGAGCGTGGCCCCGGAGCGACGGGCCTCCGGTGAAGTACATCTCGTTCGCTCCGGGAACACGAAGACTCACGTTCCCGTGCCCATTCGCGGAGATTGCTCCGCTGGCGACGACTCGTTGGGCGACATCGATGACTTGGTCGACCAGGTCCTTGTCCATCACACCTCCCTCCCGCCTGGCGGCGGCACACCGGAGCAATGCTACGTCCTCTCCCCGCTCAAGCCGTCACGTGGTGCTCGCACAGCTGACTCGCTCGGGGCGACCACGGGACACTGGGAACGTCCGGTGTCGGTGAATGTCATGCGAAGCGTCCGGCTTCTCCGGCGGTCGCCTCGGAGATCGTTGATTGGGAGGTTCGGCCTAGGTGACAGGAGACTGGGGTAGCCAGTGTTGGCGAATGTCGTTGGAGACGATTTAGGCCTGGGGCTTGATCAGCCGTCCGCCGTCAGGATGAGCGGCGGCCTCTCCAGGGGCGATCTCGCCCCCCGTCCCCTGATGGAGGGATCATGTGACCTGCAGTCAACCCCGCTCCGGCGGGGGTGGATCCGATGTGGGACAGGCTGCGTCCTCACCACGGGCTACGAGGAAGGGCTGGCAATGCGAACGACAACATTGGGCACCAATGGGCCCGAGGTCGGGGTCATCGGCCTCGGCTGCATGGGCATGACCGCCTCGTATGACCTGGCGACTCCCCGTGACGACTCCACGTCCATCGGGGTGATCCACCAGGCACTCGACCTCGGCATGACCCTGATCGACACCGCGGACGCGTACGGGCCGTACACCAACGAGGAGCTCGTGGGGCGGGCGCTGACGGGCGAGCATCGCCAGCGCGCGGTGCTCGCCACCAAGGTCGGCCTGGTGATGGGCGGCTCCAGCCCGACAGCCGGCTCCGGCACGGCCTCCCCCGGTGCGGGCAGGAACGGCCGTCCCGAGCACGTCCGGAAGTCGATCGACGACAGCCTGCGACGGCTGGGCACGGATCACGTGGACCTCTACCAGCTGCACCGGGTGGACCCGGAGGTACCGCTGGAGGAGACCTGGGGGGCGATGGCGGAGGCCGTGGCGGCGGGCAAGACGCGGCATATCGGCCTCTCCGAGGTGTCGGTGGACGAGATCAGGCAAGCACAGGCCGTGCACCCCGTGACGTCGGTGCAGTCCGAGCTGTCGTTGTGGACCCGCGACGTGCTGGCCGAGGTGCTGCCGTACTGCGCGGCGCAGGGCATCGCCTTGATCCCGTTCTCCCCACTGGGTCGTGGCTTCCTCACGGGACGGTTCTCGTCGTTCGACGACCTCCCTCAGGACGACTTCCGGCGTCAGCTTCCGCGCTTCCAGCAGGAGGCGCTGCGCGCCAACCTGGCCATCGTGGGCCGGGTCCGTGAGATCGCCGAGCGGGTGGGGGCCAGCCCGGCTCAGGTGGCGCTGGCGTGGGTGCTGACCCAGGGCCGGCAGGTGGTGCCCATCCCGGGGACCAAGACCCCGAAGTACCTGGTGGACAACGCCGGAGCGGCCGACGTCGAGCTGCGCGCGGCGGATCTGGCCGACCTCGACGCCCTACCCGCGCCCGAGGGCAGCCGGTACTGATCTACCGAGACTCTGGATGCGAGGTCACGCACCCGCGGCTCGCCTGGCCCGCCCAGAGTCACATTCGCCAGGGATACTCGCGTCTTAGTGAGTGTGGTCCTACACATTGGAGATCCGCCGGCAAGATTCCTTGCGAGCCGCCGACCTCCCCATCCGGTTCAGGGCGAGCCGGGCACTGAGCCTGGCCGATCACCACCGAGGTCAGGTTCGCGCTAGCCCCAAACGTGGAGGCTCGGGCTTCCCGTGGCGCTGACGCTTCCCGGCAAACTACGCCTCTACGAGGATCACCAAGGTCTCGCCGACCACGCCGTCATATGCCATCGCCTCGACCATCGCCTCGGTCTGCATCGCGGCCATGAGAGCATCCATGTCGGCAACATCCATCAGTACCGCCGCGCGGGTCGGGTTCTGCGGGTCGAC
>PLNE01000177.1 GCA_003141695.1 Candidatus Dormiibacterota bacterium
GACGGGGTCACCTCCAAGTACCTGCGGGCCCTGATCGGCCGCGTCTTCCCCATCACCGAGCTGATGCCGGACCGCCTTCCCCCCGAGGTCCGCGAGGCCGAGGGACTGATGCCGATGGGGGAGGCGCTCCGCCAGGTGCACCTACCCGACGACGAGAACCTGGCGGCGGCAGCCCGGGAGCGCCTCGCCTTCGAGGAGCTCTTCCTCATCCAGATGGCGGCGGACCGCGCCCGGCGACGCCGGCTCAGCTCGACCGGGGTGGTCGTCCCCTACGACGTCGAGCTGGCCCGCGCCTTCTCGGCGAGCCTTCCCTTCCGCTTGACCGACGGCCAGCGCATCGCCGCCCACCAGGTGCTCACGGATCTCGCCGAGCCGGGGCCGATGAACCGCCTGCTCCAGGGCGACGTGGGTAGCGGCAAGACGGTGGTGGCCGCGATGGCGGCGCTGATGACCTGCCGCGCCGGATACCAGTGCGTGGTCATGGCGCCGACCGAGATCCTGGCCCGCCAGCACTGGGTGACCCTGGAGGCGCTGCTCGCCCCCCACGGCCTCACGCCTCGCCTGCTGCTGGGCAGCACCGGGGCTCGGGCCCGACGCGAGATCCTGGAGGGGCTGGCGGCCGGTCAGGATCCCCTGGTGGTCGGCACCCACGCCCTCATCGAGGACGACGTCGTCCTCCACGACCTCGGGCTGGTGGTGGTCGACGAGCAACACCGCTTCGGCGTCGCCCAGCGCCAGCGCCTGCGTCTCAAGGCCCGGGCCATACCCAACTTCCTGGCCATGACGGCGACCCCCATCCCCCGCTCGCTGGCGCTGACGGTGTACGGCGACGTGGACGTCATCGAGCTGCGCGAGATGCCCCCGGGGAGGCTGCCGGTGGAGACCCGGGTGGTGCGGCCCGAGCAGCGGGACGACGCCTACGAATTCGTTCGAGGCCAGGTGTCGGCGGGCCGGCAGGTCTTCGTGATCTGCCCCCTCATCGAGGAATCGGACAAATTGGGTGTGAAGTCGGTCACCGCCGAGTATCGGAAGCTGGAGCAGGAGGTGTTCCCCGACCTGCGCCTCGAGATGCTCCACGGGCGGATGCCGTCGCGTGAGAAGGCGGAGCGGATGGCGCGCTTCGCGGCCGGTGATGCCGATCTCCTGGTCGCCACCTCGGTGGTCGAGGTGGGGGTGGACGTCCCCAACGCCACCGTGATGATCGTCGAGGGGGCGGAGCGGTTCGGCCTGGCCCAGCTCCACCAGCTGCGCGGACGGGTGGGTCGCGACCGGTATCACGCCTACTGCCTGCTCTTCGAGGAGGCCGTCGACGAGGAGGGCTCGCAGCGCCTCCAGGCGGTGGCCGCCACCCAGAGCGGCTTCGACCTCGCCGAGCTGGACCTCCGGTTGCGCGGTCCCGGCGACGTGGCCGGGTTGCGTCAGCACGGCCTCCCCGAGATGCGCGCCGCCGACCTCCTGGACGTCGCCCTCGCCGTGCGGGCGCGCAGCGCCGCCGTGGCCTGGCTGGAGCACGACCCGGAGGTGACCGAGTACGCGCCCCTCCGGGAGGCGATGCACGGCTACGGCGCCGTGTTCGACCTGGACTGAGCCCCGGTGGCCGCTAGTCGCATCACCGGCGGGGAGTGGCGAGGACGGCTGCTCACCACCCCGCGTGGGATGGTGGTGCGGCCGACCCGTGGCATGGTGCGTCAGGCGCTCTTCAACATCCTCGGTGCGCGGGTGACGGGGGCCCGGGTGGTCGATCTCTACGCCGGGGCCGGGTCGCTGGGATTCGAGGCGCTGAGCAGGGGAGCGGAGCACGCCACCTTTGTGGACAAGCGCCCCGAGAGCCTGCGGCTGATCGCCGCCACCGGCCGGCGCTTCGGCTGCGAGGCGCGGATCGACCTGGTCAGGGCGGACGCGATCACCTGGCTGCGCCGGGGCCCCGCGGAGGTCAGGGACGCCGGCATCTGCTTCATGGACGCCCCCTACCGCGACGAGCGGCTGGACGGCGCGCTGGCGTTGGTCGGGGGTCTCGCACCCGCGCTGCTCGTGTGCGAACATCACCGCGCCCGGGCGATGCCCGCGGAGCTGGGAGGCCTCACCGCCGTGCGCACCGCTCATTACGGGCTCACCGACCTGACCATGTACGAGCGCCGAGCGCAGGAGGAGCCGTCCCGATGAAGGAACGCGTCGCGCTCTACCCGGGAAGCTTCGACCCCATCACGCTGGGGCACATCGACATCCTGGAGCGGGCGACCGCGATCTTTGACCGGGTGGTCGTCTCGGTGCTCCGCAACCCCGCCAAGCAGCCGCTCTTCAGCATCGACGAGAGGCTGGAGTTGATCCGCGCGGCCACGGAGTCGCTCGACGGCGAGGTCACGGTGGACTCCTTCGACGGGCTGACCGTGGAGCACGCCCGGCAGGTCGGGGCGATCGCGATCGTCCGTGGCCTGCGAGCCCTCAGCGATTTCGAGACCGAGTTCCAGATGGCGCTGATGAACCGGCGTCTCCAGCCTGACGTGCACACCGTCTTCCTGATGACCTCGGCTCGCAATGTCTTCATGTCGTCCAACCTGGTCAAGGAGGTCTGCCGCCTCGGCGGCGACATCAACGAGTTCGTGCCGCCGGCGATCGCCGAGGCCCTCCACCGGCGCCTCGGGAAACCGGGATGAGCGGCGGACTGCCGGACGAGCTTCCCCCGTCCACGCTTGACCTGCTCGACGCCCTGGATGCCCTGCTGGCGGAGGCGCGGCGGGTCCCCTTCAGCGGCAGCGTGGTGGTCAACGACGAGCAGCTGATGCAGCTGGTGGATCGGATCCGGCTCTCGCTGCCCGAGGAGGTGGTCCGGGCCCAGCAGCTCCTCGACGAGCGCGAGCGCCTGCTTCGCGACGCCCAGGAGCATGCCGAGGGGGTGGTGGAGCGAGCGGAGACGGCCGCTCGGGAACTGGGCGAGCGGGTGGAGGCGCACGTTCGCGAGCTGACCCGGCGGACCCAGGAGGAGGCCGCCCAGCTCGGGGAGCGGGCTGCGGTCGAGGCTCGGCGGAGAGTCGAGGAGGCACAGGCAGAGGCCGAGCGCCTGGTCTCAGACCACGCCGTCCTGCGCACCGCCCAGGAGCGGGCGACGTCGCTGCTCCGGGAGGCGGGCGACCGTGCCACCACCATCACCGCCGATGCGGAGGGCTACGCCCACGACGCGGACGAATACGTCCGGTCGGTGATGGCGGATCTCGAGGAGCGCCTGACCACCGCCGCCGATACCGTTCGCAAGGGCCTGACCAGGCTTGCCACCCCCGCGGCCCCGCGCAAGAAGCGCCGGGGCGACCCCAGGGCCTGACCGCACCGCCCGGAGCGCGCCGCTCGCGCCTCTCGCGGCCCCGGCCCCGCCGTGTGCCAGCCCGGCGAGAGCAGCAGGTATACTCGCCGCTCAGGTTCTGCGCGGCCGTGGGCTGCGCGCCCTCACTCCCTGCCCGGAGACGTCATGCCCCTCCCCAAACAACACACCTCGCAGCGCCGCCGCGACATGCGGCGGTCGCATCACGCCATCAGCCTGCCCACCCTGAACCCGTGCCCTCAGTGCAAGCAGCCGCGGCTGCCCCACCGGGTCTGCCCCAACTGCGGCCATTACGACAAGCGCGAGGTGATCGCGACCGAGTAGGGGGCTGCTCCATGCACCCGGCTCGCTTCCGGCGTGGAGCGGCACGGCCTGCCGTCGTTGCATGCCGCTGCGACGGATTGGATCGCCGGTGAGCGCGACGAGGACTTCGTGAGCGCGGCCTCGCCCCGCGTCGCCCTCTGTTTCCCGGGCCAGGGCAGCCAGACGGCGTCCATGGCCGCCGGCCTCGGGGAGACCGACCTCGGACGGCGCCTGCTCGTCGTGGTGGCCACCCTGGGCGCCGACCTCGGTCCGGCCTTCGGTGGGGACGAGGAGCTGATCCGCCCCACCGAGGTGGCCCAGCCCGCGCTGGTCTTCACCGAGGTCGTGCTCGCCGCCGCCCTGCCCCGCGACCTCTCCGTCGTCGCCGTCGCCGGGCATTCCGTGGGTGAGCTCGCCGCGTACGCCGCCTCCGGTGCCCTGGAACCGGAGGCGGCGCTCCGCCTTGCCGTCGAACGGGGCCGCCTGATGGCCGCGATGCGCGAGGGGACGATGGCCGCCGTGCTGGGGCTGGACGCGGCGACCGCGACGCGGCTCTGCGCGGAGTCCGCTGGGACGGTCGTGGTCGCCAATCTCAACGCTCCCGGTCAGGTTGTGGTGAGCGGCGAGGTCGACGCCGTCACCGCGTTCTCCGCCACCGCCCGTGCGGCCGGCGCCCGGCGGGTGCTGCCGCTCAAGGTCAGTGGGGCGTTCCACTCACCGCTCATGGCCGGCGCGGCGTCCGAGTTTGTCCGGGTGCTCGACGCTGTCGAGTTCCGGCGGCCATCCGTGCCGGTCGTCACCAACGTCGACGCCGCACCCGTGTCCGATGCTGCCGGGCTGCGCGATCGGCTGGGGCGGCAGATGGTCTCGGCGGTGCGCTGGGCCGAATCGGTGGAGCGGCTGGTGGCGCTCGGTGCCGAGGTGCTGGTGGAGGTGGGACCCGGGGAGGTGCTCACCGGGCTCGCGCGGCGGATCGCCCCCGGCGTCCGCGCCGTCAGCGTGGCCAGCCTGAGCGCGGCCGCCGGGCTCTCCGAGCGGCTGTCGGCTGACCCTCCCGGATGAGCCGTCTCGGGCGCGCGGGATGACCAGACCCGGGCACCCTTCGTCTAGTACCCTACGGTTCATGTTCGACAAGCCCTCCATTTCCGCCTTGCGGCGCCTGGCCGCCAGCCGTGTTTGAGGCGGCCCTCAAGGGCCAGGTCGCCCTCGTCACCGGGGGCTCGAGGGGAATCGGACGGGCCACCGTCCTGGCCCTCGCCCAGGCCGGCGCCGACGTGGTCCTCAGCTACTCGAGCCAGGCCGACGCGCGCGCGGGCCATCCCGGCGTCGCGGATGCCACGGCCGACGAGGCACGCGCGCTCAGGGTCCGAGCCCTCACCCTCGAGGCCGACGTCGCCGACCCGGCCTCGGCGCAGGTGATGATCGACTCCACCCTCGAGGGCCTGGGGCGCCTCGACATCGTGGTCAACAACGCCGGGATCGCCCGCGACAACCTGGCCATCCGGATGACCAACGCCGAGTGGGACCTGGTGATCGCCATCGACCTCTCGGCAGCCTTCCACGTCTGCCGCGCCGCGCTCAAGCCGATGCTCCGGCAGCGGTCGGGCCGTCTGATCAACGTCAGCAGCATCGCCGGCATCATGGGCAATCCGGGCCAGGCCAATTACTCGGCCGCCAAGGCCGGGCTCATCGGGCTGACCAAGACCCTGGCCCGCGAGGTGGGCTCTCGGGGGATCACGGTCAACGCTGTGGCTCCCGGCTTCATCGAGACCGACATGACCGCGGCTCTCGGCGACAAGGTGCTCAACTCGGCGCTCGGGGCCATTCCCCTGGGACGGGCGGGGAAGGCCGAGGACGTGGCGGCGGCCATCCGGTTCCTGGCCCTGCCCGAGGCCGGTTACATCACCGGCTGCGTCCTGCAGATCGACGGTGGCATGGGGGCATGACGGTCAGGGGAGCTCGCTCCCCGGCTCGAATCAGAGGAGATCGTGCCCGATAACCCAGCGGATCACGCCGAAACGTCCGAATCGCCATCGCCAGGATCGCGCCGCCGGCGCCGCCCGACCAGCCCGGCCAAGCCGGCGCAACCGGGGGCGGCGGCCCCGGAACCTGCGCTGCACCACGACCCGGTCGCCGCGGTCGACGGGGGGCCCCGGCTCGCGCCGCAACCTGCTCCGGACGGGTTCGTCGACGGGGCGTCGGGACGCTACGCGTTCCGCCCACCCGACGCTTCCGGGGGCGCCGCCGGCGGCGTCGCCGAGAACCCCATCTCATCCATCCATGCGAAGGAGCACCCGCCACGCGGTATTGTTTCCCCCCAACCCGAAGCTGCCCACGTTGACAACAAAGAAGGACTGACGACTGATGCCAGACGTGACGTTCGACCGGTTCAAGACGATAGTCGCCGAGCAACTCGGCGTGGAGCCGGACCAGGTGACGCCGGAGGCGTCCTTCGTAGAGGATCTCAACGCGGACTCGCTCGACCTCGTGGAGCTGATCATGGCCTTCGAGGAGGAGTACCAGATGGAGATCAGCGACGAGGACGCGGAGAGGATCGGGACGGTGGGGCAGGCCTGGGAGTACATCAAGGAGAAGAGCGGAGCGGAGAGCTAGCGGCTCTCGTTCCCGAGCTCTTCTCGGGCGCCGGCGGCGGGGTGGACCCGAAGCCGGTGATGGTCGTCGACCCCGCCCCCGGCACCGTCGTGGATGCGGGTGGGGCGGGGTCGGACGTCCCAGTCACCGCCGGAAGCGAGCCGGCGTCCCCGCGCCGCCGCCGCTCCCGCTCCCGCAGGCCGTCCGGAGCCGCGAAGGCGGCCGGCACCGACTCTCCGGATGCAGCTCGCTCGCAGCCGGCGCGACTGCCTGCCGAGAGTCCGGCCCCGGTCGCGGTGATGGTCACCAGCGAGCTTCCGGCAGCGCCCATCGAGCTGCCGCTCGGCCTGGAGCGCCCCGCTGAGCCATCCCTCACCGCGCCCCAGCTCGCACAGCCCGACGGCCCCCTCCCCGACAACACCTCCCGCCTCGAGCTGAGCCATGAGGAGCAGAAGGGTCTCGACGACCTGGCGGCGCGCCTGCAGATCAACTTCCGGCGGCCGACGCTGCTCCGCGAGGCGATGACCCACGCCTCCTGGAACAACGAGCGGGGCGAGCCGAGCGGTCCCGGCCACGACAACGAGAGGCTCGAGTACCTGGGCGACGCGGTCCTCGAGCTGGTCGTCGGTGAGTACCTCTTCCGGCGGTTTCCGGGATACGACGAGGGCCAGTTGACCCAGCTCCGGGCAGCCCTCGTCAACACGATGTCGCTCGCCAAGCTGGCAGAGCGGCTCGGACTGGGCGACACCCTTCTGCTCGGCAAGGGGGCGGCGAAGACCGGCGCGCGGCTGCTCCCCTCGCTGCAGGCCAACTCCTTCGAGGCGATGATCGGGGCGATCTTCCTGGACCAGGGGTACCGGGTCGCGACCCGCGTCTTCCTCCAGTGCATCGGCGACCTCTCCGAGTGGAGTGACGAGAACCACAAGGGCCGGCTCCAGGAGGCGGCTCAGCTGCGCCTCGGTGCCACCCCCTCGTACCGGGTCACCGCCATCGGCGGACCCGGCCACCGCCGCGAATACCGCGCCGAGGCGGTGGTGGCGGGCAAGGTGCTCGCGGAGGGGCGGGGGAGCACCAAGCAGGCGGCGGAGCAGGCCGCCGCCCGCCTTGCCGTGGAGGGGCTGACGGCTCCGGAGGGCGGGCGCCCTGCCGCCCCGGCCCGCGCGCCGCGCCCGGCTCCCTCCGCCGAGCCTGCCAGGGTGCGCCGCCGGGTTGTCGAGGTCGCCGCCGATCGCCGTGCCGCCTCCCGCCCGCCGGTTGCACCGGTCGCGGAGGCACCCGCCGAGCCGCCGCGGCAGCGAGGCCTGCTGGGCGCCATCCGGGCCGCGGCCCAGGGGCTGGTCAAGCGCCGCTCCGAGCCCG
>PLNE01000150.1 GCA_003141695.1 Candidatus Dormiibacterota bacterium
ATGAGCAGCCGGCCGATCAGGCCGCCCGCGCTGTGCCCGACGCAGAGCACCGGGGCACCGCACGATCGCGAGGATTCGGCCGATCGGGCGCCGACCTCGAGGAGCGCCCGACCCACCCGGGTCGTGATCGGACCAAGGCCGCGCACGGCGGCAAGGATCCAGTCCGGCGGAAAGACGGGCGCGACGACCACGTCGGCGGCTCCGCGCTCGCGCAGGCATGCCGCCAGGCCCTCGTACCAGGACGGCATCGTCAGGAATCCGCCGACGACCAGCACGACCGGCTCGAGCGCCGCGGGATCGAGGTCGCGCCAGGAGCGCGACATGGGGCCTTCCCAGGCGCCCCTGGAAACGGGCGGAGGCCCCAGCGAGACCCGGACTGCCGTTCCAACCCTCATCGGCGGCAATCCTAGCGGTGGAGCGCGCCGGCAGGCATTCGGGCACCGGATGACGCCTGATCCAGGCCACCGGAGAGGCCCGCGCTCGAGCGAAGCCCTTGCTACCTCTGGATGCTCGCGCCGGCGCCCTTGACGAGACGCTCGACCTCGGCCAGCGACGCCATGGAGGTGTCGCCCGGTGTGGTCATCGCGAGGGCGCCGTGGGCGACGCCGAACTCGACCGCGGTCGCCAGGTCGCCCTTCTCGATGAGCCCGTACACGAGCCCGGAGACGAAGCTGTCCCCTCCGCCGACACGATCGAGGATCTCGAGGTCCGGCCATCCGGCCGCCGCATGGAACTCGCCCCCGGCCCAAGCGAGGGCGCCCCAGCTGTTCACGGACGCCGACCGAGCCTCGCGCAGGGTCGTGGCGACGACGCGCACGTTCGGGAACTCGCGGACGACCTGCTCGATCATCTTCCGGTAGCTGCCGACGTCCAGGCTGGCGAGGTCGGGGTCGGCTCCGGGGACCTCGATCCCGAGGCAGTCCGTGAAGTCCTCCTCGTTGCCGACGAGAACGTCGACGATCTCGGCCAGCTGGCGGTTGACCGTCTGCGCCCCGGCGCGACCCCCGACGCCCTGCCAGAGGCTCGGCCGGTAGTTGAGGTCGTAGGACACGATCGTGCCGTGCCTCCTGGCGGACTGGACAGCCTCCTCGATCACCCCGGGGGTGCTCTCCGAAAGGCCGGCGAAGATGCCGCCAGTGTGGAACCAGCGCACCCCGAGCTCGCCGAAGAGGTGCTCCCAGTCCACCTCCCCAGGCCGCATCTGGCTAGCCGCGCTGTAGGCGCGGTCCGACACGCCAACGGCTCCGCGCATCCCGAAGCCACGCTCGGTGAAATTCAAGCCGTTGCGGACACGGCGCCCGATGCCGTCATAGGGCACCCAGCGCAGGAAGGAAAGGTCCACCCCTCCTTGGAGCATGAGGTCCTCGATGAGGCGGCCAACGTCATTGTCGGCCAAGGCCGTGACCACGGCGGTGCGCAGTCCGAAGCAACGCCGCAAGCCCCGGGCGACGTTGTACTCCCCGCCCCCCTCCCAAACACGGAAGGCACGGGTGGTACGGATGCGGTTGTCCCCGGGGTCGAGGCGGAGCATGATCTCGCCCAGGGACACCTGGTCGAAACGACAGTCCTGCGCCGGCCGAACCTCTATCGGAGGCATCGACTGGCCGGGCAGGCTCATTGTCCCGTCGCGGCGCCGTCGGGGGCCGCCTGGCAAATGGCGACCGCCTGGGAAGCCAGCTCGGTTATCTGGTCGAAGTGGTGGCCGGCAATGAGCGCCTTCGGCGCGATCCAGCTTCCTCCGACCGCCAGCACCGGGGGAAAGGCCAGGTAGTCAGCCAACTGCGAAACACTGATGCCACCGGTAGGGATGAAGCGCATCATCGAGAAAGGCGGGGCGAGAGCCTTGAGCAGAGCCAGGCCGCCCAGGGCCTCCGCAGGGAAGACCTTGACCACTTCGATGCCAGCCTCCAGGGCCATCTGCATCTCGGTGGCGGTAGCCACGCCGGGGAACACCGGGACCGAGTTGGCCTGGCATGCCCTCACCACCCCGGCGCTGAATCCCGGGGTGACGATGTAGCGGGCACCCGCTTCCAAGGCCCGGTCGACCTGTTCGGGACGGAGCACGGTCCCCGCTCCGAGGAGGATCTCGGGGTCACTCGCCATTGCCCGGATACACCGCTCGGCCGCCGCCGTGCGGAACGTGACCTCGGCGCAGGGAAGACCCCCGGCCTTGAGCGCCTGCGCGAGAGGATATGCGTTCTCCTCTTCGTCGATCACGATCACCGGCACCAGGCGCAGAGCACCGATAGCTTTGAGGATATCAGTCATGACTTGATCCTATCATCCCATGCTTGCCAATGGCCATCCAAAGCGTCGTGCACGGCGCAGAAGATGCGAAAGGCGTCCTCGTAGACACGAACCGCATCGGGGGAAGGGGCCCAGGTCTCCGCTACGCGGACAACCTCCTCGGCGCCCGCGGCGGCGTCGCTGTACCAGCCCACCGCCACCCCAGCCAGGATGGCCGCCCCCTGGATGCCTCCTTCAGCGGAGGCCAGCACCTGCACCGGGTGGGCGAAGACATCGGCTCGGATCTGGTTCCACAAGCCGCTTGCGGCGCCGCCCCCGCTGCAACGGATGGGACTTTGCACCCCCAGCGGGCAGAGGCATTTCAGCGCCCTGCAGTCTTCCAGGGTTATCCCCTCCATGACCGCCCGAACGAAGTGGGCCCGTTGGTGGCGCGGCGTGGCGCCCACGAACGAGGCCCTGGATTGGGCGCTGCCGAGCGTCCTCTCGCCCAGCAAGTAGGGGAAGAACAAGAGCCCACCCGAACCGGCCTCGACTTGAGCCGCCTGCAGGACGAGTGAGTCGAAGGCCGCCTTCACCTGCTCGGGGGAATCCCCGGCGGGGGGGCAGAAGGTGTCGACGAACCAGCGAAACGACTTGCCGGCAGCGTCGTCGATGCCGAAGCGGATCCAGTTGCCGCTGGCCGATCGCAGGTTCATGACCCGAGAATCCGGCGAGGCGCTCTCGGCGGCGAGCGACATGATCGACGAAGTCCCTGCCACCAAGCCGACCCGCCCCGGTGTGGTGATCCCCGAGCCGAGCAGCTGGCACATCATGTCTCCGCTGCCAGCCACCACGGGCGTCCCCTCGGCGAGACGGGTGAGCCTGGCTACCTCCTTGCACACGGTCCCGATCACCGACCAGGAGTCGACGATCTCGGGAAGCTTGGCGCGGTCCAGTCCCAGCGCCTCCAACAGTGCTCCGGACCACTGGCCGTTGCTGGCGTCGCAGAGGAACGAACCCGAGGCCTCCGAGGGATCGGTGGCCGCCTGGCCGGATAGGCGGTAGTTGAGGAAGTCCTTCGCCACCAGCAAGTTCTCGGCCTGTTCATAGGCATGTGGCATGTTGGCGCGCAGCCAGGCCATCTTGAACCCCGCCCAGGCCGGGAGGGGCCGATTACCGGCCAGGTGGGAGAGCTCCTCTGCGTCGGGGCGACTCTGGAAGGCGTTCACCTGGTCGAGGCAGCGCTTGTCGCTCCAGATCGCCGACCGGGCGGTGAGCGACGCCCCCGAGGCATCCAGGGCCACAACGCTGTGCATTTGGGCGGCCACGCCGACCGCCCCGATCCTTGCCTCGGGATTGCGTGCCATAACGGCCTCGATATTGTCGACGGTTGTCTGCCACCACTGCTCGGGGTCCTGCTCCGCCCAGCCCGG
>PLNE01000139.1 GCA_003141695.1 Candidatus Dormiibacterota bacterium
GGTCATGGTTTCTCCCGCCTTCAAGTCGGATCAGTGAATCGGGCGGGCCAGCCCGTCCACAAGCTTGTTGTACAGCGATGCCGCGTTCTGGGTTTGGATGTGACTCATCATGTAGCCTTGTCCGATGTCGACCGGGTAGCGGGCCGCGAAGTTGACTCGCTCGATCGTCTCCTCGCGCGACCAACCCTTGGCGATCGCCTCCGCGACGGCGTTCACCCACTCGATGAGGACGGCCCGTTGGGTGGCCAGGTACCGGGTGGTGGTAACCGGGCCGTGACCGGGGACGAGGTAGTCCACGTCGAGGCCGGCGACCCGAGCCAGGGAGGCCAGCCACTGGCGGACATCCGACGTCATCAGCCACGTCTGGCACTCCGAGAAGACGGTGTCCCCAGTGAAGACGACCCGCTCGTCGGGGACGTGCACAGCCACCTGGCCCGGGGTGTGGCCAGGCGTGTGGAGCAGCTCGAAGGTGTGTCCGCCCACCCGCAGGGTCAGATCCCCGGTGAAGACCACGGTGGCCTTGTTGGGGTCTCTGTAGTACTCATCGCGGTCGGGGAAGATGCCTTGGCCTTGGGGGTCGTCGGTAGGGATCGCCTCGGCCGCGTAGGCGAAGGGGTCGAGGTCCGGTGAGGCTAGCATGAAGTTGTCGTACACGCCCTGGTGGTGGACGACGGTGCCGGCACCCTTGAAGTAGTAGTTGCCGAAGATGTGATCCACGTGATGCTCGGTGTTGATGACGTAGCGGATCGGGCCATGGGACTCGGCCAGCTCGCGCATCGCCACCGCGCGGGTGGGCAGCTGTGGGGTATCGATGACCACCACGCCATCGCTGGTGGTTACGAAGCTCGGATTGCAGCCTCGCAACCCGGTTTCCGTGAAGACGTTTGGTGTGAGCTGTTCCATGAGACATCCCCCACGCTTTTACTGGGTTGCGGTCAGACCGCCGTCGATGGTGAGGACCTGGCCAGTCACAAATGCCGAGGCATCCGAGCAGAAGAACAGAACCGCCCCGGCCAGGTCGTCCGTGCTGCCCACGCGGCCAAGCGGAACGCGGGAGATGAGGTTGGCCTTGAAGACGGGGTCGTCGAGCAGCATCGCTACCTGGGGTGTGTCGACGAACGTCGGTGCGATGGCGTTGACCGTGATGTTGTACTTGGCCCACTCGGTTGCCCACTGCCGGGTGAGCGAATTGATGGCGCCTTTGGCCGCCACGTAGGCCGAGTAACCGGCGTTGATGCCGATTTGGCCGCGCACCGATGACATGCTCAGGACTCGGCCGCCATGGCCGGCGTTGATCATCGCCTTGACCGCTGCCTGGGTGCCGTACAGCGTGCTGCGGAGATTCAGGTCCAGGATCCAGTCCCAGGCCTCCACCGGATAGTCCTCGGCGGGATGGAGGACCTTGCCGGCGCCACCGCCGATGGCGTTGAAGCAGATATCGAGGCGTTCGAATCGACCCACCGCTTGGGCTACGAGTTGGTCGCACGCCTGGCGGTCGGTCGCATCTCCGGAGAGGCCCAGGCAATCGAGGCCGGCGTCGCGCAGCTTGGCCGCAGCCGCCTCAACTCGGTCGGGGGCTTGGTCGATGAGGGTGACCGACGCTCCGGCGCGTCCCAGCGTCTCGGCGATTGCTGAGCCGATGGCTCCGCCGCCGCCCCAGACCACCGCCGCTCTTCCGCTGAGATCGAAGATGCTTAACCCGCTCATTGCTCAAGCTCCTATGTGCTGACCGGCTCTGCCGGGCTGGGCTGGCGTCGCGCTGAGGCCATGAGCGTAGCGACCCGGTCGGCAACCCGATCGGCCGAAAGCCCGTATGTTTCCAGGAGGTCGTCGTTGCTCGCCGATTCACCGAAGACATCCGGCAGGCCGATCCGGCGGAGTGGGGTCGGACGGTGCTCCGAGAGTGTTTCGGCGACGGCCCCACCGAGTCCTCCGATCACCGTGTGCTCCTCGACCGTGATGACGAAGTTGGATCGCTCGGCGGCCTGGACGATGGCCGAGACGTCGAGCGGCTTGATCGTGGGCACGTGGAGAACGCAGGCTTGGATGCCACGGGCGGCGAGAATCTCGGCGGCATCCATCACCCGGGGCGTCTCAGCGCCGGTCGAGATCAGGGTCACGTCGGATCCGTCCCGGAGGGCAACCGCTGCCCCGAACTGGAAGGTGTAGCTGGTATCGAAGAGATGCTGGGTGGCATCACGGACCAGGCGGACGTAGACGGGCCCCTGATAAGTGGCTGACCAGCGCAAGACCTGGTCGGCCTCGGTGTCGTCGGCTGGCGAGACGGTCACCATGTTGGGCATGGCCCGCATGATGCTGACGTCGTCCACCACCTGGTGGGTCTTTCCAGCGCGGCCGGTGAGCAAGCCCGCGTAGCCCGCGGTGATCTTCACATTGAGCCGCGGTTGGGCGATCAGCACACGGATCTGGTCGAGCGGACGGATCACCGCGAAAGCCACGAAGGTGCTGATGTACGGGATGAGCCCTACGCTCGCCATNNTCCCCGTCGAGCATCACGATGCGCTGATCGCTGTCGGCCAGCTCGGTGACCGTGTCGCCGAAGACCTCGCGCATCGCCCGTCCCATCGGCAGCGTCATCGTGTGACCTCCTGTCCCGCCTCGACAGTCTCGCCGAGGGCGGTCATGGCGAGCGCGTACTCGTCGGCGTTGGGGATGCGAACGTGCCAGGCGTAGCGGCCCTCGGCGAACGACACGCCCTTGCCCTTGACGGTAGTGGCGATGATGGCTATCGGACGCCCGTCGGCGGAGCGCGCCTGTGCAAATGCGTCGAGGATGCTTTCCATGTTGTGCCCATCGATCTCGATGACGCGCCAGCCGAACGCCGTCCACTTGGCCCGCAGCTCTCCGGGCGCCTGGGGTGGCAGCCGGTGCTCGGGGGCGTCTCCCTGCCAGCCGTACTGCTGCAGCCGGTTGTGATCGACGATGGCCACGAGGTGGTCGAGGCCGTAGTGCGCGGCCACGAAGGCGGCTTCCCAGACCGAGCCCTCCTGGCACTCCCCATCTCCGACCAGGACGTAGGTTCGATAGGAGTGGCCCTGCGTCCGGGCACCGAGGGCGATGCCCACCGCCGCCGAGATGCCCAATCCCAGCGACCCGGTGGACATGTCAAGGCCCGGCAGACGGGTCATGTCGGGGTGGCCCTGCAATCGACTTCCGTGCGAATCGAACGTGAGCAGCTCGGCGACCGGGAAGTAGCCGCGCATGGCCAGGGTGGCGTAGAGGCCGACCGACGCATGCCCCTTGGAGAGGACGAACCGATCCCGGTCGGCCCAGTCCGGCTGCTCCGGCCGTATCCTGAGCTCGCGGAAGTACAGCGCGGTCAGGAGATCGGCCTCCGACAGCGAGCCACCCAGATGGCCCACGCCGGTCTTGTGGATGGTGCGGACGATCTCGACCCGAATGCGCCGGGCGACCTCCTCGAGACGGGCGACATCGTCACCCACCGCCTCTCCCGGGGTGACCATCAGGAACGCCGCTCCTCATAGGAGCCGGGGACGACGGGCGGCGAGAAGAGGCAGACCAGCTCGAGAGGCTCCCCGTCGCCTGCCTCGGTGATGTGGAAGGTGCCGGGCGCGATGAGCACGGCCACACCGGGCTCGAGATCGGCAGTCGCCTCGGGCGTGACCAGACGGCCGTGCCCGGAGGCGACGTAGACGCACTCCTCCTGGGTCTCGTGGACGTGCCCCGCGGGTCTCGACCCCGCCAGGTAGACGGAAACCCCCACGGTCACGTTCGTCGCCGGGCTGTTCTCCTGGTCGATGTACGTGTACCAGGTCCGGCCCGGGAGTGGCTGGACCGTTGCCTCGGCTCGCTCGACGCGCTTGATCATGGCAGTTCCTCACGTGTGCCGGGACGGATGCCCGGCCGGCTCCGGCCGTCTGCTCGATAGGTCATCGGTTCCCCCCGGCCGCCTCCTGCTCATCCGAGCGTCGGCGGCCGATCAGGCGGATCAGGTCTTCGTGGAGCTCAAACCACACGCTGTGGTAGCTGTCGACACGCGGCGAGGCGACGTAGCGCTGGTCGCCTCCCTGCGCGGCGGTCAGGGCCCGTTCAAGACGCGCCTGATAGCGGTCGAAGCGGGCGAAAGCAGCGGTCAGTGGGGCCATCCAGGTGGCTGCCTCATGGTGGAGCTCCGACAGGCGCTCGAGTACCTGGGCGTCGTAGCCCGGGTCGCCGTGATCGTTGATTACAGGCTCATCGCCGCTGGCGCGGAGCTGCCAGGCGGTCACGGTGTCCTTCATCCGGAGGTCCAGCTTGTGAAAGGACGCCAGGAGCTCGACCAGCCGATCCGCACCGACCTGCTCGCGATCAGCGTCGAAGGCTGCGAGCGCCCGGAGCTTCCCCTCCCCGGTGAGCCGGTCGCCGCCAGTCGCGGCCTCGATGAGGCCGGCGGCTCCCAGTTGGGCCACCAGAGCACTCACCGACTCGGGGTCGCAGGCCAGGTTGAGGGTGAGCTGGTCGCCTGTCGCGGCCCCCTTGATCAGGAGGACCTTGAGAACGTCGCCGCTGGTTGCCGTCGCCGAGGCCGGCTCTTCCTCCCGGGTTTCGACCGGGCTCTCGATCTCGGGGCCGGTGATCTCGATGCCGAGCTGGTCGGCCCAGGCCAGCAGCGTGACGGCCTCGTGCGCGATCAGCGAGCTCCCGGCAACCTCGCCCGCGTAGACCTCGCCGGTGCTGCCGTCGATCGTGATCCGCTCCCCGGCCTGGAGCTTCCGGCCGGCGATGGTTACCTCCCCCTCGGCCACGGCAACGCCGGCAGCGCCGACGACCGCGGGGATGCCCCAACCGCGAGCCACCACGGCGGCGTGGCTGGCAAGCCCGCCCCGGGAGGTGAGGATGCCGGCGGACTTCGCCATGCCGCGGATGTCCTCCGGGGACGTCTCGGGGCGCACCAGGATCACGGGCCGGCCCGCGTTGGCGGCGATCTCCGCCGCCTCGGATGTGGTCGCGATCTCACCGGCGGCGACGCCGGGGGATGCGGGAAGACCGGTCGTGAGCAAGACGGTGACCCCCGGCTCGCGGACGAAGATCCGTGGCGGGCTGGCGAGGTACCGGGTGACCCGACGCACCGCTTCGTCGCGCGAGAGGGGAAAGCCAGGATCCTCCGCCATCTCCACGGCCATCCGCAGGGCGGCCCGAGGGCTGCGCTTGCCAACCCGCACCTGGAGCATCCAGACCTTGCCCTGCTCGATCGTGAACTCGATGTCGCAGAGGTCGCGGTAGTGGCGCTCAAGCACTTCCGCGTAGCGCCGGAGCTCGGCGCCCGCCTGGGGCAGGCGCTCGTCAAGGGCGCTCAGGGAGTCCGGCTTGTGGGTGCCGGCCACGACGTCCTCGCCCTGGGCGTTGAACATGACGTCGCCGTAGAGAGTTTGCTCGCCGGTGGCGGGGTTGCGGGTGAAGAGCACTCCGGTGCCCGAATCCCCCCCCCGGTTGCCGAAGACCATGGCCTGGACCGTGACCGCGGTGCCGGGGCCGTCGGGGATGCCCTCGTGACTCCGGTAGGCCCGGGCTCGATCACTGTTCCACGACTCGAATACAGCTTGGACGGCGCCCCGGAGCTGCTCCCAGGGGTCGTCCGGCGCCTCGGCGCCGACGATCCCACGGTACATCTCGTGGAATCGCCGCAGGCAGTCGGCGGCGAACGCCTCATCCCCGGTCAGGGCGGCCAGCCCCTTCGCCGTGGCGTCGTTGAGCCCCAGGTTGAGGATCGTGTCCATCATCCCCGGCATCGAGATGGGCGCCCCAGAGCGCACGCTCACCAGCAGGGGATCGCCGGGGTCCCCCAAGCGCCTCCCGGTCAGCTCGGCAAGGCGGTGGACGTGAGCCTCGATCTGCGCATCGAGATCCATCGGCCAGCCGGCGGTCAGAAAGGTCTTGCAGACCGCGGTGGTGATCGCGAAGGCGGGCGGGACGGGAAGGCCGAGCTCGGTGGCCATGACCACCAGGTTGGCCGCCTTGCCACCCAACAGCTGGGTGAGGTCCGCCAGTGGCAGGGAGGGGGCGCGATCGATGTCGTAGACGTTTTCGTAGACGGCGTGGGCCGGCCCGCCGACCGAGGCATCGCCGTCGTCGGCGTCCCACCCGGGGGAGGACGCGGGCACCGCGCCATGTTCTCCCGGCCCGCGCCCAGACGCAACGCAGCTCTGGAGGCTCAGGGCTCCGCCCTCTCCGTCGCCCCGCGGCGTATTCACGTCCATCACGTCATTCCCTGCATTGGGCGGTAACTTGACACGAAGCATCGAGGGATCCGTAGGGTCGCGAAAGGGCCATAGGTCCCCTTTGACCGTGGTCATTGATCATCGACCAAGGATGATAGATCATCGATTAGAGTATAAAGGATCATCGCGGCCCAGGCCAGATGGCCCTTACTGACCGCCTCGGAAGGTGTCAATACTCGCGGCGCGGCTGGGCCGGTTCCCAGGCGGCATCCGGAAAATGAAAAAGGGGCATGAGGCATGGGGGAAGCGATCTAAAGAAGAGGTCAGAAGGTTTCGCTGCGGCTGGCGGCGGCCATCACCGCCCGGTTTCTGCGTTTCCGCTGGCCGGGACATTGGAACCTCTCCAAGCCGGCCGGTCCGACCTCACAAGGAGAGTTAGGTAATGGCACTCGATCAAACCGCGGAAATCCAAATGGAGACGGCCAAGACCAAGGAGACGATCCCGTTCTGGCTCGCGGTCTCCATCACCGTGATGTTCATCCTGCCCCTGGGCTTGTACTTCGGCCAGTACAGCCTGCCCCTCTGGGTGGCGTTCATCGTGTGGGCGGAGTACTTCGCGCTCGGGGCGAACCTAGGTACCATCAAGACCATCATTCCCGCCTACACCGGAGGTGTCTTCTGGGGCGTGTTGATGATCCTTCTCTACACCTGGATCGCACCCCACATGACGGGAGCCTCCGTGTACCCGATGTACATCGCTCTGTTCGTCGGTGTCTCGGTGATGGTTTACGTCATGAAGTACTTCAAGGTCTTCCAGACCGGATCGCTGCCGTACTTCAACGGACTGTCGATGCTGCTGGCGGTCTACTTCACCGGTGCCCACCCTGCCTTCACCACCAACGCGTACGTCTTGGTTCTCCTGGCGGGAGCCTACGCGCTCGCGGGCGGCTACTTGGGATGGTTCATCGGCTGGTTCAACGTGACCATCACGTTCCCACGGCGTGTCACCTCGGCGCGTGCCTGATGATGCACTGGGTTTCACCTGTCATTCGGAGGTCATGTCCATGAGCGCAACTGAGCAGAAGGCCGAAGACCCCGTCTTCAAAGAAGAGGTCCTCGGCCAGTTTCTCGGCGACGAGAAGTTCCCGGTCACCTGGGGCCAGGAGCTGGAGAAGCATCTCTTCTGGGTCTATGACGACCTGCACAACCCGCACCCGCTGAGCCCGATGCATGAGGACATCGGTCTCTGGACGCAGTCGTGCGACCACATGTTCCGGCGTTTCGGGACGCCGTTCGCCACCGACTGGATCGCCAAGAACGTCAACGGCTATCTCTACACGGCGGCGATCCCGGCCAGCTCGGAATTCAAGATCGACGGCATGGAGCTGGGGGCTCGCGCGGGTATGGTGGTGCCCCTCGACCCCGACTATGCCAAGAAGATCGGGGTCTACCTCGGCGCGGTGCTGCCCACCTATGGTGAGGAGTTCGCGGATTGGTGGTACGGTCGGCTCGTCCCCGAGATGAAGCGCAACTTCGACTATCTCGAGGACATGCTCGACAAGCAGGACAAGCTCACCCTGATGGAGCTCGCCTGCCTGCTCGAGGACGCGATCGATATGCACGATCGCCACTGGAAGATCCACTGGATGCTCAACTTCGCGCAGCTCTCCGCGACCCTCAACCTGCGAGCGGTCATGGAGAAGACCCACGGTAAGATCGACGAGGCGCTCCTCGGCCGGCTTCAGAACTCGGCCAAGGACCGCAACTGGGACTCGATCGAAGCCCTGTGGAAGATGAAGGANNCCCCTACCAGAAGGAGTTCGGCTGGCACGCGGTCTGGAGCCACGAGTTCGTCTTCCCGACGGTGTATGAGCACATGGAGCCGGTGATCGAGCTGGTCCGGGGCTACATCGAGACCAACTACGATTACCCGAAGACGATCAAGGTTCTGTCCGATGACATCGCGGCGGCTGCCAAGGAGATCCTGGAGGGCCTCAAGGGTGAGGGCCTCGAGGAGATGCGGGTGGCCAACGACATCAACCTCAAGATGGCCCCGCTCACGCCGGACCACCACTTCTACATCGACCAGGGTGCCAACGCGCACGTCCGCTTGGTGCTCATCGCGATCGGCAAGAAGCTCGTCGCCCAGGGCGTTCTGGATGCCCCCGACGACGTGATCTTCTTGCACTACAACGAGTTGCGGGAGTTCATGGGTGATCCAACGGCCATGGACGCCCGTGCATTGGTGGCCAAGGCCAGGGCGGCGCGGGAGAAGGCGTACAGCTTCCGGCCCCGCGACTGGATCGGTACCGTCACCCAGTCCCAGCTCGACTTCCCCTACCTGAACCTGTGGGGCTTCCCCGACAAGTTCAACCGCAAGGCGGGCACGATCGCCGGCCAGTTCACCGGGCTCGGTGGCTCGCCGGGCGTGGTCGAAGGGGTGGCTCGGGTGGTTCTCCGCGAGGACCAGTTCGATGAGGTCCGCGGCGGCGATATCCTGGTCTGCCAAATGACCAACCCGGCCTGGGTCGTGCTCTTCACCAAGATCGTCGGTCTGGTGACCGATGCGGGCGGCACCGTCTCGCACCCGGCCGTGCTCTCGCGCGAGTTCGGGATTCCCGCCGTGGTCGGGACGTCGGTGGCAACCCAGCAGGTCGGCAATGGGGACCGGATCCGGCTCAACGGCACGACCGGTGTCGTCGAGATCCTGGAGAAGGCCGCCAAGCCGCCGAAGAGCGACCTGTTCGGGGTCTGAGGCCAAGTCGATGCGCCGAGCGCCGATGATCATTCGCAGTGTTCTGAGCGATCAGGTCAAGGATTACCTACTGACGGCGATCCTTGCCGGTGAGTTTCCCCCTGGGTCTCGGATCATCGAGACCCGGGTGGCGCGGCACCTTGGCGTGAGCCAGGGTCCCGTGAGAGAGGCGTTGCGGGACCTTGAGGCGCTCGGCCTGATCGACAGCACCCCGTACCAGGGAGCACGCGTCCGGCAGCCGCACAAAGCGGAGCTGCTCGAGGCCTACGACGTTCGAGCCGTGCTCGAGTCGTTCGGAGCTCGACTGGCCATGCCCCGGCTGTCGGACGCCGACCTCCTGGATCTGGAGGGTTACGTCACCAGCATGCAGCAGGCCGCCCTCAACGGCGAGGAGAACGAGCAGGCGCGAATCGACGTGCTCTTCCACAGCCGGATCGTCGCCATTTCGGGAAACCAGGTGCTCCAACGCCTCTGGCACTACCTGGAGCCGGTCTCCCGAACCCACATCACCTACATCCTTCCCGGCGTCGACTCGGACGTGATCTCCGGCCTCCACCTGCCCATCCTCGCGGCTCTCCGCGCCCGGGACACGGCATCGGCCGATCAGGCCATCCACGATCACTTCCGGATCGCCGGTTCGATGTTCGATACCCTGTTCGTGGAGCGGCCAGCTTCAGAGTCTGCCCCGGCGGCGAGCGGGCCGGACCTCGCCGAGGAGACAGCGCATGAGGCCCTTCCATGACCGACCGGGCCGGCGCGATTCGCATCGAGCTCACGGTGAACGGGCGTCAGCGCGTCCTCGAAGCATGGCCGCACCAGTCGCTGCTCGCTCTGCTTCGTGATGACCTCGGGCTGACCGGTACCAAGCCGTGCTGCCTGGTCGGTGAGTGCGGAGCGTGCACGGTGAGCCTGAGCGGCCGGATCGTGGATTCGTGCCTCATCCTGGCCGTCGAGGCCGACGGCGCCGAGCTCACCACCATCGAGGGGCTGGCCGCGGACGGCCCCCTGACCTCGCTGCAGCGGGCCTTCCTGGAGAAGGGTGCCGCCCAGTGCGGCTACTGCAGCCCCGGCCAGGTGATGGCCGCCCGCGACCTGCTGGGGCGGATCCCGCACCCCACCGAGGCTGAGATCCAGGAGGGGATGGGCGGCAACCTGTGCCGGTGCGGCTGCTACTACCAGATCACCGAGGCGGTGCTCGCGGCCGCTGCGGCTGGTGATCGATGAGCGGGCAGATCGGGGTTTCCGCAGAGCGCGTCGGCGGGCTTGCGCGCGTCACGGGTGCCTACCAATACGTGGGCGACATTCGCCTGGCGGACGTCCTTCACGTGAAGCTGGTCACCCTCCCCTGCGCCCACGCCCGAATCCGCACCGTCGACATCAGCGCCGCCGAGCGCGTTCCCGGTGTCCGGTTGGTGATGACGGCCGCGAGCTTGCCGCAGCCGGTGCCGCGATTCGGCCCCCAGTTCCAGGACCGGCCGGTGCTGGCCGTCGACGAGACCAAATACCACGGTGAGCCGGTGGCGGCGGTTGCCGCCGATACCGAGGATGCCGCCGAAGAGGGTGCCCGCCTCGTTCGGATCGACTACCTGGAGCTGCCGCCCGTCCTCANNGACATCGCCGGGGTGGCGAGCGACCTCGTCGTCGAGGGCACCTATGCCTTCCCTATGGTGACCCAGTTCGCGATCGAGCCCCACGGCTTCATGGCCGCCCCGGACGGTGACGGCGTCGTCATCTGGAGNNAGGGTTCTGGCTCCCGATCCGGGCGGTGCGTTCGGTGGCAAGCAGCACACGAAATTCGAGCCGCTCGTCGCCCTCATGGCGCTGCGAGCCGGTCGGCCCGCCCGCCTCATCCTCACCCTGGAGGAGACGTTCCAGGCGGTGCGGCGGATGTCGGCCGAGGTCCGTGTCCGGACCGGATTCCTCTCAGATGGCACCATCACCTTCCGCGAGATTGAAGCGGACTATCTGCTGGGAGCGTACGCGGACATCGCCGATCGGGCCGCGAGCAAGGGCAGCCATATCTCCTGCGGCCCGTATCGCGTCCCGGCGGCGCGGATCGTCGCCAGGAGCATCCTCTCGCACACGCCGCCGGCGACCGCTTTCCGCGGCTTCGGAGCTCCCCAGCCGAACTGGGCGGTCGAGTCGAACATGGATGATGCGGCGCGAGCCCTTGGGCTCGACCCGGTGGAGCTGCGTCTTCGCAATCTCGCTCGCAAGGGGGAGACGTTCATCCCGGGCGACACCCCAGCCGACGGCGAGTGGGAGCAGACGGTCCGCAGGGCCGCGGAGCTGATCGGATGGGGGACGCCGCTGCCAGCGGGCCGCGGACGCGGCGTTGCCCTCGGCATCAAGTCCGGGCCCACGACCGGTCTCTCGTACTCCACCGTTCGGCTCCTTGCCGATGGCAGCGTCATCCTCTACGCGGGCACGTCGGACATGGGCCAGGGATCCCGCACGCTCTTCGCCCAGATCACTGCCGAGGAGCTCGGTATTCCGATCGATCGGATCACCGTGGTGATGGGCGATACGGCCGTGGTTCCCTACGACCAGCAGACGTCGGCGAGCCGCTCGACGGTGCTGATGGGAAACGCCGTCCTCCAGGCTTGCCGGGAGATCCAGGCCAAGGTGAGGGCCATGGCGGCCCGACTCCATGGGATCAGCGAGACAGCCATCGTCGTCGAGCACGGCATCCTCCGACTGCCCGACGGCCCGATCTCGATCACCGAGATCCTGAAGCCCGGGCTGGGAAGCCTCGGTGGGGAGGTGATCGGCAACGGCGAGAGCCGGAAGGAGGCCGAGCCCGGCCATCCGCTGAGTGGAAGTGCCGCCTTCTACGAGTTCAACTGCACGGCCGTCGAGGCTGAGGTCGACGAGGATACCGGCGCCGTCGTCCTCGTGCGCCACGTCACCGTCTCGGACGTGGGCAAGGCGATCAACCCGCTCCAGGTCCGCGGCCAAGACGAGGGCGCGGCGATCCAGGGACTCGGCCACACCTTCATGGAGCATTACATCTTCGACGAGTCCGGGCGGATCCGAAACCTGGGGGCGATCGACTACCGGATCCCGACCAGCATGGACCTGCCCGTTGACCTGCAGAGCGACGTCATCGAGAACGCCGATGGGCCCGGTCCCTACGGCGCGAAGGGGATGAGCGAAGGCGCGCTGATCTGCACCGCGGCGGCGGTGGCGGCGGCGATCCGCGATGCGACCGGAGTCGTGATCCGTGATCTGCCCCTTACCCCGGAGCGGGTCTGGAAGGCACTCTCGGAACGGCCACAAGCTACTGCCGCGGCCCGCGAAACCGCCCAGAGGAGGGCTCCAGGATGACCACCCCGCCAGATTCTGGTCCCGTGCAATCGGAGGTCGGTCCGATCGCGCGACTGCCTAGGGATCGCCTCGTCGAGGCGGCCCGCCTGGTACGTGAAGGTCGCACCTACTCGCTGGCCGCGACCCGCTACCCGGGCATGCCGCTCTTCCCCGGCCACCCGCCCTTTCAGGTCCTCAACTTCCGGACACCCCGGGGCATCCGTGTCACCCACGCGCAACCCTGGGGTCCGATCAACGACGCCGGGCTCGGTTACATGGCCGAGTACGTGATGGCCACCTCGCACTCGGGCGCCCACGTGGATGCGCTCGCACACATGACCGTCGGCGACGATTCCCACTGGTACGGAGGCGGCAGTGCCGACGCCCATCTGACCGACGCGGGTCCGGTCTTCGGCGACGCCTCGAAGCTGCCGCCGTTCTTCACCCGGGGCGTGCTCGTCGATGCGGCCCGCCACCGCGGCGTCGACTGCCTTCCCAAGGGCTCGGCGATCGACGCCGCCGAGATGGAGGCGATCTGCGCGGCGGAGGGGGTGACGGTCCAGCCCTGGGACGTCGTCCTCATTCGGACCGGATATATGGGGTTCTGGCCCGATGCCGAGAAGATGGCGGCCCACAAGACCCCGGGCCCGGACATCTCCGCCGCCCACTGGCTCCTCGAGCGCGGTGTGGTGGCCAGCGGAACCGACACCGAGACCTATGAGGTGCAGCCGGCCCCCGTCCTGGCGACCCCCGCCAACCCCCAGCCCGTGCACACTCTCCTGCTCATCGAGAACGGCATCTACCTGATGGAGAGCCTGGATCTCGAGGCGCTCGGCAGGGACCAGGTCTACGAGTTCCTGTTCGTTGCTCTGCCCGTGAAGATCCGCGGTGCCACCGGCTCGATGGTGGATCCGCTGGCGGTCGTGTAGTGGGCTCGCCAGGATGATGAGCTCGGCAGTGTCTCGCCGACCATTGATGCGCGCTGTCTTCTGTTTCATGCCGATCTGATCCCCAGAGGAGGTTGATGGTGTCCCTTTCTCCCACCGACGCAGCTCGGACCTCGGCAGGGTTCGACGTTCCCGCCGCCATGCAGGCGCTCGTCGTGCTCGAGCCCAACCACTTCGAGATCCAAGAGGTGCCGGTGCCGGTGCCGGGACCCGACCAGGTCCTGGCCCGGGTGAGGGCGGTTTCGATCTGTGGCACCGACGCCCATCTGGTCCGCGGTGACTACCCGGGCTTCTGGCCGCCATCCTTCCCCTTCATACCCGGCCACGAGTGGGCCGGCGACATCGTGGCCATGGGGCCGGGGGCCGCGGCCTACGGCTGGAAGATCGGCGACCGTGTGGCCGGCACCTCGCACGACGCCTGCGGCGTCTGCCAGAAGTGCGTCGAGGGTCACTACAACCTCTGCGAGAACTACGGCGTCTTGAGTCTCCACAAGCAGTACGGCCACAACGTCGCGGGAGCCGACGCGACCTACGTGGTCCACGGTGTGAAAGCGATCTTCCACCTGCCCGACGCCCTCTCGTACGCCGAGGGAGCGGTGATAGATCCGGCCTCGATCGCCCTGCATGTCGCCAACCGGGGCGGCGTGCGTCCGGGCGACAGGGTGGCGATCACCGGGGCCGGGGCCATCGGGCTGCTCGCCGGCGATGCGGCGCTGGTCCGGGGCGCCAGCCGGGTGATCGTTGTCGAGAACAACAAGGTCCGGCTCGCCAAGGCTGCCGCGTTCGGCTTCGAGACTGTCGATAGCGGTGGTCCCGATCCAGTTGCCGAGGTCAGGGCCGCCACCGACGGGCAGGGTGTCGAGGTGGTGCTCGAGTGCGCCGGTGTCCCGGCCACCGTCCAGCTGGCACTGGGGATGCTCCGCAAAGGAGGCCGGTGCGCCGCCGTGGGCATCCCGACCAAGGGCGTGGAGATCCCCATGCAGCGCCTGGTCCTGGACGAGCTGGAGCTGGTCGGCTGCCGGGCCACCGCCGGCGAGATGCGCCACGTCATGCCCCTCGTGGAGCAGGGTCGCATGCGGGTGCGCGAGATCACCACCCATCACTTCGCACTGACCGACTATGGCCAGGCGCTGGCGACCTTGAACGATCCGGCCAGCGGGGCGATCAAGATCATCATCGAGCCTTAGCCGACCCCCATGCGCCGCGGTGCCGCCGCAAGCCTTCCTGCCCGTCTGCCCGAGCGCGAGGCGAGGCGAGGCGAGGCCGAATGCCCACGCCCGTTGAGATGCCCGCTCTGGGCAACACCGTCGCGGAGTGGGCCGGTCCCGGTGGTGGGAGGCTGCGAGTACTGGTATAGTCCATATAATGGACGGTCTGTCTACCAGCTGGACAAATCGATAATCCCCGCGTACCATGCGGCGCAGGAGGCTGCACCGTGAAGGCTTGGCACGACCGCCCCGATCAAGATCGTCATCGGCCCCTGGTCGATGCTCTTGCGCCGGGGTGCCGTCGCGACCCTCTTCTGCTCCTGTGGTCGGGCGCGAGGTGAGGCTGAATGGCCACGCGGGTTGAGATGCCCAAGCTGGGCAACACCGTCGAGGAGTGCCTGCTCACCGCGTGGCGAAAGACGAAGGGGGACCCGGTCCAAGAGGGCGAGGTCATCGCCGATATCGAGACTGACAAGACCACCTTCGAGCTCACCGCGCCGGCCGGCGGGATCCTGTTGGAGACATTCTTCGAGGCGGGCGCCCTCATCCCCGTCTTCAGCACGGTGTGCGTGATCGGGGCGGTGGGGGAGAGCGTCGAGGAGTTCCGGGCCGCGACCGGCGGGTCGCAGCCCGATGACGGAGCCCTGCCCGGGTCCGCCCCGGCCCTGGACGCCAGGGGAGCCGCCGCCGCAGCGCCACCGACTGGGGAGGCGCCGGCCCGCGTCAACCCGCCGCTCGCCACCCCGAGCTCTGTGGCGGCATCGGGACCGCTCAGCCCGCGGGCGCGGCGGTTCAGCCGCGAGCACGAGTTCCACCCCGGGGCGGTCGCGGGGAGCGGTCCGGGCGGGAGGGTCGTGGAAGCCGACCTGCGCGCCCTCCTGCAGGCGTCGCGGCGGGCGCCCGCCGCCGCACCCGAGGCCGGCCCTCGGTCGCCCGTCGACAACGCCGGGGTGGCCGGCGACGTGCGCCAACCCTCGGGGGGGCCGACGTCTGGTGCCCGCCTCTCGCTGGTGCGCCGGACCATTGCCCGGCGCCTACGCGAGTCGCTCGGTTCCACGGCCCAGTACACGCTGCACGGATCGGCCAATGCCGGTCCCCTGCTCGCGCTCCGCCGGCGCCTCAAGGCCTCCCCTGACACCGCCCAGATCAGCATCGGTGACCTGGTGGTCTTCTCCACCATCCAGGCCCTGCTCGAGGTTCCCGACCTGAATGCCGAACTCATCGACGATAGCGTCTACCGGCATGCGGAGGTCCACATGGCCTTCGCCTGCGACACGCCGCGGGGGCTGGTGGTACCGGTGATCCGGGACAGTCAGAACCTCTCCCTTGGCGACCTGTCGCGCCGGATCAAGGAGCTGGCCGCCCAGGCCGTGGAGGGGGTGATCGCCCCCGACGACCTGAGTGGCGGGACGTTCACGGTCACCAACCTGGGGAGCTTCGGGGTCGAAGCCTTCACCCCGGTGATCAACCCGCCCCAGGTGGCCGTCCTCGGCGTCGACGCCATCCAGGTCAAGCCGGTCCGCAAGCCGGACGGGAATATCGAGTTCATCGACGCCATCGGTCTGTCCTTGACCGTGGACCATCAATGGGTCGACGGTGCTCCGGGAGCGAGGTTCCTCAGCGCTCTCAGGGACAAGATCGAGAGGGTGGAAGCGCTGTGTACGATCTGATCGTCATCGGTGCCGGTCCCGGGGGATACGAGGCCGCCGCCCACGCCGGCCAGATGGGGAGGAAGGTGCTCCTGGTCGAGGCGGGCAGCCTCGGCGGAGCCTGTCTCAACGTGGGCTGCATCCCGGCCAAGGTGTTCCTGCGCTCATCCCGCCTCTATCGCGAGTGCAACGAGGCGGGACCGTTCGGGGTCCTCGTCGAGGGGGTCAGGTTCGATGCCCCGATCGTCGTGGAGCGCAAGAACCGCATCGTCGCCGCGCTGAGCCGGGGGGTGGAGGCCAAACTGAAGGGCTCCGGCGTGGAGGTCGTCAGCGGCCATGCCCGCCTGGTGGGGCGCCACCGGGTCCAGGTCGGGGAGGAGCAGCTGGAGGCCGAGAACGTCCTAGTCGCCACGGGATCGCGGCCCACGGTCCCGCCCACACCGGGGATCGGCGCCGAGCACGTCCTCAATTCGGACCGCGTCTTCGACCTCACCGAGGTGCCCTCGAGCATCGCCATCATCGGCGGCGGCTACATCGGGCTCGAGCTGGCCACTTACTTCCGCGAGGTCGGCGCCGAGGTGGCGGTCTTCGAGATGCTCCCCCAGATCGCCGCCAACTGTGACAGCGACGTGTCGGTTCGGCTCCTCCAAGCGCTCAAGCGAGGCGGGATCGACTTCCACCTCTCCTGCCGGGTGCTGGCTGTCGAGGAGGGAGCGCTTCGCTACGACGATGGTTCCGGGACCCCGAAGACACATGTCGCGGAGCGCATCCTCAACGCCACCGGCCGTGCCCCGGTTGTCGCTGGGCTGGGCCTGGAGGAGGTCGGCGTCGACTTCAGCAGCGCGGGCATCCGGATCAGCGAGCAGGGCCAAACCAGCGTCCCCGGACTGTGGGCGTGCGGCGACGTGACCGGTCAGCACATGCTCGCCCACGCGGCCACCCGCGAGGGCATCGTCGCCGTGAACTCGATGTTCGGCATCCCGGATCGGATTCGCTACGAGGCCATCCCCGCGGTCATCTACACCCATCCCGAGGTGGCCATGACCGGTCGCACCGAGGAGGAGCTGACCCGGGCGGGGATCCCGTTCCGCAAGGCGACCGTGCCTATGGGCGTCGCCGGCCGGTTCCTCATCGAGAACGAGGGCGGCAACGGCTTCGTCAAGGTGCTGGTCGGGGCGAGAGGTGGAGAGATCCTGGGCGTCCATGCGGTCGGGGACTCCTCCAGCGAGTTCATCGTGGCCGCCTCCGCTCTGATCGAGACAGCGCTCACCGCCCGGCAGGCTGCGGAGGTCGTCTTCCCGCATCCGACGGTGTCCGAAGCGCTCCGCGAAGCCATCCTCAAGGTCCGTTAGGAGAACCCGGCTGTGACCAAGCTGCTTGCGATCGAACCGGAGGAAGCACTGTCTCAGGATGTCATTCGCTTCGGCGACATCCCGGTCAACGCATACCAGAGAACAGTGAAGGAGGAGCAGTCGCGGTATTCGACCGAGGACTTCCTGGACTTATGGCGGGACATGTGTGCTATCCGGGAATTCGAAACGGTTCTCCACGAGCTCAAGCTGAAGGGAGCGTATCGGGGGGTCGCGTACAATCACGCCGGCCCTGCCCACCTCTCCATCGGGCAGGAGGCCGCCGCCGTGGGGATGGCCTTCTCACTGACCCCGGACGACCACATCTTCGGGTCGCACCGCAGCCATGGGGAGATCCTGGCCAAGGGCTTCTCCGCGATCCGCTGGCTCAGCGAAGAACAGCTGATGGCCATCATGCGGTCGTATCGCGAGGGTGCCGTGCTGATTCCGGTCGAGAAGGGGTTTGCCGGCTCGGTGCGCGATCTGGCCAAGCGTTTCTTCGTCTACGGGGCGTACAGCGAGCTGTTCGCTCGTGAGACCGGCTTCAATCGAGGGCTGGGCGGGTCCATGCACGCGTTCTTTGCGCCCTTTGGGATCTACCCGAACAACGCCATCGTTGGAGGTTCCGGATCGATTGCTCCCGGAGCCGCGCTCTTCAAGCGGGTGAACCGGAGGCCGGGCATCGTGGTAGCCAACATCGGCGATGCCTCCTTCGGCTGCGGCCCGGTGTGGGAGGGGATCACCTTCGCGACCATGGACCAGTACCGCAAGCTCTGGGACCAGGCTCTGGGCGGAGGCCTTCCGATCATCTTCAACTGCATGGACAACTTCTACGGGATGGGCGGCCAGCCTGACGGGGAGACCATGGCCTGCGAGTTCATCGCCCGGATCGGTGCCGGCGTGAACCCGGAGGCGATGCATGCCGAACGGGTCAACGGCTACGACCCGCTGGCGGTGATCGATGCCTTCCAGCGCAAGAAGGAGATCCTGCTGCAGGGGAGGGGCCCGGTGCTCCTCGATACCATCACCTACCGCTTCAGCGGCCACTCACCGTCCGATGCCTCGAGCTATCGGTCGAAGGAGGAGCTCGAGCACTGGGAGGCGGCGGACTCGATTGGCTCCTATCGGCGGCGCCTGGAGGAGGCCGGCGCCGTGAGCGCCGGCGCCCTGGACCAAGCGCGGCGCGACGTCCAGGAGACGGTGTTCGCGATGTTCCAGCTGGCCGCCGACCTGGAAGCGTCTCCGCGCCTGCAGTTCGACTCGGAGCTGATCGGCGAGGTGATGTTCTCCAACCGGCACGTCGAGAGCTTCGATGATCGTCCACCCGAGCTGCTGCAGGACCTCGCCGACAACCCCCGGGTCAAGCAGATCCAGGGTAAGACACGCACCGGCTTCCAGGACGGCAAGCCGGTGTCCAAGATGAAGGCGTTCAACATCCGCGATGCCATCTTTGAGGCACTGCTCCACCGCTTCGCCATCGACCCCACGATGGTCGCCTTCGGCGAGGAGAACCGGGATTGGGGCGGCGCCTTCGCGGTCTACCGCGGCCTCACCGAGGCCCTGCCCTACCACCGGCTCTTCAACGCGCCGATCTCGGAGGCGGGCATCGTCGGTGCGGCGGTGGGCTACGGCATGGAGGGCGGCCGAGCAGTCGCGGAGCTGATGTACGCGGATTTCATGGGTCGGGCCGGCGACGAGCTCTTCAACCAGCTGTCGAAGTGGCAGGCGATGTCCGCCGGGTTGCTGACCCTGCCAGTGGTGGTGCGCGTATCCGTCGGTGCCAAGTACGGTGCCCAGCACTCGCAGGACTTCACGGCGCTCACCAACCACATCCCTGGCCTCAAGGTGGTCTACCCGGTCACCCCCTATGACGCCAAGGGGATGATGAATGCCGCCCTTGCCGGAACGGATCCGGTGCTCTTCTTCGAGAGCCAGAAGCTCTACGACATCGGCGAGATGTTCCAGACTGCCGGCGTTCCCGAGGTCTATTACGAGATCGAGCTCGGCCTGCCCTCGGTCAAGCGCACTGGCGCGGACCTGACCATGGTCACCTTCGGGCCGGCCCTATACACGGCGATCGCCGCCGCTGACGAGCTTCTCGAGCGCTTCGATCTATCCACCGAGGTCATCGACCTGCGCTCAGCCAATCCTCTGGAATACGGCCCCATCGTGGAGTCGGTGCGCAAGACGGGCAAGGTACTGCTCGTCTCCGAGGCGGTGGAGCGGGGCGGCGTGATGCAAACCGTGGCCTCCACGTTGACCCAGCTCTGCTTCGATGATCTCGACGGACCGCCGGTTGTGGTGGGCTCCAGGAACTGGATCACGCCCGCTCCCGAGCTGGAAGAGATGTTCTTCCCGCAGCCGTCCTGGCTGCTGGACGCCGTTCACGAGCAGATCCTTCCGCTTCGGGGATACCGTCCGACCGGTAACCGTACTCGAGGCGAGCTGCTGAGGCGGGCTCGCCTTGGCGTGTAGCGTCAGCTCTCGCCCGTCGCGAGGGTGGTGCGACGTATGAGCAAGCCAACCATCATCTGCACGGGCATGTGCAACACCAAGGGGGCAGAGGTCAGGTTCCTGGCCGAGATGGTGGCCGCCCATGGGGGGAGGCCCCTGATCATGGACCTCAGTCTCGGCGGCGCTGTCGATTGGGCCGACGTCTCCCTCCAAGAGGTTCTGGCCTGCACCGATGTCAAGATCCAGGACGTGCTCGCCGCCCCCCGGGCCGATGCCAGCGACCTGGTCGGCCGCGCCGGTGCCGCCAAGATCCTGGAGCTGTACTCGCGGGGTGAGTGCGACGGGGTGTTGTCCTGGGCGGGATCGGTGGGGACGTCGACGGCGACGCGGGTGATGCGTGCCCTGCCCTTCGGCGTGCCCAAGATCATGCTCACCGACATGACCTCGGGCGACATCGGCACCTGGGTCGGCAACAAGGACATCTACATCGTCAATCCCACCCTCGAACAGGGCGTCAACGTGGTCACCCGCCGCATGGTGGCCAACGCGGCCGCCGGAATCGTGGCCATGGCCCAAGTGGGACCGATCGCAGCCGGCTCTCGGCCTCTTTGCGCCCTCACCTCGTACGGGACGACGACCCCGACGGTGCTGCGCTGCAAGACCTTCATGGAGGGTCGCGGTTGGGATACGGCGGTCTTCCACGCCGTTGGAGTGGGTGCCACCATGGAGGACCTCGTCCGATCCGGCTTGATCACCGCTGTGTTCGACATCACTACCGCTGAACTCATGAACACTGTGTGCCAGAGCCCGTTCGGGATTCCCGCGAGCTGGGACGGCGAGCGGTTGTCGGCAGCCAGCGAGATGGGGATCCCGCAGGTTGTCGTGCCTGGCGGGTTGGACCAGTGTGCCTATGGCGCGCTGAGCTCGATCCCGGCTGTCTATCTCGACGATCTCAAAGTCGGAAGGCGACCCTCCCATCGCGGAACCGGGCTGCCGTACCGGCACAACGAGGGGGTCACCATCATGGTCCCCACTCTCGACGAGGTGGGCGAGGTCGCTCGGTATATGGCTGACAAGCTGAACCGGACCAGGGGGCCCACCACCGTCGTGGTGCCGATGCGCGGCTGGTCCGCCTACGACCAGAGCCAGGCGGTGGCCACGCGCGAGCGGGGCTGGGCCGAAGGCAATGGTGACGGGCCCACCTGGGAGCCGGATCCCGAGCGGCCAGGCTGGTCCTCCCGGGCAGCCGTGATGCTGAAGCTGCTGGGCGAGAATCTGGACTCGAGCAACGACAACCTCGACCTGGTGGCGGTCGACATGCACATCCTCGATCCGGAGCTGGCAGATCTGCTCAACCGGCTGATCGGCGACATGCTGGATGGAACGTGGGAGAAAGGTGCATACGGAGAGCTGGACATTCGGAATGGGGTCGGCTGACCGATGAGATGGGCCCCGCTGTACACCGCGACCGTGGAGACCAGGTGATGCGCGCGCAGTTGGACCTTGACGTGGCGCTGGTCCCGGAGCAGGCGCTGGCGTGGCCGCCTACCGTGTGCGTGGTGATCGACCAGCTGCGCGCCAGCTCCACGCTCACCGCCGCGCTCGATCTCGGTTGCCCCGAGGTGGTCGTCACCGGCAGCCTGGAGGAGGCGCGCCGGCTCGCCGGGGAGCGCGGCAGCCTCCTCGCCGGCGAGCGCGGTGGGCGCATCGTTCCCGGCTTCGACGCCAACAACTCGCCGGCCGAGCTGCGGGCCATCGGGGTGGGAGGCCGCGGGATGGTCCTCTCCACCAGCAATGGCACCAAGGTGCTCAGCCGGCTGCAGACGATGCCCGCTGTGCTCATCGGCTGCTTCATGAACGCGCGGGCATGTGCGGAAGCCGCAGTCGACGAGGCCGGGGACCGGCACCTGGGGATCGGGATCGTCTGTGCCGGGCGCCGGGGGCGGTTTGCGCTCGACGATGCGCTGGCGGCCGGCCTGATCGTCAGCCGTGTAATCGAGGTGGCCGAGGCCCGAGGCCGCTCCTGCCAGCTGACCGATGCCGCCCGGGCCGCGGTGCGCCTGCGTTCCGCCTACCCGGACGACATCGCTGCGCTCCGGGAGTCCTCCAGTGGGCAGGTCCTCATCAGCCTGGATGCCGAGGCGGACATTGAGATCTGCGCCAGTGTCGATAGCAGCTCCACCGTCCCGGTGTTACGTAGTGGGAGGCCCCTCAGGGTGGAGACGCGGCAGCCATGACAAAGTCCATATAATGGACGCATCGTCTGCCATCTGGACAATTGAATCGCCCGAGCGTACGATGCTCATCAAGGGTCGGCGGTCCGCGATGCGGCAGGCCGACGCCGGCTTGAGGAGGTATCCACAATGGCAACGACGCCAGTAGCAGTCGCCGAAAGCACTGTTCCCACCCTGAGTCACTGGATCGATGGGCGCCCCGTCGAGGTCCCGCCTGAAGGGACGGCTCCGGTCTTCGATCCCGCGACCGGGGCGGTCATCGCCCGCGTCCCGCGCGGCGGCGCGGCGGAGGTCGACCTCGCGGTGATCGCCGCCCAGCGGGCCTTCCCCGCATGGCGCGATATGCCGCTCATTGCCCGCAGCCATATCTTCTTCGCGTATCGCGAGCTCGTCTACCGCCACCGCGAGGATCTGGCCCGGCTCATCAGCCGTGATCATGGCAAGACCTTTCCCGATGCGCTCGGCGAGGTCCTGCGCGGGCTCGAGACGATCGAGTTCGCGTGCGGGCTGCCTGTGCATCTCGCTGGGATCAACACGCCGGGGGTCTCGACGAACGTCGACACCCACACGCTCCGGCAGCCGCTCGGGGTCGCCGTCGGGATCACGCCCTTCAACTTCCCGGTGATGGTGCCGATGTGGATCTACCCGATCGCGATGGCCTGTGGTAACACCTTCGTCTGGAAGCCCTCCAGCCACACTCCCGGTGCGACCCAGCTCCAGGCGGAGCTGTGGAAGGAAGCGGGCCTTCCCGCCGGCGTGTTCAACGTTGTGTACGGCGGGCGCGAGGCGGTCTCGGCGCTGCTGGTGCACCCTGGTGTCGACGCCATCCAGTTTGTCGGTTCGACCCCGGTCGGTCGGCACGTCTACGAGACTGGCACTGCCCACGGCAAGCGGGTCGGGGCGTACACGGCCGCCAAGAATGCCATGGTCGTCCTGCCCGACGCCGACATGGAGTTCACGGCCGACTCGGCGGTCGCCTCCGGCTACGGCTCGGCCGGTGAGCGCTGCATGGCCCAGACCCTGGTGATCGGCGTTGGCGACGCCGCCGATCGTCTCCGCCCGCTCATGGAAGAGCGGATCCAGCGGCTCAAGATCGGCCCCGGCCTCGACCCCGATGTCGACATGGGCCCGATCTACTCGGCCGAGCACCGGGCCTCGATCGTGGAATGGATCGATAAGGGCGTCGCCGAAGGCGCCGAGCTCGTCGCCGACGGGCGGCGATTCTCCCGTCCCGATCACCCTGATGGCTTCTTCCTCGGGGCCACACTCTTCGACCACGTGACGCCCGCGATGGAGATCTACCAGGAGGAGATCTTCGGGCCGGTCCTGGGTATCGTCCGGGTGGCGACCTACGACGAGGCGCTCGCGCTCGTCAACGGCCACAAGTATGGCAATGGGACGGCGATCTTCACCACCGACGGCGGCGCCGGCCGGCGATTCGAACTCGAGGTCGACGTGCCGATGATCGGGATCAACATCCCGATCCCGGTGCCCGCGGGCTATCTCAGCTTCGGAGGCACGCGCGGTTCCGCCTTCGGCGACCTCAAGATGCGCGGGGAGGACGGCATTCGCTTCTTCACACAGGAGAAGATGGTCACCCTTCGTTGGCCGGCCCCGGGCCGGCGTGAGAAGCTCAGCCTCGTGTTCCCGGGCAATAGCTGAGCGAGCGGTCGTCGTCGAAACTTCACCTGGGTGGGAAGCTGCCGGTTCCGGCGCGCTCCCACCCAGGAAGACGATGTGATGAGGATATTGAGATGCTCGCGCAGATGACGGATAACCCGACGCGGCGTGGATACGAGAGCCCACTTCACTGCATGACGCAGACCACGCCGACATGCCTGTGGAACGACTCCGCGGACGTGGATGAGCTCGCCTACGCGATCGAGAACGGCGCGGTNNGTCTCACGGACGCGACGGGCGACTCTCCATACAGATTGATCCCCGGTTGTATCGGAACCCCGAGGCGATGGTTGAGAACGCGGTCACCTTCGCCGAACTGGCACCCAACATGATCGTGAAGATCCCGGCCACGAGCGCGGGCATTCCGGCCATGGAGGAGGCGACGTATCGAGGCGTGAGCATCAACGCGACCGTTTGCTTCACCCTTCCGCAGTGCATCGCCGTTGCGGAGAGTGTCGAGCGAGGGCTTCGCCGTCGCGAAGCCGAGGGCAGGGATATCGCGTCGATGGGTCCGATCTGCACCATCATGGTGGGCCGTCTTGACGACTGGCTCAAGGTGGTGATGGAGAAGCAGGGCATCAGCGTCGATCCTGGGTGCTTGGAGTGGGCCGGGGTCGCCGTGTTCAAGAAGGCATATGGGATTTTCCGCGAGCGTGGCTACCGGCTCCGGCTCCTCTCGGCGGCTTTTCGCAACCATATGCACTGGAGTGAGCTGATCGGCGCGGATGCGGTGATCTCCCCGCCCTACGCCTGGCAGAAGCGATTCAATGCCAGTGATGTCGAGGTCCGCCCGCGAATCGGCGACGCGGTGGATCCGCGTCTGATGGATCTGCTCCTCAGCCATTTCGTCGACTTTCGCCGCGCCTACGCGGAGGACGGACTTGCCACGGAGGAGTTCGACCGGTTCGGCCCGACCGTGCGCACCATGCGTCAGTTCATCGCCGCCGTCGGCGGGCTGGGCGCCCTCGTCCGTGATGTGATGCTTCCCGATCTCGATTGAGGCCGAGCGTGCAAACTGCCCCGGGAGACAAAGCCGCGAACGTGCTTGCCAAGGCAGGAAGGCTGCTCGGTCAGTTGGGCGAGAGATCCGATCTGACCGTCCGAGAACTCTCCATCAGCCTCGGAGAGCCCCGCCCCACGGTCCACCGGATTCTCCAGAACCTCGCCGCGCTCGGATACGTCGAGGCGGGTCCGAAGCGCGGGACCTATCGGCTCGGCCTGGAGCTGTTCCGGCTCGGGTCCTTGGTCCCCTTGCGAGTCGACGTGCGAGAGGCGGCTGCCTCGGTGATGCAGGACATCCACCGAGACTTGGAGGAGACCGTTTACCTCGTCATCCGGCGGGATCATGAGGCCGTGTGCATCGACATGATCGAAGGACTGCACATCCGATCCATGTTCCTAGCACTTGGAGGGTCGCTACCCCTGCACCTCGGAGCCGGACCGCGCGCTCTGCTCGCGCACCTGCCCCGCGCCTACTGGGACGAGTACCTCGCAGCGGCGAAGCTCACCCCACTCACCCCAGAGTCCCCGACCACGAAGCACCAGGTTCTGGAGCTTCTCGAGGATACCCTGCGGAGAGGCTATGCGGTCAGCGATCAAGATGTCGTCGTCGGTATCGCCTCGGTGGGTGCGCCGATCTTCGATGGTACCGGACAGGTGGCGGCCGCGATCTCCATCGGCGGTCTGGGCACTCTGGTTCTGGGCAATTCACGCGGCAATCGCGTCATCGAGCTGGTGACCGGTGGCGCTCGCCGAATCTCCGAAGCCATGGGCTATCGTCCATCCTGATGGCCTCTGCGTGACGTCGACGCACCGCGGATCAATCTGATCACTCAGAGGAGCAGTCCCACGTCCACGGCAGCGGGTGAGAGCCAGGGGATCTCGTCTGCGCCCAACCTTCGCGACGTCGGGGGATACCTCACCCGCGATGGCCATCGGGTCCGGACCGGCCTCCTCTATCGGTCGAGCGCCCTGCACCACCTGGCAGGTGATGATGCCGCAGCGGTTGCCCGGCTTGGCATCCGGACCGTGTACGACCTGCGCAGCGATCCTGAGCGGCAAGCGCAAGCGGACCAGCTGCCGCCCGGCACGAAGTACGTCGTCGCAGACGTGATAGGTGACGCCATGCGCGGCAGCTTCGCTCAACTGACGGAGATGCTCTCCACTCCCGAGCTGGCTCGGGATCTTCTGGGAGACGGCCGAGGCATCTCCATGTGGACTGAGCTCTACCGTGACTTCGTCCGGCTCGACAGCGCCCACGGCGCCTACGGACGGCTGTTCACGGGGATCGCCGAGGAGGTCAACCGGCCAGCCCTCTACCACTGCTCGACGGGAAAGGACCGCACGGGCTGGGCGACTGCTGCGTTGCTCCTGCTTCTCGATGTTCCGTACGAGCTCGTGATGAAGGATTTTCTCCGAAGCGCGATCTACCTGCGGCCCCTGGTCGAGCTCATGACCAATGCCTTCGCAGCCCAGGGTGGTGACCCTGAGCTCCTGCAGCCGTTCCTGGGGATCGTGCCTGGCTACCTGGACGCCGCTCGCGACGAGGTCTCCCGTTCCTTTGGGACCATTGAGGGCTACTTTGCGGTGGGTCTGAACGTCGATGTGGCGATGCAGCAGGCCCTGCGCGAGGCCCTCCTAGTGCGCGACTGACCGGAGCTGCCGGCCGCAACTCACGACCCCAGGTTCGTGCATCTGGGGAAAAGATCATGGTCCACGTGGAGGGGGTCGGCGACTGAGTTTCAGCAACGTATACAGAAACCCAATTTTACCCCCGTGCAAGCCCGCAAACAAGAGGCGCAAGTCCCCGTCAAGTGGGCGACAACCCTCACTGGCGGAGAGAGGGAACAATAGTATTGAATAGGTGCATCAAAGGGGATGATGACCGAAATACCCTGCCCTGAAAAACCCTTCCGTGCCCGGAGATCCCCGCGCGGAGGGTAGCTTTTCAGATTTCCGCGGAGACCGGCCGACGGCCGAGTCGTGATTGCCAGCGAAGGAGGAGCCAGTGATGCCAAAGACAGTCGTGCTCGTGGGTGCCCTCGACACGAAGGGCAAGGATTTCGAATATGTGAAGGACTTGATCGAGAAACGAGGGCTGAAGACCTTGGTCGTCGACTTCGGGGTGATGGGCGCCCCCGCCTTCGCCCCCGACGTGGCGCGCGCCGAGGTGGCCGCTGCCGGCGGCGGCGACCTCGCCCGGCTCAGCACGGGAGAGCACAAGGACGAGGCGATGCAGGCCATGGCCACGGGGCTAGCCGTCATCGTACTGGGCCTGCATGAGGACGGCAAGCTCGACGGGATCATGGGCATGGGCGGGACCGGCGGCACGTCGATCGCCACCACCGCGATGCGCACCCTCCCCGTCGGCGTGCCCAAGCTGATGGTCTCGACTGTGGGCGGAGGCGACGTCAGTGCCTTCGCGGGATCGAAGGACATCACCTTCATGCCGTCGGTCGTCGATGTGGCCGGGTTCAACCGCATCAGTCGGCGGATCTACGCCAACGCAGCCGGTGCGATCGCGGGCATGGTTGAGGCTGAGCTTCCGGCTGCGACTGAGGAGAAGCCACTCATCGCGGCGTCCATGTTCGGCAACACCACGGTGGCGGTCGACCACGCCCGTGAGATCCTGGAAGGCAAGGGCTATGAGGTCCTGGTCTTCCACGCGACCGGATCCGGGGGCCGGACCATGGAGGCGCTGATCACCGACGGATACATCACGGCGCTGCTCGACATGACCACCACCGAGCTCGCTGACGAGGTGTGCGGTGGCATTCTGAGCGCCGGCCCCGAACGGTGCATGGCCGCATCGAAGGCGGGGATTCCGGTGGTCTTGGTCCCGGGCTGCGTGGACATGGCCAACTTCGGCCGCATCGCCACGCTTCCCGAGAAGTACCGCAGTCGCCTCGTCTACCAGTGGAACCCAGACACCACGCTCCTGCGCACCAATGTCGAGGAGAACCGGCGCATGGGCGAGATGCTGGCCGCCGCGGCCAACGCGGCAACCGGGCCCGTGAAGTTCCTGTTCCCACTCGGCGGTGTCTCCATGCTCGACTCAGAGGGGCACGAGTTCTGGGATCCCGAGGCCGATCAGGCGTGCTTCAACACCATCGAGGCCAACCTGCGGAAGGATATCCCGGTGATCAAGATGACCGAGAACATCAATGATCCGGCGTTCTCCGAGCATGCCGTCGAAACGCTGCTCGGCATGCTGCGGTAGTCGCCGCAAGCACAGTTGATCCAGCCCGTGAGCGAGCTCACGGGGACAAGGAGGTAAGGACAATGGCATTCACACGAGAAGAGATCCTGGGGCGCCTGCGTGCGCAGGGTGCTGCGGGCAAGCCCATCGTCGGCTGCGGTGCGGGCACCGGAATCTCGGCCAAGATGGCCGAGGCGGGCGGCGCCGACCTCATCATCATCTACAACTCCGGGCGCTACCGGATGGCGGGGCGCGGTTCGCTGGCCGGCCTGATGGCCTACGGCGACGCCAACGCGATCGTGGAGCAGATGGGGGCCGAGGTGCTGCCGGTCGCGACGAAGACGCCCGTGCTTGCGGGCATCAACGGTACCGATCCGTTCCGCCTGATGCCCGTCTTCCTCAAGCACCTGAAGGAGATTGGCTTCTCGGGTGTGCAGAACTTCCCCACCGTCGGGTTGATTGACGGGGGATTCCGCGCCGACCTCGAAGCCACCGGCATGGGCTACGACAAGGAGGTCGAAGCCATTCATGTGGCCCATGAGATCGACCTCTTCACCTCGCCGTATGTCTTCGATGCGGACCAGGCCAAGGCGATGGCTCGAGCTGGCGCTGACATCCTCGTCGCCCATATGGGCCTGACCACGGCCGGGACGATCGGAGCAGGCGTCTCACTCACGCTTGATAAAGCTATCGAGCGAGTCCTGACGATTGCCGAGGCAGGGCGGAGCGTGCGCCCGGATATGCTGGTGATCTGCCACGGTGGTCCCTTCGACGAGCCCGAGAACGTTGGTGTGGCCCTTGCCAGGATGCCGGGCGTGAACGGCTTCTTCGGGGCTTCCAGTATCGAGCGGCTGCCCACGGAGCGGGCGATCAAGGGGCAGGTCCTGGAATTCAAGCGGCTCAAGGTGGCGCCAGCAAAGGGCAAGAAGTAGTGAATGGTGCGTAGCTAGAGCTGGTTGATGAGGGCGGCAGGCGCCGGGTCCGCCGGCGCCGGCCGCTCCTCCTCTCCTGAGACAGGTTGCACGGGAGGTACTTGCCGCTGCTCCGCCCATCCCTGGCGGATAGCCGCAGCGTCGTGCGCACCATGAACATCGATGTCGCGTTCGTGCCGGCGGAGGCCCGCCGCTGGCCATCCATTGTCTGCGTCGTAATCGACGAGTTGCGGGCCAGTTCCACGATCACGACGCTCCTCGACCTCGGCTGCACCGACATCTCACTGACGGCGAGCCTCCGGGAGGCGCGCCGCCTGGGTAGGGCGGATGGGAGCCTTCTTGCCGGTGAGCGTGATGGCCGCACACCGCGGGGCTTCGACACCAACAACTCGCCGGCCGAGCTGGCCAGGACGGCCGTGCTCGGACGGAGTGTGGTGCTCTGTACGACAAACGGGACGGTTGTGATCAGCCGGCTTCGCCGGATGACGCCGCTACTCGTGGGCTGCCTTCTCAACGCTCGCGCCTGCGCCGAGGAGACGCTGCGGCAAGCTCTTTCGCTCGGTGCCGACGTGGGCATCGTGTGCGCTGGCGACCACGGCCGCTTCGCCTTGGAGGATGCGCTGACTGCGGGAGTGCTCCTGGAGCGGCTTCTTGAGCTGTCCGCGGCCCGGCGAGTGCCCTGCCGGCTGAGTGACTCCGCAGAGGTCGCCATTCGCTTGCGGTGGACCTACCCCGACCTGGTGGCGGCTTTCCGAGCGTCCTCCACTGGACAGCTCTTGCGGGACATTGATGCTGAGGAGGATCTTGAGGTGTGCTGCCAGGTTGACAGCAGCCGCACCGTTCCCGTCGTCCACGTCGGTTCGCGACTCCAGGTCAGCCGGGTCGCTCCGCTCCCGTGATGGCTAGCCGCCCCTGAGGGCAGTCCCTGGCTCCTCGGCGGTGGGGAAGATCGGGGCTCCGGGGGCAGCGAACCACATCAGCTCGCCGATCGCCGCTGATCGGTCCGAGCGACAGCGAAACCGTCCTCGCCAGCGCCCCTCCGCTTCGAGCTCGAGCTCGATCCTCGCTCCCTGGGGGATCACCTGGACCACTCGTGCCGAGATCTCCCCACCATCCTCAGCGCCGACCGGATACACCCGGTCTGGGTGCAGGGCCATGGTCTGGGAGCCGGAGCCGAGCCAGCCCCGGTAGCCGACCAGCTCGGCCACCTCGCGGGTGGCTGGACGGAGTACGAGCTCGCGGGGGTCGCCTATCTGGAGGAACTCGCCGCGATGGAGAACGGCCAGGCGGTGGGCGAAGGCCTGGGCCTCCTCCAGCTGGTGGGTGACCAGGATGGCGGAGGTGGCGGAATCCTCCAGTTCGCGGCGCAGCAGGTCGAGCAGCTCCAGGCTGTGAGGACGGTCCAGGGAGTTGAAGGGCTCGTCCAGGCAGAGCAGATCCACCTTGGTCTGGAGCGCCCGCGCCAGAGACACGCGCTGGGCCTCGCCGCCCGAGAGACCCCGGGGCCGGGCACCCAGGAGCGCTCCCAGGCCCAGGCGCTGGGCCGCAGCCCGAGCGTCGGCCGCATCGACGCCTCGCGCGTAGCCGATGTTCTGGAGCACGGTGAGGTGCGGGAAGAGCCCTGGGTTCTGCCGGAGCAGGCCGACTCCCCGCTGCCCGGGGCGCAGGTCGGCGGCGGGAAAGCTGGCTGAGCTGAGCCGTCGCTCCCCGAGGCGTATCTCCCCTCGGGTCAGCCGGAGCAGCCCCGCCAGCGCCTCCACCGTCGTGGTCTTGCCTGCTCCAGAGCGGCCCAGCAGGGCCACCCGCTCTCCGGCCGACACGTGCAGATCGACCCGGACACTGAACTCCCGCCTGGCTACCTCAAAGTCGGCGACGAGCATGGGCACTCCAGAGATAGGCGCCAACCGGGAGGGGCAGGGCCACCACCAGCAGCACCAGGGCGTAGGGCAGCGCTGATCTGAGCCCTGTCTCCTGTAGCGTGACCCAGATCTGCATGGGGAGGCCGAACGGGTGGTAGGCGATGATGAGGACTGCGCCGAAGGCGCCCATGGCTCGGGCCCAGGTCACCGCCAGCGCGTTGGCCAGCCCGGGGGCGGCGAGCGGCGCGGTCACTCGCCTCCAGGTGCGCCAACGGCCGTCCCCGAGGAGTGCCGCGGCCTGCTCCAGCGCCGGATCGAC
>PLNE01000161.1 GCA_003141695.1 Candidatus Dormiibacterota bacterium
CGCCGTCGATCAGCACCGCGCCCGAGGTGGGGTCGAAGAAGCGCGGGATGAGATTCAGAAGGGTCGTCTTTCCGGCGCCGGTGCCGCCGATGATGGCGGTGGTCTCCCCGGGCTGGAGCTGGAAGGAGAGGTCGCGCAGCACCCGATCCTCGCCGCCCGGGTAGCCGAAGCTCACGTTGCGGAACTCGATGATCCCCTTGGAGACGGACGGGGTGATGGGGTGATCCGGGCTCGTGGTGGCAGGCTGGACACGCTCCACCGCGGCGATGCGCTCGGCGCTCGCCTGGGCGCGCGGGACGAGGATCACCATCACCACGGCGAGCAGCACCGACATCAGGATCTGCATGATGTAGGCGAGGAACGCGGTGAGGTTGCCGATCGGCATCTGCCCGCTGCTGATCAGGTGGCCGCCGAACCAGAGGACCGCGACGCTGGAGAGGTTCATGATCCCCATCAGCGCCGGCATGGCCAGCACGAAGATCCGGTTGACCCGCAGGCTGGTGGCGGTGAGACTGGCATTGGCGGTGGCGAAGCGGCGCTCCTCGTCCTCGGTTCGGACGAAGGCGCGGATCACCCGGACGCCGGTGATCTGCTCGCGCAGCACCTGGTTGATCCGGTCGATCTTCACCTGCATCGACTTGAACTGAGGTACGGCGACGAACAGCATGGTGAGCACCAGCGCGGCCATGAGGGGCACCGCCACCACCAGGAGCAGGGAGAGGGTGACGTCCTCGTGGAGGGCCATGATCACGCCCCCGACCATCATGATCGGCGCCGCGACCATGAGCGTCAGCGCCATCTGCAGGAAGATCTGGATCTGTTGGACGTCGTTGGTGTTGCGCGTGATCAGCGAAGCAGTGCCGAAGCTGTTCATATCGCGCGCGGAGAAGCGCATGACCCGCGAGAAGACGCTGGCGCGCAGATCGCGGCCCACCCCCATCGAGGTGCGCGAGGCGAAGTAGGTGGCGATGACGGCGGCCACCCCGCTCAGCAGGGTGAGCCCGAGCATCCAGGCACCGGTGCCCCAGATGTACCCGACGTCACCCTTGGCGATGCCGTTGTTGATGATGTCGGCCGTGAGGTTGGGGAGGTAAAGGCCGAGGACGGTCTGGATGACGATCAGCCCCAGGACGATCGAGACCGGCCACCGGTAGGGGCGGAGGCGGGCCAGCATCATGCGGACCAGGGTCACGGGCGGAGCCTCCGAGGTCGCCCCATCGCCGTCGAGAGGGGCTCGGGCCGGGAAGAAGGATCAGGGGAGGTGGCGGCCGGGTTCATATCCTACATGAACTGTACCATTCTTGCCCAGCAAGATTGCGGTCATGTAGGGGATTTGTCACCCTCGGCCCGGGCCCGGCGGCGCGACCAGACGATGAGCGCCACGCCGCCCAGGACGATCACCCCGAGGCAGAGGGCGATGGTGATGAGCCACTTGCCGGTGAGGCTGCCGCCCGAGTAGTTGGGGATGAAAGGTATGGCCTGGAGCGGGTGGACGTAGAGCCCCTGGCTGGTGCCGGCCCAGATGGCCGGGGCGGCGCCTGAGGGATCAGCGGCGAGGCTGAGCACGTCGTCGGGGAGCCCGGGATCGGCACGCACCCAGTCGTCGCCGACGTCCGAGGTGAGCAGGGTGCCGTACCCGGCGGTCCCGATGTAGACGACGCCGCTCACGGCGTCGGTGTTGAAGCCGGCGATCGAGGTGACGGCCGGGGTCCCGGTGATGAGGGTCGAGGGCAGGAGCGCCAGGGAGATCGCCCAGCCGCCGCTCGGGTCGCGCCGCCACACCGTTCCCCCGGTGCTGACCGCGACCACGAAGCCGGGCACGGCGAGGGGGGCGGCGATCAGGTGGGCGCCCGACCCGAGCGCCGGGCTGCCCGGATCCCGCTGGGGTGCGCCGCCCTTGGCGCTGACCATCACCTCACCGGAGGGACTGATGGACCAGGTGCGCGAGCCGGTGGTGACCGTCGCGGGGGCAGGCGGCGGCGGTGCGACGGCCGCGACGAACCCGCTGGCCGCCTGGACCATCGCCGCGCCCCCCACCAGGGCGGTGACCCGGCCCTGGACCACGGCCACGCGGGAGACGTTCTGTCCCGAGAACGCCACCAGCTGCCACCAGGGACCCGCCGCCTGTGCGGGCATGGCCGCGGCCGAAGCCAGGCCCATGGCGGCGAGCGGCGCGGCGGCGAGCAGCCGAGCCCTGCGCACCGTCCGGCGACGGGCCGGCTGAGAAAGGGTCAGGGGAGTCTCGTCGACCTTCCGAACATCATCAGCCCGCGGATGATCCACAGGCCCCCGATGACGATGAGGCCCCAGGGGACGTAGTAAGTGCCACCGGTCGCGCTATTCGAGGCGGCGCCGTAGGTGCCCACGGTGATGACGATCCCGATCACGAGGATGACCGCACCGATCACGGTGGTGCTCATGGCGCGCCGGCGGAGATACGCCCCTCCCATGGGTCGCATGCCACGCCGCATCCCCATCATCGGATAGCCCATGCCCGGGTAACCGGGGCCAGGTCCGTAGGGGCCCTGCCCGTAGGGCGCTGGGCCGAAGCCCGGCGGTGGTGCGCCGGCGGCGTTCGGGGGCATCCCGTAGGGCGAGGGTGGAGGACCGGCGGCGCCGGGCGGCGCCCCGAAGGGCCCCTGCTGGGGGGCCTCACCCGGGCCGGGCACGCCCCAGGAGGCGGCGGGCTCGGGCGGAGGGTACGCCGAGGCCGGCTGGCCACCGGGCGGTGGGGCGATCGGCGGGGTGCTGCTGGGATCCGGCGTCCAGGGCGTGTACCAGCTCGACTGGTCACCCAGGGGGGACGGCGAGTCGGGATCCGGGTTTTCGGAGGATCCGGGATCCGTGGGGGGGTAGCCTGATTGGGTCATCCGGCCGTCTCCGCGTGTCAGGGCTGCAGGCACCGAGCATAACTGTTCGCGCCGGGCCGGACCGGCGGGCAGCGAGGGGCGCGACGATCACTCGTCGAACCACACGGACCCCGTCGTCCCAGGCTGCCGATGAGCCAGACTCCACACCGTGAGCGGGATCGGCGTCGCGGTGATCGGGTACGGCCTGGCGGGATCAGTCTTCCACGCGCCACTGGTGGCGGTGACGCCCGGGCTGGAGGTGCGGAGGATCGTCACCGCCAATCCCGAGCGCAAGCAGATGGCGGAGCGTGACTTCCCTCACGCCCGCATCCTGGCGAGCAGCGACCAGCTCTGGAACGACTGCGCCGACATCGGGCTGGTGGTGGTGGCCACGCCCAACCACCTCCACGCGCCCCAGGCGATCACCGCCCTCGACCTCGGGCTCGCCGCCGTGGTCGACAAGCCGATGGCCCTGGGCACGGGGGAGGCGGGCGCGATGGTGGCGGCCGCCGAGCGAACCGGGGGCGTGCTCGCGGCCTTCCACAACCGAAGGTGGGACAGCGACTTCCTGCTGCTGCGCGAGATGGTCGAGAGCGGTCGGCTGGGTGGCCTGTTCCGCATCGAGAGCCGCTTCGAGCGTTTCCGTCCGGAGGTCAACACCAAGTCCTGGCGCGAGGAGATCTCGCCCGAAGCGGGCGGCGGGCTTCTCCTCGACCTCGGCAGCCACCTCATCGACCAGGCCCTGGTGCTTCTCGGCCCACCGCTCGGGGTGTACGCCGAGATCGCGCTGGCACGGCCGGGGGCGGTCGCCGACGACGACTGCTTCCTCGCCCTGGAGTTTCCGGGCGGCGCCCGGGCCCACCTCTGGATGAGCGTCCTGGCACCCTCGATCGGGCCCCGCTGGCGCGCCTGGGGCAGCCGGGCAGCACTCGAGGTGTGGGGCCTCGATCCCCAGGAGGCGTACATCCGGGCCGGGGGACGCCCCGGCGACCCCGGCTACGGCCAGCCCGACGGGAGCCAGCGCGCGGTGGTCACGTCCGGGGGTGAGGCCGGCCCGGGACACGAGGTGGAGCTCCCGGCCGGGCGGTACGCCGACTTCTATGCCGGCGTGGCGGCGGCGATCCGCGGCGAGGGACCGGTCCCGGTTCCGGCCCAGGCCGGTCTGGACGTGCTGGCGGTGGTCGAGGCGGCGCGGAAGAGCGCGGCAACCGGAACGGTGGTCCGCCCCGAGACCGGAGACTGATCGCGGGCGGGCTCAGAAGCCGTACAGGCCGGGAAGGACGGCGAGGGTGACCACGACGTCGGCCACCCCGTGGACCACGATCGCCGGCCAGATCGAGCCGGTCTTCTGGGTGACCCACCCCAGCACAAAACCGAGCAGCATCGTCAGCGGTACGAAGGGGGCGATCGGCCCCTGGTAGACGATGGCCAGGTGGGCGAGCCCGAAGATCACCGCCTGGCAGGCGTTGGCCACGAGCGGTGAGGTGAGCCGCTCCAGGCTGCCGAGCAGCAGCCCGCGGAACTGGAGCTCCTGGGCAGCGCCCTGGAGCATGTTGGCGGGGACCAGCCAGGGGGCATCCCGCAGCACGGCGACGAACGGCAGCCCCTCGCGCCCGAGCAGGGAGGCGGGGATGAGCAGGAAGACCAGGAAGAAGAGCGCGGTGCCCGCCACCCCGAAGGCCACGGCCCCCCAGCCGAGGTGGAGCAGCCGGAGGCGGGGGTGATCCCGGCGCAGCACCAGCCAGACCAGGCCGAGGATGACCGCGGTCACCCCGAACCAGGCCACCGAGGCGTTGAGGTTGGCCTGGTCACCGCTCTGCTGGACACCCGCGTGCCCGAGCAGGGCGGGCGCCCCGAGGAACGCCGACCAGGCGAGGGTGATCGCGACCAGGCTGACCAGGACCAGGCGGGCCCGGGCCAGGCTGGGCACGACCAGGGAGATGGCGAGCAGGCCCAGGGCGACGCCGCTGGTGCGAAGGGTGTAGGGGTCGAGGCCGTTGGGGTCGCTGTAGAGGTTGGGAGCGACCACCACGACTCCGAGCGCCACGGCGGCGATCAGGAGGGGGACGAGCGGCCCCCAGAAGGTCGGCGGCGACGCCGGCGCGGCAGGCGCGGGGTCGGGGTCAGCCGGCGGAGGTGTGGACATCCCGCCAGTGCTCGATGGCCTCGGCGACCCTGAGGCCGGGCCTCCCCGCGGCCTCGGCCAGCGAGGTGTTGGCAGCAGGGACCACCTCGACGCCGATGAGGCGGTGGCACGCGATCAGGAGGTCCATGTCGTCCTCGGCTATGGGCGCGACCGCCATCATCCCGCGCATCACCACCCAGTCGCGGGTGACCTTGTACCCCAGGCCGATCAGCTTGCGCCCGCCCACGGCCACGTCGCTGAACCCGGGGCACCAGCCGCCCTCGACGCGGCCGCCGGCGGCGTGCACCCCGAAGCCGGCGAGAGCGGTGCGGAACCAGGCGCTGAGCGAATCATTCATCCAATCGAGGGCCATCCCACGCTCAGGAGGGGGCACCCCGACCGCGCAGAGGCCCATCCATCCCGGGCCACCGATGACGAAGGTGCCCCCGGCCGGGCTGGTGGCCAGGCCGGGCAGCCCGGGGAGGGCGCGCACCGCCGCCAGGAGGTCGGCCTTGCGGGCCAGTCCGGCGCCGACGGCCACCCTGCGCACCGTGGTGCGGAGCTGCACGGCGACCGTTCCCGGCTCACCGGCGAGGTGGAGGGGCAGCTCCGGGAGGTCTTCGATGCCGCCCTCGGCGGTGACCTCGGCAACCCGGACCGCCCCGGCACGTGGCCCGACGGGGGAGGGCTCGGCGACAGCGTCGAGCTGCTCAGCACTCACAGGGGGGACGGTAGCGCAGCCCGGCGCGCCGGCCGGCGCCGGAAATGACAGCATTGCGAGCCGTGCCCGATCTCACGTCGCTGCCCGATCGCCACGTCCACACCGAGTGGTCGTGGGATGCGGCTCACGGCGAGATGCTGGCCACCTGCGCCCGCGCGGTCGAGCTGGGCCTCCCCGCGGTCGCCTTCACGGAGCACGCCGACTTCAACGCCTGGGTGCCGTGCGCCGCCGGCGAGGCCGCGTCCGCGGGGACAGGGTCCCGGAAGGACCCCGGTTCGGGGGGGAGGCAGGCCGCTCCCAGTCGCTGGGACTGGTCGCAGGGGCACATCCCCGGGCATCGGTGGCCGGTGCGGACGCCCGTCAGCCCCTCCCGGAGCGGGTACCTGGACATCGCCGGTTACTGGGAGGCGATCGACCGGTGCCGGGCCGCCTACCCGGGCCTCCGTATCGAGTCCGGTGCAGAGCTGGGCGAGCCCCACCTCTTCCCCGACCAGGTCGCGCGGCTGCTCGCCCATCGCCCGCTCGATCGCATCCTCGGGTCGATGCACTGCATCGAGGTCGAGGGAGAGCTGGTCGACATGAGCGTTCCCGAGCTGCTCGCGCCGGAGCACGCGGCAGGCCGATTCCGCCGCTACCTGATCGCGACCCGCGAGCTGGCGGAGAGCTCCGCTCCCTTCGCCATCCTCACCCACCTCGACTATCCGAAGCGGTACTGGCCGCACGCCACGCTCAGGTTCGACGAGCGAGACTTCGAGGAGGAGTACCGGGCCGTCATGGTCGCGCTGGCCCGGAGCGGGCGGACCCTCGAGGTCAACAGCAGCCGGGCCATGGGGCCGCCCCGAGGCCCCTGCCCCGGTCCGCTGCCGCTCCGCTGGTGGCACGAGGCGGGTGGCGAGGCGATCAGCTTCGGCAGCGACGCCCACCGACCCGAGGACCTGGGCGCCGGGCTGTCCGACGCGGCCGCGATCGCCGAGGCCGCCGGCTTCCGCCCCGGAGACGACTCCATCGCGCTCTGGCTCCGCGACTGAGCTCTCCCTGGGCGTCCACGGTCCGAACGCCGGGGCCGGACCGATGGCGTCCAGCTCTGTCGGAGCGAGGGCAAAGGGACATCATGGGGTCAGCGCGCTCGCCCTCAGGAGGACTTGGTCATGGTCACTGCCGCCAACGACATCGATATCGAGATGGGAATCACCGCTGGCGAGCGGTCGGCGGTGGCCCGGGGTCTCTCCCGGCTGCTCGCCGACACGTACACCCTCTACCTCAAGACCCACAACTACCACTGGAACGTGACCGGGCCGATGTTCTCGTCCCTGCACCTGATGTTCGAGACCGAGTACATGGAGCTGGCCCTGGCGGTGGACGAGATCGCGGAGAGGATTCGCGCGCTGGGCGTTCGCACCCCGGCGTCCTACCGCGAGTTCTCGGCTCTCGCCGTGATCGCCGAGGACACGGATGCCCCGGACGCCACGGAGATGATCCGGCGGCTGGGGAAGGACCAGGAGGCGGTGGTTCGCGTCGCCCGCGAGGTCTTCCCGGTGGCCGAGGCGGCCCACGACCAGTCCACCCTGGACCTGCTCACCCGGCGGATGCAGATCCACGAGAAGACGGCCTGGATGCTTCGCAGCCTGCTGCAGTAGTGGGCGGGGGCCACACCCTGGCCCTCCCGGGGACCGAGACGCGGCCCTCCATCTGAAAACCGCCGGACGGGCCCGCGCTGCGACCGCCCGCGCCGCGGCGACGCCCACGGCGGGCACGACGGGATACGCTGCGCGTGCTCGATCCCAATTCCTGGAGGCCCAGTCATCAGCGTCACCATCCTCATCGGCGGNNCACACCGTGGTCGTGGAGGGCCAGACCTACAAGTTCCGGCTGGTCCCGAGCGGCATTCTCTCGCCGACCACCATCTGCGTCATCGGCCACGGGATGGTGGTCAACCCCAAGTCGTTCCTCGCCGAGCTCGACGAGCTGCACGCGCACGGGGTCAACACCGACAAGCTGGTGATCAGCGACCGGGCCCACATGGTGATGCCGTATCACCCCGTCTTCGACCGGCTGGGCGAGCAGCAGCGCGGCGACGACCGCCTCGGCACCACCCACCGGGGCATCGGCCCCGCCTACGAGGACAAGGTGCGCCGGGTGGGATTCCGGGTCGGCGACCTCACCAAGCCGGTGTTCCTCGAGAAGAAGCTGCGCTTCGTCCTCCGGCTCAAGAACGAATCGCTGACCCGCCTCTACGACCACGAGCCGTTCGACGAGCTTGCGATCCTCGACGAGTACCTCGAGTACGCCGACCGCCTGGGGCCGCGCATCCGGGACATCTACCCGATCATCCAGGGGGCGCTCCGCGAGGATCGGCGGATCCTCTGCGAGGGCGCCCAGGGGGCGATGCTCGACCTGGACCTGGGCACCTACCCCTACGTGACCTCCTCGGCGCCGACCGCCGGAGGAGCGCTCACGGGGAGTGGCATCCCACCGTCCAAGGTCACCCGGACCATCGGCGTCTTCAAGGCCTACACCACCCGGGTCGGCTACGGCCCCTTCCCCACCGAGCTGGAGGGGACCCTGGGCGAGCTGATCCGCGAAGTCGGCAGCGAGTTCGGCACGGTGACCGGGAGGGCGCGCCGGGTGGGCTGGTTCGACGCGGCGGTCGCGCGCTACTCGGTCAACACGAGCGGCATCGACTCGATGGCGATCACCAAGGTGGACGTCCTGGACCAGATCGAGACGCTCCGGATCGCGACCGGCTACATGAGCAAGGGAGAGCACTGGGATCACCCCATGTCCAACATCTCCCATCTCAAGCACGCCGAGCCCGTATACGAGGAGATGCCCGGCTGGCTGACCTCCACCAAGGACTGCCGGCGGTTCGAGGACCTGCCCGCCGCCTGCCAGGCTTACATCGAGCGCCTCGGCGAGCTGGCCGGCGCCCCGGTGGACGTGGTTTCCGTTGGCCCGGACCGGGAGCACACCCTGGTACGCCGCTCCATGGTCTGAGTTATCCTGGCCCGGCTCGCCGGCGGTCGCCGCCGGCCTGGGCGGGGATGCTCCCTGCGCCACATCTGTTTCGCCCGCCCTTTGGAAGCAATTCGGATCGCCACCCCCATCAGGAACTTGAACTCCCCACGCCACCGGCTGCGGCCGCAACGGCTCGCGGCACCGCTGGTGGCCGGAGCCGCCGCCGCGCTGCTACTCACCGCTGCGCTCTCCGGGCCCGTCGGCGCGGCCAGCTGGGCGCCCGCGGGGAGCCTCTCCGGGCTGGGGAGCGGGGAGATCTGGCAGGTCGCCTTCGCCCCGCAGAACCCGCTGTTCGCCGCCGCCGCGACCGACAACGGCGTCTACGTCAGCGCCGACGGGGGCAACACCTGGACCGCCTCCGGGCTCCGCGGCTCACGAGCTTGGGCCGTCGCCTTCAGCGACCAGCCGGGTGAGGGGGCGGCCATCTACGCCGGTCTCGCGGACTCCGGCATTCGAGTGTCGCTCGACAACGGCACCACCTGGTCCAACGACTCCTCCGGCCTCCCGAACCTGGACGTGAGGGACATCGCGGTGACCACCGACGGGCTGGCCGCCGGCACCGACGACGGGGTGGCCCTCTCCGCCGCCGGCGTCACCTGGTACTCGGGCGGGCTGACGGGCGACAGCATCAGCGCCCTGGCGGGCGTCTCCGGCCCCTCGGGGCCGGTGTTCCTCGCCGGGGTCGACTATCCGAACTCGGGGTCCGACTTCCTCTACCGGCGCAATCCGACCGCCGGGCAGTGGCAGCCAATCCACTCGGGGCTGCCGTCCGGGGATGTCGTGAACTCGATCAGCATAGGCCCGACCTCCCAGACGGTCACGACCAATCCCCTCCTGGTCACCACGGTCAAGGGGACGTACCGCTCCGGGGACGGGGGCACGTCCTGGACCTCGAGCACCGGCATCCCCCAGAACACCTACCTCACGGACGCCACCTTCAGCCCGCTGGACCCCAACCTCGTCTATGCCGGAGCCGACGCCGGCGGGAGCAGCGGGGGCGGCCTCTTCCGCTCCACCGATGCGGGCCAGAGCTTCACCGCCGCCAACCAGGGGCTCCCGACCGACCACAGCGCCGGCGAGCCGGCACGCCAGGAGGTGGAGAGCATCGCGGTGTCTCCCGGGCACCCGTACGCGACGGTGATCGCCGCGCTCGACCCGTACCAGGGTGACGCGTCCATCTACCGCGAGGTGGACGCGACCGCACCGTCCCCCCCGGTGCTCACCACCGCCTCGGCCGGCATCGCCACCCTTCCAGCGTCCGGGGCGAGCACGCCGACGCCGGCCGGCCAGCGCGCGGGGGCCACGCCGACGCCGACCCCGGGTGCCAAGGCACCCCTTGTCGCACGGGTTCTTGGCGCCGCCTTCCACTTCCCGACGCCGCTCCTGTTCGAGCTGGCATTGGTGCTGCTCGCGGTGGGCCTCTACATCCGGTGGAGACGCCACTACTACGTGGACGGCCCGCCGTAGCCGAGGCCTTGTCCCGCGAGCGGGAGCAGCCTCGGACCGCGCTGTAGACTGCCGTCAACGTGGCTTCGAGACGCGCCTCTCCCCCTGGAGACGCGGCCGCTCGGGCGGATCGGGTCGATGCCGAGGATGCCGGGGTGCGCCGGTGGTTTCAGCGGCAGGTCGCCAACCGGATCGTCCGGCCGTTTGTCCTGACCCTTCTCCGAATCGTCTTCAAGGTGCGCATCGAGGGCAGCATCCCGCGCGAGGCGTGCGTCATCGCCGCCCATCACAGCTCGTACTTCGACGGGCCGCTGCTGGGCCTCGTCGACCGCCGTGTGCAGCCGATCTACAACCGGCGCTTCGGGGAATCGCGCAGCTTCGGCTGGTTCTTCCGGGCGGTGGGCGGCATCCCCACCCGGTCCGACACGCTCACCCGCGCCTGCGAGGTGATCCGCGCGGGCGGGGTGGTGTGGATCGCCACGGCCGGCTTCACCCCCGGCGAGGTGCAGAAACGTCCCCGGCGCGGAGCGGCGCGCATCGTCCAGGAGACGGGTGCTCCGCTCGTCCCGATGATCGTCCGGGGGCTGGAGGACATCGTGCACGTCGGCGACATCCGGCCGCGGCACTTCCGCCG
>PLNE01000236.1 GCA_003141695.1 Candidatus Dormiibacterota bacterium
GGCCTCGCCGCCGGCGGAGGCGCTCCGCCTGCTCAGCCCCTACCTTCGGGGAGTCGCACTTCGGCAGGTCGCACGACTGCGACACCTCGAGACCGGACGCCAGGTCGGCGAGCTCTGGGCCATCCACCAGGTGGTGAGCCTGCTGGTCGAACGCCGGGCCGTGGCGCACGCCCGCCGGGTCAGCCTGCGCAGCCACGGCCCCCTCACCGGCACCCGCCCAGCGCTCACAGCCCTGCGCAAGGCGGGGGTCGTGGACACCGCCGCCGTGCCGCTCCTCGCCGAGCTGATCGGCCCCGAGGCCGCGCCGACGTGGCGGGAGACCCCACTCGATGGCGGCAGCAGCGTCGCCCAGGCGGTTGCCGCCGCGCTGCGGGACTACGCCGCCAGATTGGTCCGCAATGAGGCGATCGTCCTCGAGGGGAGCGACCCCGAGGGGGTGCATCAGGCCCGGGTCGCATGCCGCCGGTACCGCTCCGCGCTGCAGACCTTCGGCCCGGTGCTCGAGCCCGCGTGGACAGCCGAGCTCCGCGCCGAGCTGGGGACGCTGGCGGCGGACCTCGGCGCCGTGCGAGACGCCGAAGTCCTGCTGATGCGCCTGCGCGCCAGCGCTGCCGCACGCGGCGTCGAGGGGGAGGCGACCGAGCGGCTGCTCAGCCGCCTGGTCGGGGAGCGGGTGCTGGCACGCGACGTCCTGGTCTCCGTCGTCGAATCCCACGAGCACGGCGAGCTGCTGGACCGCCTGCTCGCCGCCGCCTCCCACCCCGCCCTGCTGCCGGAGACCGCTGAGTCCCCAGCGCCCGTCATCCTGATGCCCCTCGTGGACGGCAGCTGGCGCAAGCTCGCGCGACGCGCCAGCCGGCTCAGCGCCCCCCCCACCGACGACGAGCTCCACCAGCTGCGCATCGCCGCCAAGAAGTGCCGGTACGCGGTCCTGGCGCTGGTCCCCCTGCTCGGGGATGGCCCAGCGCGGATCGGGGCGCGGCTCGGCGCCCTCCAGGACGCGCTCGGCGAGCAGCACGACGCGGTGGTGGCGGGCAGCTGGCTGCAGGAGGCGGTGCAGCGGGCCGCGGACCCGGAGACGGCGTTCGCCGCCGGCGTCCTCTACGGGGCCGAACGGGAGCGGGCCGAGGCCGGCCGGGAGGCCTGGCGGGAGCCCTGGCGGGCGCTCGATCGCAAGAAGGGGTGGGGCTGGATGTGAGCGCAAAGCGAGCGGGCGCCCGGGGCAGTGCGGCGGCAAACGCGCCCGGGGCGCGCTCGCGCTCGCGCTCGGGGCGGATACTCCTGGTCCGTCACGCCGATGCCGGCGAGCGGGTGGAGTGGACTGGGCCGGACCGCGACCGTCCGCTCAGCGCCCGCGGCCGGGCCCAGGCCGAGCAGCTCGCCGCCGCCCTCGCCCGCAACCCGGTCGAGCGCCTGGTCAGCAGCGGGTACGTGCGCTGCGTCGAGACGTTTGTCCCGCTGGGCGGCAGGCTCGGCCTGCTGACGGAGACGGCCAGCTGGCTCGAGGAAGGGGCCGATCCCGAGAGAGCGCTGGCCGCGCTGCTGGTTGGTGGCTCCGTGGCCGCGTGCAGCCACGGTGACGTGGTGAGCGGCATCCTCTTCGAGCTCGCCGAGCGCGGGATCGCGCTGGGGTCCAGCCCCCGGATGCAGAAGGGCTCGACCTGGGTCCTGGATGTCGCGGAGGGCCGGGTGTCGTCGGCCCGGTACGTGCCGCCGCCGGACTGAGGGCCTCACCGCGCGTCAGGGGAACTGGACCTCGGACCACTGTGCCCCGGCGTCGTCGGTGCGCCAGAGGCCGGTCGTGTCGGCCGCTCCACCCGTGTAGCTGAAGGCAAAACCGGCCTCCGAGGTAGTGAATCCCACGATGCTCCAGTTGTCCCCGTTGTCGAGCGCGACCTGGAAGGTCTGCCCTCCGTCCTCGCTGACCAGCAGTCTCGTCCCGGCGAGCTCGAGGTGGGTGGCGGAGGTCGCGGCGATGGTTGCCGAGTTGGGTTCGCCGTACCCGGACGACTGCTGAACTGCCGTGAACACGGCGCCGCCATCGTCGGAGCTCCAGACTCCCACGAGAAGTCCTGTCGAGCACGTGGCCACCGCGTCCTCGGAGCTCACCACATAGAGGCTCACGATGCCCATGGTCCCCGGGCAGATCGAGGCCTCGCTGAAGTGCTCCCCGTCGTCGCTGGAGGTCACCACCCGGCTCAGCTGCTCCGTGCCGGACGCCGCGGTCGCAAAGAAGGCCAGGGCGACGTAACCGCCATGGACGCTCAGGCTCTTGGGCACGTAGCGGAACGTGTCGAGGTCACTCGGGAGGGACAGCGACTGCCACCCGTCCGTATCGCTGGCGCTGCGCTCCAGCGAGCAGGCCGAGCCCGAGGTGCAGACGACGGCGTACACGTAGCTCCCGGACGTCTCGAGATCCTCGATGGTCATGCCCGGGAAGGTGGTGCCGTTCCACTCCGCGCCGCCATCGTGGGTCGACCACACGGTGGTCGCGTTGTACGCCCAGCCGTCCTCGGGATCCCGGAAGCGAAGGCCGGTGACCACCGCGGGCGGGGTGGGCACGGAGGCGAAGGTCTGGCCGGCGTCCTCCGTGTGCAGGATCCGGGTGCAGGCCGCGCCGGAGCACCCGGCGCTGTCGGAGCCGAGCACCCACCACTGGTCGGCGCTCACAGCGGTCACCTCCTCGGGGACGAATCCTTCCACTGCCGGTCCGGGTGGGACCGTGGCCGCCGGGGACGCCGCCGGCGAGTGCGTCTGGGAGAGGCCGGCGGGGCCGTTCGCCGACCCCGCCGGTTTGGGGAGACCTTCCAGGTGGAGCACGGTGCCGACGGTCACCACGGCCGCGACCGCCGTGACCAGGGCCACCATCGAGGCGGCCCGCACTGTTGCGGGTGCGGTACCGAGCCCGAGAGCCCACCACCGGCGGCGCCGGGCTCGGGCCGAGGCCAGGTCAAAAACCTTGCCGGTGACCTCCGGTTCGCCGATGGCGGCCCGCACGCGGGCACGGAGGGCATCAGCCGTCAGCCGGTCCATCACACGTCCTCCTCGGTGGCGAGGTCGAGCCGGAGGCGGCGCAGAGCGCGGGAAGCCCGTGCCCGCACGGCGGTCACCTGCATCCCGGTGACGGCGGCGACGTCCTCATGGGAGAGGTCGAGGTAGTAGCGGAGCACGATGACCAGCCGGTCGCGGTGGCCCAGCCGCCGCAGGGCGTCGCGCAGGTCGTAGATGGCCTCGCGATGCTCGCCGGCCGCTGGAGCGGCGGGTTCCGGAGCGTCAACGGGGGGTTCCCCGCCGAGCCGCCACCAAGAGCTGCGCCAGACGTCCCGGCAGCAGTTGGC
>PLNE01000025.1 GCA_003141695.1 Candidatus Dormiibacterota bacterium
GCCGCCCCGCTGCGGGGGAGAAGCGACCTGCTCGGGGTGGCGTGCCATGTTGAGAAACCACGCCGGATGAGTGGCGGCACCGCCGTTGGACGCCACCACGAGCCAGGCATCCTCGCCGTCCGGGAAGCCGCCGAGGATCACGGTCCGGCGCAGCCCTGTCCTGGCCCCCACGGTGGTCAGAAGCAGCGCCGGAAAGCCGAAGGTCCGCGGCTGCTCGGGACCCCGGCTGCGACGATAACGGGAGATCTGCATCCTCATCACCGGAGCGAAGAGCCTGGAACACGGCACCGGGGCTCCGCGCGCCCCGCGTGCCGCGGGGTGGCACTTCGATCGTCATGATCCGTCCTCCTCGCGAGTGAGGCTCGGAGCCTCGGTGAGCAATGTCTGGAGCGCCGCGGTGTAATCCTCGAGGGCCCGCCGGCCGGCGCGGGTGAGCGAGATGTACGTCACCGGAGTGCGTCGCCGGTACGTCTTCTCCACCTTCACATACGCCGCTTCCTCCAGCTTGCGCAGGTGGGTGGAGAGATTCCCCGCGGTCATCCCGACCACCTCCTGGAGACGGGGAAACGCGATCTGGTCGCGCTCCCCGAGGGTCGCCAGCGCGACCACCACGCGCAGGCGGGGTTGGGCGTGGATGATCGGGTCGAGGCGGGGGATGACCGCGGGCGCCGCTTTGGTACTCACGCCTCCGTCCACCGGTTCGTGCGCCGCGCCACCATCACGACCGCCATGACGAGCAGGCCGCCCCCGCCGGCCAGGGCGAGTACCGCCAGGTTCCCGGGCGCGCCCGCGAAGGTGCTGGCGGCTCCGACAGCCACCGTCCAAGCGCCGAGCGCGTAGTAGAGGCGATCCTGCCAGAGAGCTCCGCCGACGGCGTAGAGAACGCCGCTGACCAGCACGGCGAGGCCGGGCCACGCCAGTGACAGCAGAGCAGGGGAGAGCCCGGCCCGTCCGAGTCCCAGCATGAGAAGGCAGAGCCCTCCGGTGGCCAGGAGCCAGCTCCACCAGTAGAGGGTGGTGACCTGGCGCGACGGCCCGACGACGCCTCGCCCCGGGCGCACCGTCTCGACCGCCGAGACCACTCCCGCCGTTGCAGAGCTCACTCCAAGAACGAGGTAGGCGAGCCAGCCGGGGACCGCAAGGGCGGATCTCGGTGAGGAGGCCAGATAGCAGGCGCCGAACCCGAGGAGCCACGCGCCGCCCCAGGCTGCGAGCACCAGTTCAGGGTTCCCGAAGAGGCGCCGCGCGGTCTGGCGCCTCCAGGCAGTGATGAACGAGAGCGATGCTCCCACGGAGGGCGACGCGTCATCGGGGCAGGTGGCATGACCGGGGCTACGGGCGCTTTCCGGGCTGATCATCTTCGCTCTCCTACAAAGTAGTTTGAAAATAGAAGTCCTCTGCACAGTAGCAGGTGGGCCCGAGCCTGGCAAGGGCGAGTCACCTCCCCGGAGCGCTCCGCGGGGCCGGCTCCTGCCCCCTGGCGCCGCCCGGCCCTGCGTGATAGAAACGCAGGAGCGTCCCGGCACGGGTGAGAGCCCCCGTGGCCGACTGTCATGCACGAGTGGAGGGCATTTCGTCATGGGCGTCTTCTTTGAGCGACAGGCCGATCCGGCAGTGACCCAGCTGCTGCGGACCGCCCTCACGGCGGCGCCTCCGGCCGACGCCGAGCAGCAGAAGACCCTTGCCGTGCAGATGGCGGGCAATCTCAATCCCGTGGTCAACGCAGTGAGCAAGGCGCTCGCGACTACGCCGCCGTCTCCCGCGGCAGCCGACGCCCAGGCGAGCAGCAGCGCCGCCGACCTCACCAATCAGCTCCTCGGCGGAGCCAAGTTCAACACCGGCCGGTTCTNNTTTTCGACATCGCAGGCTCCCTGACCGGCATCTTCCTCCTGCTCCTGGCCGGCGGGATCACCACGGACGCTATGAAGCTGACCAACTCATACACCACCCTCTTTGCGCTCTCGACGACCATCTTCGGGGTCATCGTCGGCTTCCTGGGAGGGGAGAAGAGCTGAGGGACCCCTCAGCTGCGGCGCACGACCTTGTGGGCGGCCGCCTGCTGGAGCGGCCGGATCACGATCTCGTCGAGGTTGACGTGGGCCGGCCGGGTCACGGCAAAGGCAACCACGTCCGCGACGTCCGCGGCCGTGAGCGCGGTCACGCCCTGATACACCCCCGCCGCCCGCGCCGCGTCACCCTCAAACCGATTGAGACTGAAGTCGGTCTCGACCATGCCGGGGGAGACCTCCGTCACCCGGATCGGGAGCCCGGCCAGCTCCAGCCTGAGCGTCTTGCTGATGGCGTGGACCCCGTGCTTGGCGCTGCTGTAGCCGCTCCCGCCCTCGTACACCTCGCTGCCGGCGGTGGAGGAGAGGTTCACGATGTGGCCGTGCCCCGAGGCTTCGAGCGCGGGCAGCAGGGCACGGGTCATCTGCATGAGGCCGAGCACGTTGACCTCCCACATCCAGCGCCAGCTGTCGCTGCGGGCCGCGGCCAGCGGGTCCAGGCCCCGCGCTCCGCCGGCGTTGTTGACCAGCACCTCCAG
>PLNE01000141.1 GCA_003141695.1 Candidatus Dormiibacterota bacterium
CCGACGCCGACGCCCACGCCGACCCCGACGAGCACGCCGGTCCCCACCCCGGTGCCGACCCCCACTCCCCCACCGGCAACGCCGACTCCCAAGCTCATCGCGCCACCTGTGGTCCAGGTCTCGCCGGGCGCAAGCCCCTCCGCGCTGGAGGACGCCTTTGCCCAGATGACGATCCCGCCTGCCGTGGCGGGTGCCAACGGCGTCTCGCTGGCGTCGGCTGTCCTCACCTCCGCGGGAGGCATCGTCTTCGAGTGGGCAGACGCCCTGATCCTTCTCGCGGCACTCGTGAGCCTGCTGCTCATCGTCGGACCGCTGCGCGGGCTCAACCTGCGGCGACACCGCAGGCAGAGCTGACCCCGGCACCGCTCAGGCCGGGTCATCCCGGGTCCCCCTGACCTCGAGCGCGGCGGTCGTGAGTCCGCTCGCACTCGGGTCAGCACTCGTCCCGGCCTAGACTGTGGGAGCAACCGGTAATTGCAATTCCGGGCACCCCGTCGACCAAGGAGCGGCTAATCATGACAATCAGTCCACTCACGGCGGACGGGCGCGGCCGGGTGCTCGCCGACGGCAACCAGATCCCCCTGCTGGGCCTCGGGGTGTGGCAGGTCACGAGCGGTCCGGAATGCGTCAGCACCGTGCGCTGGGCACTCGAGTTGGGTTATCGCCACATCGACACCGCCCAGGCTTACGGCAATGAGGAGAGCGTCGGCACGGCCCTGCTCGAGAGCGGCGTGCCCCGCGACGACGTCTTCATCACCACCAAGTTCTTTCCAGGGGATCCAGACCCCGTGGCCGCGGTCGAGGAGAGCCTGCGGCGACTGCGCGTCGACCACGTGGACCTGTACCTCATTCACTGGCCGCAGGGGGGCGCCACCTGGGCATGGCCGGGCATGGAGCGAGCCCGCGAGCTGGGATATGCCCGCTCGGTCGGGGTCTCCAACTTCAGCGCCACCCAGCTGGACGAGGTGATCGGGGTCGGGACGATCGCTCCAGCTGTGAACCAGATCAACTTCAGCTCACTCCAGTATCGGAAGGCGCTGCTCGAAGCCTGCAAGCAGCGCAGCGTCGCCCTCGAGGCGTACAGCCCGCTGGGCACGGGCCGCCACCTTGGCAACCAGACCGTCCGGCTGGTGGCGGATCGCGTGGGGCGGACCCCCGCCCAGGTCCTGCTGCGGTGGTGCATCCAGCGCGATGTGCCCGTCATCCCCAAGTCCACCCACCGCGAGCGCATCGAGGAGAACGCCGACATCTTCAGCTTCCAGCTGTCCGACGAGGATATGCGGGAGCTCGACGCGCTCGACGAGACGGGCGGCACCGATCGCGCGCTCGAACACACGTGGTGGTGAGAGGGCTAGGCCACTCGACCCTCACGATCACCGTCGACACCTACGCGAGCGTCCTGCACGCCCGCCAATCCGGTGCGCCGGCGGGTGGCCGTCGCCCGGGCGCTGATCAACCAGCCCGGGATCGTGCTCGCCGACGAGCCGACGGGGAACCTCGATTCGGCCAACGGGACGATCGTGATGGACCTGCTCCTCCGGCTGCGGAAGGAGCACGGCTTCACCCTGGTGATTGCCACCCACGACACCGCCATCGCCCGCCGCTGCCAGCGGACCATCGCCCTTAAGGACGGGTGCCTAGTAGAAAGCGGATAGCTCGGGCGGACATCTCTCCGACCGAAGCACTCCTCTCGTCTGACCACGGCTTCGCTCAGGACGGGCGGAAGTTCAGCCGCGGACCCAGCCGCGCGTGGTCACCAAGGCGGTGGTGGAATTGTCTCGATACCCGGTGGCTTATCCGGCCAGACCAGCAGCACGGCACAGGGGGCGTGGTCGACAACGAATCGGGTGGCGGAGCCCAAGCTGTGCGGACCCAGGCGCGAGTGGTCACCGTCGCGGGCCGCCACCAGCAGGTCGACGTTCTCGGCGACGGCGCCGATGACCTCGTGCCCGACCCGTCCCCGACGATGGATGAGCTCCGCATCCTGACGGCCGAGCCGCGCCGCGGCGGCGGCGAGCAACTCCGAGGCAGCCTCATCGGCAACGGCTTGGAGCGGATGGGTGGGTTTGCGCCCCGGGAACCCCCGTCCGAGCAGCCCTGCCGCGGCCACCTCGGCAACCCCGGTGACATCGGAAGGGGTGACGTGGAGGAGTGCGACCAGCGCGTCCGAGGGAATGCTCTGGCTGGCTGCGTCGACGCATCCCTGCCACGTCCCTTCGACCACCCAGACGACGATGCGCACGGGTTGCATTGTCCCACCAACCGCAAGGAGACGCAGAGGGTCACGGTCGCGGCGAGCAGCAGGGGCGGCACCGTGAGTGCACCCAGGCGACCGGGCTGACTCCGGTCATGGGTGCGCAAGCGTACTGGACACGCGCCACCGCCGGTGCCATGATGTTTCGTGAACGGGCGCGTTCGTAGCTGCATGCTCCAGTGATGGCGCCCTCTCTCCGTATGACCCTCGGGTCCACGCCGGAGACGCAGCCGTCGGACGTGTCCGACCGCTGTCACGCCCTGAACACAAGGGCAAAGGAGGAGATCACATGGCCAAAGAAACTGACGAGGAGCCGCGCCCTGCGGGTGTAGCCGAGCCAAACGTCGGCACTGAAGCGGGGTACACAGAGGATGCGCCCGAAGTGGGCGAAGCCCGGCCAAATGTCCGCACTGAAGCGGGGTACACGCAGGACGCTCCCCCTCCGGGCGAAGACGAGCCGAATGTCCGCCCTGAAGCGGGGTAAACGGAAGATGCGCCGCCGGCCGGCCGCGCCCGGCCCAACGCGTAGACCCGAGTAGAGCAAACGTCGATCCATGGGCGGTTGTACCGGAGATGGCCAGGCCCCGGGCTCTCAAGTCAACCCACCGAGCTTAGAGGGACGGTGAGGATCGCTCGGACCTAACCGTAGGGTCGCGCGACCTCTCTATCCCTCAAGCCCGGCGGTGGACCGGTGGAGGGCGGAGAATGCGCTGGTCCAGCGCCTCCACCTGGTGCTCCTCGAGTCCGAGCTGGAGCGCCTCGGCATCCTCACCAAGCACTCCACCCCCCAATCACCCCCAGACCTGCGGCAAGGTCGAGCGCTTTCACCAGACCCTCAAGCGCTTCCTGGCCCGCCAGCCGCCCCTGCGGTCGCTCGCCGAGCTCCAACTCCAGCTCGACACCGCCGACGACGGCTCCCTCCTCCGCAGGTGACCCTGGACCCCTCCCGGGACTACCAGCCGCGCGGCGTGCCCTCGGCCGGCCTAGAGTCCACGATGTCCTGAGACAGGTGTCCAGGATGCCCGAGACACGACAATCGCGGAGCGAGAGGGATTCGAACCCTCGATACGAGTTGACCCCGTATACCGCATTTCCAGCTCCCCGGAGGGGGTGGCGGAGGTGGGTACGTAGGGGCATTTTGAATTCGCGGGACGGCCTAGCCAGGCGGTTTCGGGCACCCCTGGGCGGCTCCGTTGGGACTCTATTGGGCCACACAGAGCCAGGCCGGAGACCGCTGATCGCGGCAATCACGGCAGTGCCCGCTTTCCGCCTCTCACCCGCAGCCACGGCACCGCCACGGCGTCCCGCACTGTCTCCCGTGCCCGTGAAGAGGGGGTTGGGGTCGGGGATTTTCCAGGTCCCCGGCAGGGGTGGTGCAGAGGGGCGCCCGGGGGCGTTTTGAATTCGCCGGTCCCACGCTCTGCCGCGACACCGATCCAGCCTCTCCAGCAGCCACCCCGCCCCGGATAAGACGGGGCACACCAGCCCCTATGTCGAGGTGCCCGGCTTTGACAACCAGGGTGATCCCCTGCTCACCATCGGTCAGGTCGCCCGTCCCAACGGCGGACTTCCATATCAGGCCCCGACAGCTTGTCCGCCAGGATCACCCTGGGGAGAAAGTGGGGATCCCGCCCGGCCAGAGGTGCGCTTCGTCCGGACGTTCGGTTGTCTGGCGCCGACGATGACGAGCTCAGACAGGTGGGCCCCATCGCGGTGAAGGGCTTGCAGCCCTTCCACTGCCCGCTCAAAGGGCATCGGGCCCCGACGCTCGCCGGCGACAACAAGCCAGCACCAGTCAAGAGGAGACGCGCGCTCCGACCCCATTCTCGGTGCCACTGGCCTCCCTGGTCCAGCCACGGGTCCTGCCTCCACTACCCGAGGTTCCACCATCCCCGCTTGAGGCCGAGCGTGCCAGTGCCGTTGGCCTGCCGCTGGCAGGGTCCTCCGGCTCTGCGTCGTCGTCCTCCTCCCCTCCGCCCCAGCGAGTGAGGTCCAGGTGACCACCAAGGCGTCGAGTTGCTCTAGGCTGACGTTCCGTGGCGCAGCATCCCAAGAACCCGGAGGCCACTCCCCAGGTCGAGCCGCCTCTGGTGCCCGCACTGCCGGATCGCCGCCGAGCGTTCCGGACATCGCGGGCCACGGTGTCCCCCGGACCGCGTCACATCACCCTGAGCTACGGCTCGACTTTCGTGGTCTGTGACAACGATGGGGGCATGCGCCCCCGCGACGGACGGTTATGCGGGCTGTTCTCGGACGACACCCGCTTCATCTCGGGGCACGAGCTGCTTCTCAATGACCGGCCGCTCACCTGCCTCGCCGCTGCCCGGCTGAGCTTCCACCACGCCCGCTGGACGTATACGGCCGCCTCGCTGCCCTCTCCCGAGGCGATGGACGTCGGCGGGCGGGTCACGGTGACCCTGGACCGGGTGGTCAGCGCTCGCCGGCTGCGCGAAGACTACAGCGTCCGCTGCTACGGTGCTGTCCCCGCCATCATGTTGCAGCTGCAGCTGGAATCTGACTTCGCGGACCTTTTCGAGGTGCGCACTCAGCGCTGGCAGCGCCGTCCCGGTGTCAACACGTCGTGGGTCCGCGGGAGCTGTTTGGAGACGCGCTACCACCGCGACGGCTTCGTCCGTCGTTGTCTGGTCCGCATCCTCCCCCAGTCCCAGCCGGTCAGCTACGCCAACGGCGCGCTCCGCTTCCCGATCGAGCGATGGACCGATGACGAGTGGAAGGTCTCCGTTCAGTACGATCTGATCGCAACCGCCCGGGCCAGACCGAGCATGAGGCCCGGCCCGGAGGGGGGCGCCGGCCGGCTCGATCGGGCCGAGCGACTCCGGTCACGCTGGCACCGCACCGTGGCCCGCGTCCACACCGACGACCTGCGGCTGCGGCTTGCCTTCGACCAGGCGGTGGAGGACTTCGCCGCACTCCGACTCTACGACCACGATTTCTCACCCGACGTCTGGATCCCGGCGGCGGGAGTCCCCTGGTACGTCGCCGTCTTCGGCCGGGACTCGATCATCGCATCGCTCCAGGCGCTCCCCGTTCACCCGTTGTTCGCGGTAGGCACGCTGCAGAAGCTGGCCCAGTGGCAGGCGCATGAGCTCGACCCCCGGCGCGACGCCGAGCCGGGGAAGATCTGCCATGAGATGCGCAGCGGCGAGTGGGCGCACTTCGGGACGATTCCTCATTCCCCCTACTACGGCACCGCCGACGCGACGCCCCTCTATCTGCTGCTTCTCGGCGAGACGTACCGCTGGCTCGGGGATCCCGGCCTCCTGCACCGGCTGCGCCACACCGCCGAGCAGTGCCTGGACTGGATCGACCGCTACGGCGACCGCGACGGCGACGGGCTTCAGGAGTACGCGCCCCAGACGCCATCCGGGTATCGCAACCAGAGTTGGCGAGACGGGCGTGACGGTGTGCTCGACGAAGCGGGCGGGTTTCCTAAGCATCCCATCGCGACCTGCGAGATGCAGGCCTACGTGTACGCAGCCAAGCGCGACGTGGCCGAGCTGTTCGCGGCCTGGGGTGATCACGAGCGTGCGGAGCGCCTCCGGCGCGAGGCGACAGAGCTGCAGCGCCGCTTCATGGAGAGCTTCTGGCTGCCCGAAGAGCGCACGGTGGCCTTCGCACTGGATGGCGACAAACGACCGCTTGGCACCCCCACGTCCAACCCCGGCCACTGCCTCTGGTCGGGGATCCTCGGAGGGAACCGGGTGCAGTCCGTGGTAGATCGATTGATGCGAGCCGATCTCTTCACTGGCTTCGGACTGCGCACCCTGTCCAGTGACCACCCCTCGTATGACCCCCACTCGTACCAGCGAGGGTC
>PLNE01000120.1 GCA_003141695.1 Candidatus Dormiibacterota bacterium
CCCTCGACGACGCGGGCCGCGGATGCGGAGACGCGCACTGCCGGGAGCGCGGGGCGTCGCGAGCGCAGCAGGCCGGCCAGCAGGACGGCCGCGAGCGGCGCGGCGGCCGCAGCCAGCTCGGGGCGGCCGGCCGCGAGGGCGGCGATCAGGAGGGCTGCCACCAGCCAGGGGTATGCCAGCAGGCGCGAGGTGGGCGTCCAGCTCACCCGGCCGCGGCCTGCGTGGATGGCGCCGGCACGGTGTCGAGGCAGGCCCGGATCACGTCGTCGCCCCGCACCCCGCGCACCCAGAGCTCGGGTCGCAGGCTGAGGCGGTGCCCGAGGGCCGCGACCGCGACCGCCTTGATGTCCTCGGGCACGACGAAGTCCCGGCCGAGCAGGCAGGCCCGGGCGCGGGACGCCGCGAGCACCGCCAGGCTGCCGCGCGGGCTAGAACCGACCTGGACGTCGGGCCTGGCCCGGGTGGCGGCCACCAGGTCGACGATGTAGGCGGTCAGGCTCGGCTCGACATGGACGTCCTCCACCGCGCGCTGGAGGTCGAGCAGGGTGGTCCGGTCGACGACCTTCTCCAGGGTGACGCTGTCGCTGCGGCGCTCCACCCGGCGCCGGAGGATCTCCGCCTCCTGTTCCGCGCTCGGGTAGCCGACGCCGATCCGGAGCAGGAAGCGGTCGAGCTGAGCCTCGGGCAGCGGGTAGGTGCCCTCGTATTCGATCGGGTTCTGGGTCGCGATGACGAGGAACGGTGGGGTCAGAAGCCGGGTGATGCCGTCCACGGTGACCTGGCGCTCCTGCATCGCCTCGAGCAGGGCAGCCTGGGTCTTGGGGGGCGTGCGATTGATCTCATCCCCGAGGAGCAGGTTGGTGAAGACGGGGCCGGGCTGAAACGAGAACTCGGAGTTCCGCTGGTCGTAGAGCGAAGAGCCGGTGATGTCGGAGGGGAGCAGGTCGGGGGTGAACTGGATGCGCCGGAACTCCAGTCCCATCACCTGGGCCAGGGAGCGCGCGATCAGGGTCTTGGCGAGCCCCGGGAAGTCCTCGATGAGGACGTGGCCGTTGGCGAGGACGCCGACCAGTAGGAGCTCCAGGGCGTCGCGTTTGCCGACGATCACCTTCTCGACCTCGGTGAGGATGGCCTCACCGGCAGCGGCGACGTCCTTGACCTGGATCACCGGGCAGATGATCTCAATTCAGAGGCTCTCCAGGTGAGCGAGCACGCGGGCGACGTCGGCGGCGGAGGGCCCCGAGGCGGTGGCGCTCGGACGGCGCGCGCTGCGCGGTCCGAGGAGCGGCTCGCCGGGCATTCCGGCAAGGGCGGCCACATCGTCGTCGTCATCGGCCTCGACACCGTGGCGGGTGGCCAGAAGCTCGCGAGCCAGATCCCGCAGAGTGGGCCCCAGCCGCGCGTCGGCGTCCAGGGCCGAGCTCATCCCGTTGGCGACCAGTCGTTCGAGAACCGCCAGCCGCGGCGGGCGGACCGGCTCAGCGGTCACGCGCGAGGGGGCCAGCGCCGCCATCACGCCGAGGCGGTGCTCAGGGGCCGGCGCGGCGGCCGTCAGGAGCCACCAGACGATGCAGGTCGAGAGGCAGACGACGTACCCGAGGAGCACCAGGGAAGCGCTCATGACCGCCTGAGTGGCGAGGACCGCGGCGGCGATCGTCGCCAGCATGGCGACGGCGAGAGGACCGGTCGGCAGGCGGCTCACGACCACACCCTCAGACCTGCGCCAAGTCGTGGCGGACGGAAGCCAGTGCCTCGAAGGCTGAACGGCGCACCTGCTCGTCGATGGCCTGGACGGAGAACCGGGCCTGCTCGAAGAGTTCGGTGAGGCGGCGCGCAGACGCACGGCCGGATCCGAGCAGGACCAGGCTGCGCTCCAGGTGCTCGGTCGGGGCGTCGGCAGGCCGGCGGGGGGAGCCGGCAGCGGCGAGGAGGCGCTCCATGGTGGCGTAGGCGGCGATCACCGCGCGGCGCGGGTCGGCGTCGGAGTCGAGAGCGTCGAGCGCGGCGTCGATGGCGCCGAGGAGCGGTGACGGCTCGTGCGGTAGAGGCACCGGCGGGGCGTGCCGAGAGCTTGCCCGGATCAGGAGGACGAGGCCACCGGCGACGACCAGGAGGACCCCGACCACCACCCCGACGAGGAGCACCGTGGGGCTGGAGGGCGGCGGCCCGGCGGCGACCGCGGTCGAGGGCGCCGTGCCCCCACCTGAGGCGATGGAGGGTGCCGCCCGGTACTTCAGGCGCGGCGCGCGCGCCAGCAACCAGACCACCGCGAGAGCGAAGCCGCCGATGAAGAGCAGGAGGTAGATGGGGCGCGCCGGACGCTCCCTCTCCCTCGCGTCCGGCACCCTGCTCCGGCGCTGGAAGACCCCGAAGATGGTCGCCGCCACGAGCATTGCGATCACCGCCCCGGCAGCGACCCCGAGAACCCCGTAGAGGCCGTCGCCCAAGGCTCCCGACGCGCCCGGGGCCACGGAGGCGCTCGCGGGAGCCGCGCGCGCGCCGACGGCGACCGCAGCGAGAAGGATCACGCCGAGCAGCAGCACCACCACCACGCGGCGCCCGCCCCACGACGGCGCGGCGACCGACCCGCGCGAACCGGGAGGCCAAGCCGAGGCCAGCGGCTCGGCGGAGCCGCTGGGGTCGCCGGGAGCGCCGCCCGCCGGGCCCCCGACGCCGTCAGCCGTCATGTGCGCGACCGCATCCTCTGGGCCACCACCCGCAGAGCCTAAACGAGCGGCGCGGTGCCGCGCCACGCGAGTGGGTCACGCGGCAGCGACGGTCCGAGTAGGGTAAGCCCCCCGAAAAACCCGTGGGCTGGCCGGCTGGCCGGAAGGGATCCATCCACATAACCTGGGGCCATGGTCAACAGATCGGTCACCCAGCCCGCTGGCGGGCCCGGGGAAGGACTCCGCGCCAGGGATGTGTGGCAGCTGCCCGCGTCGCTGGTCTCGCCGCGGACGTGGCTCGCCACCATCCACCTGCTCGCGGGGCTGCTCGTCGGCATCCTCACCTTCACCGCCGCAGTGACGGGGCTGTCGCTGGGAGTCGGACTGCTGCCGCTCTTCCTGGTCGGCATACCGGTGCTGACCGCCACCGCCTGGGTGGCTATCGGGATCGCGCACTTCGAACGCGCGCGCTTCTCGCTCCTGCTCGGCGAGACGATTCCGCCGCCCCCCGGACCCGCCCCGGGCGGCGCCTGGTGGCAGCCCCTGATCCAGCCGCTGCGGATGGCCTCGACGTGGCGGCAGCTGGCGTACTGCCTGCTCTGGCTTCCGGTCGGCATCATCGACTTCACGATCACGGTGGTCATCTGGGCCATCCCGCTCGCCCTGATAACCCTCCCGACCTACAACTTCGCGCTTCCCCGCGGCGGAGCTTCCATCGGAGGCCTCATCGTCCATGGGCCTCTGGAGCTGACCGGCGCCGTCCTCGCCGGGCTGGTCATCCTGCTCGCGGCTCCGCTCGTGGTCCGCGGCCTCGCCACCATGGAAACCGCGCTGGCGCGCGTCCTCCTCGGTCCCGGGACCCGTGCGCTGGCCGCCCGCGTGGCGCAGCTCGAAGACAGCCGCGCCCGCGTGGTGGGGGCGGCGGAGGCCGAACGCCTCCGGATGGAGCGTGACCTCCACGACGGTGCCCAGCAACGCCTGGTCTCCGTCGCCATGGAGCTCGGTCGCGCCAAGGTGAAGTTCAGCACCGATCCCGAGGGTGCGCGCGATCTCATCGACCGCGCCCATGCCGAGGCCAAGGAGGCGCTGGTGGAGCTGCGCCAGCTGGTCCGCGGGGTGCATCCCCCGGTGCTCACCGACCGGGGCCTCGACGCCGCCGTCTCCGGCCTCGCCGCCCTCTCCCCCATCCCCGTCGCGATCAACGTCGACATCCCGGTACGACCCTCGCTCACCATCGAGTCCATCGCCTACTTCGTGGTGGCCGAATCGCTCGCCAACGTCGCCAAGCACGCCCGTGCTCAGCACGCCTCCGTCGACATCTGCGCCGCGGGCGGGGTGCTGAGCATCAGCGTGCGCGACGACGGCGTCGGCGGCGCGGACCCGGCCGGTGGTGGCCTCTCCGGGCTCGCCGACCGCGTCGCCGGGGTGGATGGCAATCTCCGCATCGACAGCCCTCCCGGTGGGCCCACCGTCATCCAGGCGGAGCTGCCATGCGCATCGTGATCGCCGAGGACTCGGTCCTCCTCCGTGAGGGGCTCTCGCGGCTGCTCGTCGACGCGGGCCATGACGTGGTCGCCGCCACCACCGACGCGGAGACCTTTCTGCGCGCCGTGGATGCGCAGCGCCCCGACGTCGTGGTGGTCGACGTGCGCATGCCTCCGACCTTCACCGACGAGGGCCTGCGCGCCGCGCTCGTGGTGCGGCATCAATGGCCCGCGGTGGGCGTGATGGTGCTCTCGCAGTACGTCGAGGAGCGCTACGCCACCGAGCTGCTGACCGATCGCGGGGGCGGGGTCGGCTACTTGCTCAAGGACCGGGTGGCCGACGTCGGCGACTTCATCGACGCGCTGCGCCGCATCGGCGAGGGCGGGAGCGTGCTCGACCCGGAGGTGGTGGCCCAGCTGCTCGCACGCAGCCGCAACCCGCTGGCGACGCTGACGCCCCGCGAGCGCAAGGTGCTGGGGCTGATGGCCGAGGGGCGCTCCAACGCCGCCATCGCCGCGGCACTCACCATCGGGACGGCCGCGGTCGAGAAGTACATCAACAGCATCTTCAGCAAGCTCAGCCTCCCACCCACCGACGGCGACCACCGGCGGGTGCTCGCCGTGCTCCGCTATCTCGACAGATGAGGAATTCGACCGTGACCCGTCCACCGCGTCTCACCACGGGCCGGCTCGCCGCCCTGGTCATCGGCATCCCGATCTCCCTGGCCGTCATCGCCTGGGGCGCGCTGACTCTGGTCGCGCTCCTGAGCCTGGACAGCTTCCAGATCCACCGCAGCTTCACCCCCTCCGCCGCCCAGTTGAGCGTCACCGTCGACAGCGGCGATCTCACGCTCATCGCGAGCGGTGACAGCCAGGTCCATCTGACCGGCATCGCCCACTACGGCCTGGTGCGCCCGACCGTTGACGTCACCACCACGGGGGCCAGCGTTTCGGTCACCGTGCACTGCCCGTGGGTCGTGGCCGCCGAGTGCTCGGTCGACCTCACTGTCGCGATCCCACCGCGCATCGAGGTCACCGCGTCGACCGACACCGGGAACCTCACCTCCAACGGCCTCGACGATCTCTCGCTCCAGACGGACACCGGCGACCTGCAGGTCAACGGGGGGTCGGGCTTCCTCCACCTCAGCAACCAGACCGGCGACATCACCGGGGTCGCCATCGACGCGCCCAGCGTCACCGCCAGCGCCCAGACGGGCGACATCTCCCTGGACTTTGCCCAGGCGCCCACCAACGTGTCGGCGCAGGATCAGACCGGGGACGTCACCGTGACGCTCCCCGGGGGCGGGACTGCGTACGCCGTCTCCGCTCACACCCAGACCGGAGACACCTCCGTGGAGGTGCCCACCAACCCCGCATCCACGGACGAGATCTCGGCCTCGACGGACACCGGGGACGTGACGGTGGAGCCGGCGGGCTGACGGCTCACGCCAGGCGCTCTGGGCCGCGAGGGGAGCCCGGGAGGCGGCGGGCCCCGGCCCATCGGCCTCCCAGGAGACTCTGAGCAAATTCCCAGGTTCGGGTGCCACCATCGGGAGCATGGACGGTTCCGACGCCGCACCCACCCGCGTGCTCGTGGTCGACGACGAGCGCAACATCACCGACCTGGTCTCCATGGCGCTCCGCTACGAGGGCTTCGCCGTGGAGAGCGCGGCCACCGCCCGCCAGGCGCGGGAGGCGGTGCTCGACCACCATCCGGATCTGATCGTCCTCGATGTCGGCCTGCCCGACGAGGACGGCTTCAGCCTCACCCAGCGTCTCGTCGCCGAGGGCCACCGGGTCCCGGTGATCTTTCTGACCGCCCGGGACGCCACCGAGGAGAAGGTGCGCGGGCTCACCGTCGGGGGCGACGACTACGTGACCAAGCCCTTCAGCATCGAGGAGCTGGTGGCCCGCATCCGGGCGGTGCTGCGTCGCTACCAGGGCAGCCCCGCAGCGACCTCCTCGCGGCTGACCGTCGCCGACCTGGAGCTGGACGAGGAGAGCCACGAGGTGTGGCGCGCCGGGAAGCCGATCGAGCTGACCCGCACCGAGTTCCGGCTGCTCCGCTACCTCCTCGCCAACGCCCGCCGGGTGCTCTCCCGATCCCAGATCCTCGACCACGTCTGGGACTACGACTTCGGCGGCGACGCCGGGGTGCTGGAGACCTACATCAGCTACCTCCGGCGCAAGGTGGACTTCACCGATCCCCGGCTGATCCACACCGTGCGCGGCATCGGCTACGTGCTCCGGCCCCCGCGCCCGGCGTGAGATGACGCTGCGGGCGCGGCTGCTGCTCGCCCTGGTGCCGCTCTTTGTCCTCTGCCTGCTGGCGGCGGACGCGGCGACCTACGCCGAACAGCAGTCCTTCCTCTACGGGCAACTCCAGCAGCAGGCGCAGAACGGCGCCAACCTGGTGGCAAGCTCTGTGCCCGGTGGCGGCGAGCCCGGGGGGCCGAACGGTGGCGGCCCCGGAGGGCCGGGGTCACCCCCGGGCGTGGTGTGGGGCGAGGTGCTCTCCACGAAGGGCGGCGTGGTGGGCAGCCCCCAGTTCCTGGGCGTCCCCACCCAGGATCAATTGAGCCCCACCGCCAACCACCCGGTGCTGCCCGGGCAACTCGCCTCCGAGCCGGGCCGGTACCTGACGGTCGCCGGGGTTGGCAGCTACAGCCAGTACCTGATCTACGTCGAGCCGACCGGCGGTGCCAATGGCGACATCGTCGTCGCCGCCGTCCCGATGGACAGCTACGACGCCACCCTCGGCCACCTCCTCCTGCTGGAGCTGCTGGTGGGCGCCGGTGTCGTGGTGCTCCTGGTCCTCGCGACGTGGCTGATCATCCGGCGGGGATTGCGACCGCTGGCGCGGATGGGCGACACGGCCCGGGCGATCGCCGGCGGGGAGCTGGGCCGCCGGGTCACCCCGGCCGACCCCACCACCGAGGTGGGCCGGTTGGGGCTCGCCCTCAACACCATGCTGGATCAGCTGCAGGCCGCCTTCGGCCAGCGCGCAGCCGTCGAACAGCGGCTGCGCCAGTTCCTCTCGGACGCATCCCACGAGCTGCGCACCCCGCTGACCTCCATGCGCGGCTACGCCGAGCTGGTGCGCCGCAACCGCGGGATGAACCCCGAGGAGCTGGAGCTCGCCCTCCGCCGCATCGAGGACGAGGCGCGACGGATGGGCGTCCTCGTCGACGACCTGATGCTGCTGGCCCGTCTCGACCAGGGCCGCCCGCTGGAGCGGGCACCTGTCGACCTCGAGGCACTGGTCGCCGACGCCTGCGCCGACGCCCGAGTCGGAGACCCCGCACGCGTGATAACCACCCATCTCGAGGCACCGCTCGTCGTCACCGGCGACGACCCACGGCTGCGCCAGGTGATGGCCAACCTGCTCCGCAACGCCCTGGTCCACACCCCGGCCGGGACCCGCATCGAGGTCACGCTCCGCGAGGAGGGAGGTCGGGCGGTGATCGAGGTCGCCGACCACGGTCCGGGCATCCCCGCGGCCGCGAGGGGACGGATCTTCGAGCGCTTCCACCGCGCCGACCCCGAGCGGAGCCGGGATCAGGGCGGCAGCGGTCTCGGGCTCAGCATCGTCGCCGGGGTGGTGGCCGCGCACGGGGGCCGGGTGGCGGTGCTGGACACGCCTGGCGGCGGCGCCACCTTCCGGGTCGAGCTGCCCCTCGACCGCTGATCAGGGCCCGGGGAAGAACTCCGCATCGAACTGGCGAAGCCTGGTGCGGGCGACCGTCTGTGCGTTTGCGCTCGCGAGAAGCGCCATGAGGTTGCCCACCGATGCGAGCGCGCCAAGGACAGCGCAGGCCCCCCAGGCGGGATCGTTGCCACCACCGAAGTCGTTCAGCGACCCGACCACGACCAGGGCGAAGAGACCGGCCAATAGCCCGACCTGGATCGCCCAGAGCGCGATGGTCTGTCCGCGACGTCCCCGTTCCGAAGCGGTCAGATCGGCCCGCCGAGCCTCGAGAGTGGTGCGCCGCCACATCTCGGCCTCGATCTGGCGCTGCGTCCGGTCGTCGGAGTTCGCCCGTGCCGCCTCCACCAGCTCGAAGTCGGAGAGTTGGCTGATCTCGCTGCCTGGCATCAGCATCCGGAACCTCCGGCACATCTCCGAGCGCACGCCCGGCGTCGGGCGAGGGTGCGCCGGGCCTTGCCCGTCGCGCCGGATTCTGACAGGCGGGGTGCGCCTATTTGTGTACCCGGCCGTGCCGCTCCGAGCCCGCGAGCCGTGCCGGCGCAAGTCCCGTGAGAGCAACCAGAGAAGGGGCTGCGGCACCAGCGGGTGTGACAGCCCGCCGCGGGGTCCGTCGGTCACCGCCAGCGGTTCGCGAGGCAGCCCGCGTCGTTCGCAGACGCCACACCCCGCGCAGGTCCTCGAGGGCGGTGGCCGGGATGTCGACCCGCGAGTCGGGGTCGTCGATCCAATCCACAGGGACCTCGTGGATGCGGAGTCCCTCGCGCTCCGCAAGCACGAGCAGCTCGGTGTCGAAGAACCAGTTGCGGTTCTGCACCCGGGGCACCAGGCGACGGGCGACGTCGCCGCGGATCGCCTTGAAGCCGCACTGCGCGTCGCGGAAGCGGACCCCTAGCGCAAGCCGCAGCAGCAGGTTGTACCCGCGCGAGATCACCTCGCGCCGGGGGCCGCGCCTGACGTGCGCGCCGGCGGCCAGGCGGCTGCCGATGGCCAGGTCGCTGTGGCCGCTGATGAGCGGGGCGACCAGGGGCAGGAGCGCCTCCAGACCGGTCGAGAGGTCGACGTCCATGTAGGCGACCACGTCGGCGTCGCTCTCCGACCAGGCGGCGGCTAGCGCGCGACCGCGCCCCTTCTCCTCCAGGCGGAGGTAGCGCACCCCGGGCAGCTCGGCGGCGAGCCGGGCACCGATCGCCGGGGTGGTGTCGGTGCTGGCGTTGTCAGCGACGGTGATGCACGCCGCGAACGAGAAGAAGCTCTCCAGGTAGACGTGCAGCCGGCGCACGCTGCGCTCCAGGTCGCGTTCCTCGTTGTACACGGGAATGACGACCTCCACCAAGGGCTCGTGCGCCAGAGCGGTCGCGGCGTGGTCCATGGGAGCCACGATCCGCGTCCGGGCTTGGGCCCCTCTGGGAAACACCTGGGAACTTGATCAGAATCGCCCACGCCGGACCGCCCGGCATGCAGCGGGCAGGAAGCTCACAGGATTCTCCCAGCACCCTCCCAGGCCGCTCTGCGCCCCGCTCGTCACGGTGATGGCATGACAGATCACGCCGCCGCCTCCCCGGGCCTCGCCCGCTCCGGCGTCGCGGCTCCGGACCGTCACCGCGCCACCCTCCTCGCGGCGGTGCGCCGCCCCAGCTGGACGACCCTCTCCCTGGTCGGCCTGCTCGCGGCCACCGCCGCCCTCTACCTCTGGGGCCTCGGCGCCTCGGGCTGGGCCAACGGCTTCTACTCGGCCGCGGTTCTGGCCGCCACCAAGAGCTGGAAGGCGTTCCTCTTCGGCTCCTTCGACGCCTCCAACTTCATCACCGTCGACAAACCGCCCGCCTCCCTCTGGGTGATGGACATCTCCGCCCGCCTCTTCGGGGTCAACGCCTGGAGCATCCTCGTCCCCCAGGCCCTGGAGGGGGTCGCCTCCGTGGGTCTGCTCTACGCGAGCGTGCGCCGGCATTTCGGGCACGCCGCCGGGCTGATCGCCGGGGCGGTCCTGGCCCTGACCCCGGTCGCGGTGCTGATGTTCCGCTACAACAACCCGGACACCCTGCTCGTCCTTCTCTTGGTCGGCAGCGCCTACGCGCTGACCCGCGCGCTCGAGGGCGGGCGGACCCGCTGGCTGGTCCTGGCCGGAGTCCTGATCGGCTTCGGGTTCCTCGCCAAGATGATGGGGGCCTTCCTGGTGCTGCCGGGATTCGCCGCCGTCTACATGTTGGCGGCACCGGTGTCGATGTGGCGGCGCATCGGACAGCTGCTGGCAGCCAGCGTCGCGGTGCTGGTCTCGGCCGGCTGGTGGGTGGCCATGGTCACGCTCTGGCCGGCCGCCGACCGCCCCTACATCGGCGGCTCGACCGGCAACAGCGAGCTCAACCTCATCTTTGGGTACAACGGCTTCGGCCGCCTCACCGGCAGCGAGACGGGCAGCGTCGTGGGCGGCGGGGGGGGCGGCACGAGTGCCTGGGGCCCCACCGGCCTGCTCCGGATGTTCAACAGCACCTTCGGCAGCCAGGCGAGCTGGCTCATCCCGGCGGCGCTCCTCCTCATGGGAGCCCTCCTCTGGCTGCGCTGGGGGGCCCCGCGCACCGATGGCAAGCGCGCCGCGGCGCTGCTGTGGGGCAGCTGGCTGGTCGTCACCGCCCTGGTCTTCAGCTTCGCCCAGGGCATCATCCATCCGTACTACACGGTGGCCCTGGCGCCCGCCATCGGCGCGCTGGCGGGCATGGGTGGGGTCGAGCTGTGGCGCCGGCGTGATCGCCTGTTGGCCCGGGCCCTGATGGCCGTCGCCCTGGCCGGAACCGTCGTCTGGGCATACGCCCTCCTGGCGCAGAGCCCGGATTGGCTGCCCTGGCTGCGCACCGCCGTGCTGATCGCCGGGCTGGCAACGGCCCTCCTGCTGCTGCTGCCCCCGATCCGGTGGCGCATCGCCGCGGTGGTCCTCGCCGGCTGCGTGCTGGCCACCGNNCCACACCGGCTCCATCCCTTCGGCCGGCCCGGCGGTGGCCGGCGCGAGCGGCGGCCCAGGCGGCGCCGGCATCGGCGGAGCGGCAGCCGGGCTCCCCGGCGCGGGCGGCACCACGACCGGCACTCCGCTCCGGGGCAGTGCCGTCGGCACGGGGGGATCCGCCTCGGGCGCCGCGGGGGCTGCCTCCGGAAGCACGGCCGGGTCCGCGGCGGGTGGCCCGCCGAGCGGCACCAACGCCCCACCCGCCGGATCCGGCCCGGGCCTGGAGGGCACCCCACCCCAAGGGGGCATCACCAAGGGCGGAGCCGCGACCCCACCCCGCGGGGCCATCCCGACCGGCGGAACCGAGAGCGGCGCCCTCTCACCAGGCGGCACCCGCGGGGGCGGGAGCGGGGCCGGCGGCCTGCTCAACGCCAGCACGCCGTCCGCGGCGCTGACCGCGGCTCTGGAGAAGGACGCCAAGGACTACACCTGGATCGCCGCCACCGTGGGGGCAAACAGCGCAGCCGGCTACCAGCTCGCAACCGGTGACCCCGTGATGGCTATCGGGGGGTTCAACGGCACCGACCCGTGGCCAACGCTGGCCGTCTTCGAGAAGCTGGTCAGCGAGCACGAGATCCACTACTTCATCGCCGCCGGGAGCGGCGGCCCGGGCGCCGGCGGCTCGGCCGAGTCCACCGAGATCACCTCGTGGGTGGAGAGCCACTTCCGGACGGTGACCGTCGGCGGCACCACGCTGTACGACCTGACCAAACCGTCGGCTTCGACCGCCTCCTGAACCCCCGGCCGAACCGGAGGCCCTCTTGTATGGTTGGGTGAGCCGGCGGGCGATTCGAAGGCCGACTCTCCACTCTTCCGGCTGCCCGAGGGAGGTCCAGACCATGACCACCGTGCCCGCACACCCGCTCAGCTTCGGGATCAAGACGACCCAGGCCGGTGCGACCTATGAGGAGATCCTCCGCACCTGGCGAGACGCCGACCGCATCCCCCTCTTCGAGCACGCTTGGCTCTGGGACCACATGGTGACGCGGCGCGGCGACGCGCGCACGGCGACCCTCGAGGCGTGGACGCTGCTCACGGCGCTGGCGGCGCAGACATCGCGGCTGCGGCTCGGGGTGATCGTGACCGACAACCGGCTGCGCTACCCGACCCTGCTCGCCAAGATGGCCGCCACCGTCGACATCGTGTCGGAAGGAAGGCTCGTCTTTGGCATCGGCGTCGGGGGCAGCCTCAGCCGCACGCTCGAACCCGCCGCGCTCGACATGGCCCGGCGCGAGTTCGATGCGTACGGGGTGCCGCTGGTGCCCACACCGGAAGCCATCGGGGCCCTCGGAGAGGCGCTCACCATCACCCGCCGGCTCTGGACCGAGGCCGACCCCTTCGACTTCGATGGCCGCTACTACCAGCTGAAGGGCGCCATCGGCGAGCCCAAACCGGTCCAGCGTCCGGGGCCGCCCATCCTCATCGGCGCCGCCGGCGAGCGCCTGTCACTGCGCGTGGTCGCTGAGCACGCCGACATCTGGAACTGCCCGGCCGCCAGCCCCGAGGAGCTCACCCGGAAGAGCGGCATCCTCGACGAGCACTGCGCCGCGGTGGGTCGCAACCCCGGTGAGATCGTCCGGTCCCAGCAGTTCCTCGTCGCGCGTGACGACGCCGCCCGCGCGCGCGACCAGATCCTCGCCTTCATCGCGGCCGGCGCCACCCACCTGGTGCTGGCTGTGCTGCCACCTCCCTCCGCGGCCCCCGCTGCCCTCGCCGCCGAATGGCTCGCCGAGCAGATCATCGAGCCGGTGCTGGCGCAGACCGGTTAGCACGGGCCAGCGCCCCCCTGGCCTGTGCGGGGCAGGGTGACGCATGAGCCCGGGATCACCCCGACGCGGAGGCTCGGCCCACGCGGGACTCAGCGAGCACGGTAGCCAGACCCAGCAGCGCGAGCATCCCCCCGACGAGCGGGGTGAAGCGCAGACCGAGCGTGGAGAGCACCAGGCCGCCGATCACCGGCCCCCCGGCGATGCCAACGTTGAAGGAGGCCGAGTACCAGGCCGAGGCGATGTCGGTGCGCCCGGGTGCCACCACCAGGACATGACTCTGGAGGGCGATGGCCGCGCCGGACAGACCCATGCCGGCGCAGGCCTCCAGCGCGATGGTGGCAGCACCAGAGCTGCCGAAGGCGAAGAGTGCGAACAACGAGGCGGCGAGCAGGGCCACCGGTCCGACCCGCGCCAGCGTGGGCCGCCGGTCGATCAGCAACCCGTTGGCCACGAGTCCCACCGCATCGGCGGCCCCGGTGAGCAGCAGCACAAGCGCCACCGCCCGGAGCGGCAGACCGCTCACCCGGGTCAGGAAGGCGGTGACGTAGGTGTAGGCGGTGAAGGAGCCGCCCACGCAGAGGATGGTGGTGAGCACCGTCAGCTGGTAGCGGCGGGCGTCCGGGTGGGTGCCGACGGCGGCATGCCCCTCGCCCGATCGCATCGTAGGCAGGAGCACGGCCAGCGCGGCGAGGTCGACGAGGCCGAGACCGCTGAGAGCCACGAAGGCGAGCCGCCAACCCATCTCCTGACCCACCCAGGTGCCGGCGGGAATCCCCAGGATCAACGCGACCGAACTGCCGGCGAAGACACCGGCGACCGCCCGTCCCCGTGCCCGCGGCGGGACGAGGGCGACCGCGACCACCGCGACGATGGACCAGAAGAGAGCCTGGGCAAGGGCGATCACCACCCGGGCCGCGATCAGCCAGCCGTAGCTCGGAGCCGCGGAAGCCGCCAGCGTCGACAGCACGAAGACGGCCAGCAGGCCGCTCAGGAGTGGGCGGCGGGGGATTCCCCGGGTCAGGTGGGTGAGCGGCGCCGAGACGGCCACGACCACCAGCGCATAGATCGTCACCAGCAGCCCGACGGCGGAAAGCGAGACCCGCAGGCCGGCGGAGAGCTGGGGCAGCAGTCCCACGGGAAGGGTCTCGCCGGTGACGAAGCAGAAGGCAGCGCCGCCCAGGGCGGCGAGCGCCGCCACGGTGGCGACCGGCCGCACCGCCACCCCGCCCGCGGGCTCGGGGGCGGACGCGCCCACCTGGATCACCCGCTCACGGGCGGTTCAGCCTCCGCCCGAGGTACACGACCGGGCCCGGGTCGGGGACCTCGAGCCGCGCGAACCCCACCCGCTCGTAGAAGCGCAGGGCGGGCAGGTTCGCGCTCGATACCCCCACGTGCATCCCGGCGGCACCAGCACCAGCGGCCGCCTCCGCAAAGCGCTCGATCAGCCTCCGGCCATGGCCGGCACCGCGGTATCCCTCCAGGATGTCGATGTGCAGGTGGGCGGGGTGGGCGGCCAGCTCGGGCCAGAGCATCTCCCCCGGCCGTCGGAGCATGGCCAGCATGCGGTCCTCAGGGGTGAGCGGGGGATCGGCCGGCTCCGGGTGGCGTCCCGCCAAAGCGGGGATCCACTGCTCGCTGTAGGCGCGCACGAAGGCGGCGGTGTCCGCGGTGCCCAGCACGTACCCCACCGGACGCGCCCCCACGGCGAGGACAAACGCCAGCTGCGGCTCCAGACGGAGGTAGGGTCCGGCGAAGATGTCGGGCAGCAGGTCGTCGCTCCGGAATCTCCCGCGGGCGTCCCGCCCCCGGTCTCCGGTCCGCACGCAGATGTCGTAGACCGCCTCGCGGTCGGACGCCCGGTAGCGACGGATGACCGGCCGGCCGGAGAGGCCGGGAGATGGGTGCATGCGGCGATCATGGCATCGGCTCGGTGAACGGGCGAGCCGAGGGCCCGTCGGGAAACGCCTGTGAGCCCAGCGTGCGGGCGCGCCACCCGCCCTGCGCCCTCAGCCGGGAGCGTAGGTGTGCGTCGCCTCGTCGATGGTCGTGAGGTAGCTCGATCGCCCGAAGGCGGCAGCGTCAGCACCGCTCCCCGGGGACAACCGGCCGCGCACCTGGTCCAGGCTCACGAAACCCTTGCGCGCCATCCAGGCCTGGAGCCCGTCGAGCAGCACCACCGCGTGCTCGGGTCCGTGACGGAGCAGCGAGGAGGTGCTCATGACCACGTCGGCGCCGGCCAGCAGGTAGGCGACCACGTCGTGAGCGCTCTCCACGCCCGTGCTGGCGGCGAGCGACAGGGGGACGGTGCCGCGCAGCCGGGCGATCCAGGATCGCGGCAGCACGCCTTCGGCCGGGTTGGAGAGGGTGAGCCCCGCCGTGACGGTGAGGGTGTCGGGGTCGATGTCGGACTGCATGAACCGGTTGAAGAGGACGAGCCCGTCCGCGCCCGCCCGTTGAAGGCGGGTCGCCATCTCCCCCATCGAGCTGAGATAGGGGGCCAGCTTGACGGCGATCGGAATGGTGACCGCGGCCCTCACCGCGGAGAGGATCTCGATGTACCGTTCCTCGACGTCGCGCGCGGGCGTCAGCGGATCCCCGTGCAGGTAGTAGATGTTGAGCTCGAGGGCGGCGGCGCCGGCGCTCTGCATCGACGATGCGTAGGCGGTCCAGCCCCCGGTGGTGGCGCCGTTCAAGCTCGCGATCACCGGGACCTTCACGGCCGCGCTCGCCCGCTCGATCAGGCTCAGGTACTGCAGCGGCTCCCCGGCGCCGGCCGGCGCCGGGAGGTAGGAGAGCGCCTCACCGAAGCTCTCGGTGCCCGCCTCGGCCAGCGCGGCATCCCGCTCCGCCTCCCGCCGGATCTGCTCCTCGAAGAGGGACGGCAGCACGACCGCTCCCACCCCGGCGGCGGCCAGACGGCGGATGCCGGTCACATTGCGCGTGAGCGGACCGGCCGACGCCACCAGCGGGCTCGGCAGCACCAGACCCAGGTAGGTGGTCTCCAGGTTCAATTCATCCGCTCCTCGGCACCCGGTGGCTCGGGGTCACCGGTGCCGGCGCTCGGGAACCGATCGGCGCCGTGGGAGGCCATCTCCTCGTAGGTCGCCCAGCGCCGGTCGACCTCCTCCTGGGCGAGCTCGCCCAGCTTCTCCGCCTCCGCCGGATGGGTGCGGGCGAGGCTCCGGTAGCGGAGCTCCCGTCCGGTGTACTCGCTGAGCGCCATGCGCGGCCGGGGTGAGTCGAGAAGGAAGGGGTTGCCGCCACCGCCACGCACCAGCGGGTCGTAGCGGATCAGCGGCCAGTGCCCGCTGGCGACTGCCCGGTACTGCTGGTCCATGCCGTTGCGGAGGAGCACCCCGTCCTTCTCGATCCCGTGGGCGATGCAATGGCTGTAGGCGATGACCAACGAGGGTCCCTCGTACGCCTCCGCCTCGCGCAATGCCCGGAGGGTCTGCTCCGGGTCCGCGCCCATCGCCACCCGAGCGACGTAGACGTTGCCGTAGGCGATCGCCTGGAGGGCGAGATCCTTCTTGCCCACCCGCTTGCCCGCGGAGGCGAACTTGGCCACGGCGCCAAGCGGTGTCGACTTCGAGGCCTGGCCGCCGGTGTTGGAGTAGACCTCGGTGTCGAGCACCAGCACGTTGACGTCGCGACCGTTGGCCAGCACGTGGTCCAGACCGCCGGAACCGATGTCGTAGGCCCAGCCGTCGCCGCCAACGATCCAGACACTGCGGCGCACCAGCTGGTCCATGACGCTGCGCAGGTCGGTGACCGCGGGCCCGGCCGCATCCCCCAGCGCATCCAGGCGCCGGTGCAGCTCGTCGACCCGCTCGCGCTGCGCCGCGTACTCGGACTCCCGGCGCTGCGGAGCGCCGAGGATGGCGTCGACGAGCTCTGCGCCCACCGTGTCGCGCAGCTCGCCGAGCCGCTCGCGAGCCACCTGGAGCTGCTGGTCGGCGGCGAGCCGGAATCCGAGGCCGAATTCGGCGTTGTCCTCGAAGAGCGANNAAGAGCGAGTTGGACCAGGCCGGCCCGCGCCCTGCCGCGTCGCTCGTCCACGGCGTGGTCGGCAGGTTGCCGCCGTAGATCGAGGAGCAACCGGTGGCGTTGGCGACCATCAGGCGGTCGCCGAAGAGCTGCGAGAGCAGCTTCAGGTAGGGGGTCTCACCGCAGCCGGCGCAGGCCCCGGAGAACTCGAAGAGCGGCTGCAGGTACTGAGCGCCCCGGACTGTCCCGAAATCCACGCGGGACCGGTCGGCGACGGGAAGGCTCTCGAAGAACGCGATGTTGCTTCGCTCGACGTCGACGCGTGGCGCCCGTGCGGCGAGGTTGATCGCCTTGTGCTTCGGATCCGCCGGGGCGGACACCGGGCAGGCCTCGACACAGAGCCCGCAGCCGGTGCAGTCCTCCAGGTAGACCATGAGGGTGAAGCGGGAGTCGGGCAGCCCGCGCGAGTTGAGCGGCATGGACGCGTAGCCGTCCGGGGCCCCTGCCAGGCGGGAGGTCTCGTAGAGCTTGGAGCGGATCACACTGTGCGGGCAGACGAAGCTGCAGTTGCCGCACTGGATGCAGAGATCCGGGTCCCAGGCCGCCACCTCGTCGGAGACGTTGCGTTTCTCGTACGCTGCGGTGCCGCTCGGGTAGGTGCCGTCGACCGGGAGGGCGCTCACCGGGAGGTCCTCGCCGTGCCCCGCCATCATCGCGCCGATCACGGTGCGCACGAACTCCGGGGCATCCGCGGGCACCGCGGGCCGCACCCCGCGGGTGGCGGTCACCCGCGCGGGGAGCTCGACGCGGTGCAGAGCGGCCACGGCGGCATCCACCGCAGCATCGTTCTGGGCGATGACCTGTGGCCCGCGGCGCGCGTAGCTCTTGGCGATGGCGTGCTTGATCTCCGCGATGGCCTGCTCCTGCGGGAGCACTCCCGAGATGGCGAAGAAGCAGGTCTGGAGCACCGTGTTAACCCGTCCGGCGAGCCCGGCCTCACGGGCCACCCGGCCGGCGTCGATGGTGTAGAGCGTGATCCGCTTGGCAAGGAGCTGCTCCTGCGCCTCGCGGGGCAACGAGTCCCAGACCTCCGCCGGCTCCACCGCGGTGTTGAGCAGGAAGGTCGCTCCCGGGGCCGCCCTCTCCAGCACCTCGGGCCTCTCGATCAGCCGGGGGTGATGGCAGCCCACGAAGCCGGCCTTGTCGATGAGGTACGGCGCCCGGATCGGGTCCGGACCGAAGCGGAGGTGGGAGACCGTCTCCGAGCCGGACTTCTTGGAGTCGTAGACGAAGTACCCCTGGGCGTGACGCCCCGGGTCCTCGCCGAGGATCTTGATGGTGTTCTTGTTTGCCCCGACGGTCCCGTCCGAGCCCATCCCGAAGAAGAGGGCCCGGAGCGTCCGCGGTGACTCGATGTCGAGGCTCCGGTCCCAGCGGAGGCTGGTGCCGCTCACGTCATCGTTGATGCCGATCGTGAAGCGAGTGCGCGGCCGCTCCGCGCTCAGCTCGGTGAAGATGCCGGCGACCATGGCCGGGGTCAGCTCCTTGGAGGAGAGCCCGTAGCGCCCGCCGATGACGAGGGGCATGCTCTCGCGGGTGCCGGCGGACTGCGCCTCCGCGAGCCCGCCCAGCACGTCGAGAAAGAGCGGTTCGCCGAGCGCGCCCGGCTCCTTCGTGCGATCCAGCACGGCGACCCGGCGAGCGCTCGCCGGGATGACGGCGAGCAGCTCCGCGGTGGGGAACGGACGGTAGAGGCGGAGCTGCACCACCCCGACCTTCTCCCCCTGCGCGGTGAGGTGGGCGGCGGTCTCCGCGGCGGTCTGCGCGCCGGATCCCATCGCGACGATGACGCGCTCGGCGTCGGGGGCGCCGTGGTACTCGGCGAGGCTGTAGTGGCGCCCGCTCCGCTCGGCCAGCTCATCCATCGCCGCCTGGACGGCGGCGGGGACCCGCGCGTAGAACGGATTGACCGTCTCGCGGGCCTGGAAGTAGACGTCCGGGTTCTGTGCCGTGCCGCGGATGAAGGGGCGCTCCGGCGAGAGCGCCCGGCCGCGGTGATCGCGGATGAGGGCGGCGGGGACGAGCGCCAGCAGGTCCTCGTCGGAGAGCAGCTCAACCGTGTTCAGCTCGTGCGAGGTGCGGAAGCCGTCGAAGAAGTGGACGAAGGGGACCCGGGTACGGAGCGTCGCGGCCTGAGCCACCACCGCCAGGTCGTGCGCCTCCTGGACCGATGCCGACGCGAGCAGCGCAAACCCGGTCTGGCGGACCGCCATCACGTCGGAATGGTCGCCGAAGATCGACAGCGCCTGCGCGGCCAGGGAGCGCGCCGCCACGTGGAAGACGCACGGGGTCAGCTCACCGGCAATCTTGTACATGTTGGGGATCATCAGGAGCAGGCCCTGCGAGGCCGTGAAGGTGGTGGTGAGCGCTCCGCCCTGGAGCGAGCCGTGGAGCGCCCCGGCCGCACCACCCTCGCTCTGCATCTCCACCACCGAGGGCACGCTCCCCCAGACGTTCCTGCGGCCCTGACCGGCCCACTCGTCGGCCAGCTCGGCCATCGGGGACGAGGGGGTGATCGGGTAGATGCAGCAGACCTCGTTGAGCCGGTAGGCGACGGAGACCGCCGCCTCGTTGCCGTCGATGGTGGTGCGCATCAGCCGGGCTCCCCGATCATCTCGATGGCGTGCACCGGGCACTGCTCGAAACAGGTTCCGCATCCTGTGCAGCGGTCGTAGTCGAAGCGGTAGCGGTGCCCCACGCCGAGCTTGACCACGGCATCCTCCGGGCAGGAGCCGAGGCAGCCGTCACACTCGAAGCAGTTGCCGCAGGAGAGGCACCGCTGGGCCTCGAAGACGGCCTCCGCCTGGCTGAGACCGCCGACGATCTCGGCGAAATCGCTCACCCGCTCCACCGGCTCGCGCTCCGGCTGCCGGAGCGAGTTGGCGTCGGCGAAGTACCACGGATGCAGGCGGTCGAAGCTCGCCATGGAGTGCTTGGCGACGGTCGCCGCCTCGGTCTCGCGCAGGTACGCGTCGATGAAGCGGGCGGCCTTCTTGCCGTGGCCGACACCCACGGTCACCGTCCGCAGCGAGGGCACCATGTCGCCGCCGGCGAAGACTCCGGGGCACCCGGTCATCATCGAGCTCGAGACCATCACCGTCCCGTCGGCCTTGAACTCCACTCCCGGCACCCGGCGGAGAAACCCGGTGTCAGCGTCCTGACCGACGGCGAGGATGAGGGTGTCGGCGGCGAGCCGCTCCATCCGGCCGGTCGGCTGGGGGAACCCCTTCTCGTCCAGTTCCATGACCTCCACGGTCAGCTCGGGACCGTCGAATGCGGTGATGGTGTGCAGCCAATTGATCCGCACTCCCTCGCGCTCCGCCGCCTCGGCCTCCTCCTCATGGGCCGGCATCCGCTCCCGGTCGCGGCGGTAGACGATGAGCGCCTCGCTGGCGCCGAGCCGCTTGGCCACCCGGGCCGCATCCATGGCCGTGTTGCCGCCGCCGTAGACCGCGACCCGCCGGCCGAGTACCGGACGCCCGCCGGCCGCGACCTCACGCAGAAAGGGCACCGCGTCGATGATCCGGCCGGCGTCCTGAGCGGGGATGTCGACGTGCTTGGAGAGGTGAGCACCGACCGCCACGAAGACGGCGTCGAAGCCGCCCTCGGCCCGCTCGGCGTCGAGGTCGGTGACCCGGTGGCCGAGCACGAAACGCACGCCCAACGCCTCGATGCGAGCCAGCTCGCCCGCCACCACGTCGCGCGGCAGCCGGTATTCGGGGATGCCGTAGCGCATCATCCCGCCCGGCTCGGAGCTCAGGTCGCGGATCTCCACCTGGTGCCCCTGGCGCGCCAGCAGGTAGGCGGCGGAGAGGCCGCTCGGGCCCGCCCCGACAACCAGCACGCGCCTGCCGCTCGGGGGGGCGGCAGCGGGCAGCGGCCAGCCCGAGCTGAGGGCAAGGTCGCCCAGGAACCGCTCGACCGAGTGGATCGAGACCGAGCTGTCCAGCTCGGCGCGGTTGCAGACGTCCTCGCAGGGGTGGTAGCAGACCCGCCCGTGGATGGCCGGGAGCGGGTTGTCGGCGACCAGCTGGGCCCAGGCCTCCTCCGCATGGCCGTCCCGGATGAGGCCGAGCCACGCCTGGATGTTCTCCCCGGCAGGGCAGCCGGCGTTGCAGGGGGGCATCAGGTCGACGTAGGTGGGCCGGCGGGTGCGGACGGGGCCGGCTCGCGGAGTGCCGTGAGCGAGGTCGGGAAGCTGTGTCAACTCAAGACGGCGAAGGCTCATCTCTCAACTCCGGTCCGGTCCATCCGTGCGGTCGCCTCCGCTCGACTCCGGCCCATCAGCTCGGTCACCCCATCAGCCCTGCGAGGACGTCCTGGGGCGGGCCCACCCGGGGCGCGGGCGGGGATTCGATGAGCACACGGCGGCGACCATGCTAGTCGCCTCGGCCAATAGCAGGGTGCGGCGGCGCCGTTACGACGAGGTGCCGGTGCCCCTGCCGCGCAGCCTGACGCGAACTCGTTTCGAGCCGCGAAGGCGCGACGCCCGGCCCGCGAGGTCGTGCGTGGACTGATCCACGCCGGCGGTACGGCGCAGATCGTCGATCCGCCCCTTCGCCAGCGCCTCGGTAATCCATGGGTTCATAGCCATATCCGTATTTTTGCATGTTCACGGGGACATGTCAAGGCACATCGTGATATAGTTGCATGGCTATGCCGTTCTACCACGAGGATGACGCCGCCGAGCGCCGGCCCGACGTGGCAGTGGCAGGGTCCATCGCCGTCGAGCTCGACTGGGTCCTGCACGCGGCCTCGCAGCCTTCCTTCCGCCGGGACCACGCCACCCTGGGGAGGGTCTACGACGAAACGCCGCGGCTGGGCGAGCGCGTGCGCGCCCTGTGGGGTGCCGTGGAGACGACGACGGACCGCGGTGGCTCGATGGAGCTGGCGGTCCTGGCCCACCACGGAGGGCTGCTCTTCACACTCGATGCCGAGGAGCTCCTGGGGCGGTTGGAGGAGCTCTGCGTCTCGGCCCCGGTTGACCTGCGGCTCGCCTCGGAGAGTGAGGAGGATCAGGCGGCCTTGCGCAAGCGCCTGGCCCGGCTCCGCTCATCCGCGGAAGCCCGCCGCGCGTACGCGGAGATGGTGCGCGACGTCTGGACCGCGATCAGGCCGGACTGGATGCGGAACGGTCTGCGGTCGGTCGAAGCCGCGGTCGCCGCGCGGCGCGAGATCCGGCACCGCGGCGCCTCCTGGCAGGAGATCGCCCACAGCGCTCACACGCCGGGTGGGCACCTCCTCGAGGACCTGGTCGCCTCCCTCCCCACGGAGGGCATCATCGCGGTGGTCCCCGCCTATTTCGCCCATCTGGGGTCCCTGGCAGATCTGCCCGGGATGGTGCTGATCGGGGTGCGAGCGGAGGGCAGCGGTGCGGAGGCGCGGGCGCGCACCGAAATCCTGGCGCGACGTTTGAAGACCATCTCGGACCCGACCCGGCTCGCCATGGTCGAGGTGCTGCGCTCTGCTCCAAGCACCGTCACCGAGCTCGCCGCACTCTTCGGGTTGGCACAGCCGACGGTCAGCAACCACGTGAAGATCCTGCGCGACGCGGGCCTCGTCGCCAACTCGACCGAGGGCGGGCGCCGCGTGCTGGTCCTCCAGACGGACGCACTGTACGCGCTCCTCGACGGTCTCCAGGGGCTGGTCGCTCCGTCTCGGCAAGCCGACCCGACCGGCCGCGCCGCCGGCGCCTGACACGGCGTGGCCTGCGCGGCGCGGCATCCGCGCGCTGCGTCCGCCGAGCAGCCTCACGGATGGCGGAGGGCGCCCCGGCGGCCTGTGTGGGATCGTGCCATGATCGGCTCATGAACAGTTCACCGAACCGTTCCCCGACCGGGGTCCGGCCCCACCACGCCCTCACCGTCATCGTGGTGGCCGTGATCGCCGTGATCCTCGCCTACGTCGTGCTGGGCTGGGTCGTCGGGGTGTTCCTCTTCCTGGTCAGGACGGTCGTGGTCCTCGCGGTGATCGCGCTGGCCGTCTACCTCGTGCTCCGCTGGGCGGGCCACAGCCGGGGCTGAGTCGCCGGCATGCCGAGCCTGGTCTGGTCGAGCACCATCGAGCGAAACAGGAGGAGAACATCATGCTGGGACACATCAAGGTCCGCTCCATACCGGGCCGCCTCGCGACGGGCGCCTTCATCCTCCACGCGGGCACGGGAAAGTGGAATCTGCCGGCGGAGCGCGCCACAGCCCTCCACGGGATGGCCGCCGGGGCCTTCCCCTTCGTGAGCAAGATCCCCGCGACGACATTCGCCAAGCTGCTCTCCGCCTCCGAGGTCGCCACCGGAGCCGTCCTGCTCTCCCCCTTCGTGCGCGACCGCCTGGCCGGCGCAGCGCTGACCGCGTTCTCCGGTGGCCTGCTCACCATGTACTGGCGCACCCCAACCCTGCGCAAGGCGGACAGCATCTGGCCCACCCCTGCCGGTCTTCCGATCAGCAAGGACGTCTGGATGCTCGGCATCGGCCTCGGGCTGATGGCCGGGGACTGCTGCACCCCGCGCCCCCGCTGAGGGTCTGGCACCGCCCGCGCCGGGTGCGGCCGCCTAGCCTAGCCCCGAGGCTGCCCGGCAAGACCGCGTTGCTTGCTCGCGACCGACCTCAGCCGCGACAGTGCTTCTCGACGAGTTCCCCTGCGGCCTGCTTGGCCGCTCGTGCCGCCGAGGGGTCGCCGTCCAGCACCCCCTCGGCGAGCCCGCCGTCGAGCAGCAGCGTGAGGGCTCGAGCGAGTGCGTCGGGGTCACGTGCATGCCCCTGCTCGGCGATGTCGCGGACCCAGGCGCGCACCGCCGCCTTGTGCTCCACGCTGCGCAGATGAACAGGGCTGCCCGCCGCTGACTCGGCCGCCGTGTTGATGAAGGCGCAGCCGTGGAAGTCGTCCTGCTGCCAGACCGCGAGCAGGGCGTCGAACATCCCGACGAGGCGGGCCCGCGGCTCAGGTCCGGCCGCCGCGGCCGCGGCCTGCAGCTGCCCGCGCCACAGCCCGTCGACTCGGTCAAGGTAGGCGACGGCGAGGTCGTCCTTGCTCGGGAAGTGCTTGTAGAAGGTGGCCTTGGCGACCCCGGACGAGGCGACGATGGTGTCGACGCCGACGCCGCGCACACCGTGGGCGTAGAAGAGGCGGAACGCCGTGTCGAGAATGCGCTCCCTCGCCTCACCCCGCGGGGTGGCCATCGCGCGCTCTCCGCCGGTCGGGGCCACCATCCGCCGCCTCCGCCCTCAGGCCCTGGCGATGGCGAAGTTGAAGTCTCCACCGCCCAGCTTGCGCATGATCGAGAGCCACAACGGCAGGATCATCTCGGCGCCGCGGGCCGTGGAGAGACCGCCGAGATCCCAGATCGTGCTGGGCGCCCAGCCGAGCTCACCCAGCAGTCCTGCCACCGTCGCCTTGGCGTCGGGATCGTCTCCGGAGACGAACACCGCGTGCTCGCCGGGCACACGGGCGGGATCGACCATCACCTGGCAGTTCATGGTGTTGAGGGACTTGACCACCCTGGACGCCGGGTGGGCCCGCTGGATCTGCTCCGCAAGGCTGTCGGTGTTGACCACGGAGAGCGACGGCGGGAAGCCGTTCGAGAAGTCCAGCGTATTGGCCACGTCGAGGATGACCTTGCCGTCCAGGTTCGCCGCTCCGGCGGCCGCCAGTGCTTCGAGCGACACTCCCCCGCCGGTGGCGTTGATGATCAGTTCCGCCTGCACGGTGGCGCCGTCGAAGGTCGCCAGCTCCACCTGGGGGTTCTCCGCCTGCCACGCGGAGAAGGCCGGCGGCCCCGAGCCCTCCTGAGGCGCGTCGCGAGCCAGCGTCGCCTCCGGGTCGCGCGTACCGACAGTCACCTGGTGGCCGAGCGCCGCCAGCCGGCCGGCCAGCGTCTGACCCACCACGCCCGTTCCCAAAACAGCGATCTTCACGTCCGGCTCTCCCTGATTCGATTCGACAAGGCTCTTCAGCGGGTGCCCTCCACGGGCCCTGCCCCGGCACACTAACAGACAGGTCTGTCTAGGTCAAATCCCCAACCCGCCGTCCCAGGTCTCTGAACTACCGCGACTGGTACCTGGCCCGATACTTGAGGGATGGAGAGCGGTGGCCGGACTCCCGCCAGCTTTGTCCTCGTACCCGGCTTCTGGCTGGGCGGCTGGGCCTGGGAAGGGGTCGAAAGGGCGCTGCGCGAGGCCGGCCACGGGGTGGAGGCCCTGACCCTGCCCGGTCTCGAGGCGGCCGACGCGCCGCGCCGCGGCATCCGCCTCGCCGATCACGTCGCAGCGGTCGCCGGCGCCGTCGCCGGGGCCGAGCAGCCGGTCGTCCTGGTCGTCCACAGCGGCGCGGGGGCGGTGGCCAGCGGGGTCGCCGACCGCCTGCCCGAAGGGCTGCGGCGGATCGTCTACGTCGACAGCGGGCCGCTGGCGGACGGGATGGCGATCAACCCCGATCTGGGTCCTGACCTGGACGAGATCCCCCTCCCCTCCTGGACCGACCTGGAGGCGGAGGGAAGCAGCCTCGAGGGCCTGGATGAGGCCCTCCTCGCCGAATTCCGGCGGCGGGCCGTGCCCCACCCCGCCGGACCGGCGCGCGACCGCATCCGGCTCACCAACCCCGAGCGCCGCCGGGTACCGGTGACCATGATCACCAGCACCATGCGGTCCACCGACGTGGCCCGGATGGCGGAGGAGGGGCACCCCTTCTTCGCTGAGCTGACCCACCTGCAGGTCGACTACGTGGACCTCCCCACCGGCCACTGGCCGATGTGGTCACGCCCGGCCGAACTGGCGGCGGCCCTGGCCGCGCAGGTCTGACCCCGCCAGCAATCTGGGGTTCGCTATGGTCGGGCAGTGGGTGAGGTCCGGTGCTTCGGCTGTGGGGCGGCGGTGCCCGACGTGGCCGGCCCAGTCCACACGTACATGCTGGCCGCCCCCGGTTGCTGGGCCCTGTACGGCTCTCTCCTTGCGTGGAGATCGTCCCTCTCCGGGGTTGTTGGAGTCGGGACGAGCCAGTACCTGGTCGACACCTATGCGGTCCAGCACGCGACCAACCCGGAGCGGCGCAACCGCCAGTCGGTGGCGGTGCACCTCATGAGCCTCTGCGCGGCGCTCGAGCAGGGCATCCCGGGGACCCGCCTGCGCCATCTCATCGGTGAATGGACCCACCGCGATTACCCGCTGCTGCTGCCGCGGCCGGCGAGCTTCTCGGTCAACGTCGCCGGTGTCGCTGCCGCCCCTCCGGTCGGCCGTTCGGAGGCCCTTCTCATGTGGGCCGCGTCGGCATGGGCCGATTGGTCGCCGCATCACGAGCGGGTGCGCGGCTGGCTCGCGGACGCCCTCTCCGAGCCGTCGGGAACTGCCTGAGGCCGGCCTCCGCAGCCCGGGCCGACCGTCCCACCCGGCGCCGTGGCCACCGTTCGGGTGCCGGCTGGTCTCCCGTCAGCGTCTCTCGGTCGCGAGCCGGAACCCGAGCCCGATCAGCACGACCCCGGTGAGCCGCTCCAGGTTCCTCCGCACGCCGGAGCGGCTCAGCCAGCCCACGCCCCGATCCACCATCCACACCACGACTCCCAGCCAGATCGCCGTCTCCACCGCGAACCAGGCCCCGAGCAGGATCGAGAACTCTCGCACCGGCACCCCGGCGGGGATGAACCCGGGAAGGAAGGCGACGAAGAACGCCCCGATCTTCGGGTTGCTGTCACCGGGACTTGCCGCGCGCACCCCCTCCCGGAAGCCGACCAAACCGGCGGTCGTGACCGCAAGGATGAGGAGGGCGCACAGGAAAAACCACCAGAGCGCGGCCAGCCAGCGCGGCTGAACCCTCGGTGCGACCTGTCGGCCGAGGAAGGCGGCGGAGCGCAGCGGCCGCCCGCTGCAACGGTCAGGTCCTCCGCGGACCATCCCAGAGGAGGCTCGACACGGAGACCAGCCAGCGGGAGACGGGGCTCGAACCCGCAACNNGCCAGGGGGACGAGGATAGCGCCCGCCCCGGGCACCGCGCCAGTGCCCATCGAGGGGGCGGACCGCTGCGCGCGAGCTCGGGCCCGGGAACCCCGACCTTCAGGCGGAGGGGGCTCGACGCTTAAGCGCCCCGATGAGGGCCGCGATGACGACCCCCGCCCCTCCGAGAAGGGCCCCCGTTTCCCTGATCTCCTTCCAGAGGTGGGACAGGAGGGCCGTGTCGAGATGCTCGAGGGCTGACTGGAGAGAGACCCCCTTGCCGTCGTAGACGGCGAGAGCGGCAAGGGACATCCCGAGAGCGATCGCGACCAGGGCGATGACGAACGCCGAGATGGCGGGGCCGACGCCGCCCCTGCGGGCCGCGCGCCGCAGGATCAGTCCCGACACCAGGCCCACGACGACGGCCAGCTCGGCCAGCAGGAGGTCGGTCTGCACGGCCGCGGCGACCCACAGCGCCGCGACCACGAGTCCCACCGCCAACCCGGCCAGAGAGGCGAGGAAGAGGCTCGGGCGGCGGGCCGCGGGGGGGGATGCGGCAGCGGCCGGGATCGGTCCAGGCCCGGATGCCGCGCGACCAGGAGATGGCAAAGGGGAAGCTGCGGGCCCCGCGGCNNCCGGGCCATCCCGGCACCGCCGGATTGAGCGCCGGGCGGGCCGCGGGTGAGGGCGTGGGCTGGGCCCCGACCGCAGCGGGCGAAGGTGGAGCCGGCATGGCGGGCGGCGAGGGAGCGAACGACAGCGGGGGCATAGGGGGCGCGGGGGCCACCGGGGGTGCGAAGGGGACCGGCGGCAGGATCGGCGCCGGGGGCGCCGGGGGCGCGGCAGGTACCGCGAACGCCGGAGGCCGAGCGGGCGGCGGGGGCGGGGCAGA
>PLNE01000012.1 GCA_003141695.1 Candidatus Dormiibacterota bacterium
TGATGATCACGCCGTCGATCCGGAGCGGACATGAAGTCACGCTGCCGGTCCGTGTCGAAGGGGCGAAGGTTGGCGACGCCGTCGCCCTCCACATCGAGAAGCTCGAGCAGGTTTCGCGGGCGACGAGCTCGGGCGTCACCAGCAACTGGGACGGGCACTTCCTCAGCGATCCCTTCGTGGCCGGTATCTGTCCGACCTGCCGCGATGCCGGTCGCCACTTTCTCTACCCGGACACGTATCTGGACGGTTTCGGCGAGGGCGCCGTCAAGTGCAGCACGTGCCATTCCGAGGTCAACCCCTTCCACCTGGTCGAGGGCTACACGATGGTCTTCGACGATCCAAAGGGGATCGGCGTAACCGTGACGCCCGAGCGGGCGCGGGAGATCGGTCGTGACGGCCGTGCCTGGGTTGGGCTGACCGAGGGGAGCCGTCAGCACCCGGTCGTCGCCATGGCGACGGCCGACCTCGTCGGTCTGATGACGCGCTGCCGGATCTCGGCCGGGAATCTCGGCTCGATTCCTGCGATCGATCTGCCAAGCTCTCACAACTGCGGCGACTTCGGTGCGTTCCTCGTGGGCGCCGAGCATGAGTTCGCGGTCACGGAGGAACAGCTTGAGCTGCGGACCGACGTCCACATGGACATCGACTCGGTGCGCCAGGGGAGCATCGTCATCGTGCCCGTCAAAGTCGACGGGGCCGGGATCTACGCTGGGGACGTCCACGCGATGATCGGTGACGGCGAGGTGGCGGTCCACACGACCGACATCGGCGCCCGTCTAGTCGTCCGGGTGGAGATCATCAAGGGACTGGCGCTGGACGGCCCGATCCTCCTCCCGCCCGCCGACGACCTCCCGTTTCTCGCCAGGCCGTTCACGGCCGACGAGGTCACTCGGGCAAAGGCCCTGGCCGAGGCGAACAGCACCCGACTCGAGGGTCCGGTCCTGCCGATTCAAGTTCTTGGCTCCGGGCCGTTCATCAACGCCGCTGTGGACAACGGTGTCGCACGCGCAGCGAGACTCCTGGGCATGACCGATAACGAGATTAAGAACCGGGCCACGATCTCCGGTGCGATCGAGATCGGTCGACTGCCGGGCTTCGTTCAGGTCAACCTGCTCGTCCCGCGCGAACGACTGGAGCGCATGGGAATCTGCCATCTGGTCGAGGCGCAGTACGGTAAGGCCGCTGGTTGGTGAACGAGCTGCACGAGGGGATGGTCGGCGGGCGCATTGTGCACGTGAGCGTAACGCTGAAGGGGTCGTTTGCCGATCGTCTTCCCGGTGGTCGTGGTGAGGTGGAGGTGGCTGTAGGCACGGCGGTCGGGGGGCTGATTGCGGTGCTTGATCTGCCACACTCCTCCTGCATCTTCGTTCGCCATGGCACCATGATCGATCGGGGTACTCCGCTCAGTGATGGCGATCATGTGGCGATCTATCCGCCGATGGCGGGCGGCTGAGTTGGCCTACTCGAGGAGTCCTGCGTCGACAAGCTGAGCAACATCGCGGGCTCTGGCGGATCGTGATTGGAAAGGAAGCCCGCTTTATCGACTTAGAGGTTGCGCCGATAGGGTCGCCTGCCATCCAACCGTCCCGTAAGGTGGGCCACTGCTCACGCACAAAATCGACCGTCGGACGCGCGCCATATCTTGCGCGCATCGCGCCCGGGAGATCAGCGGTGCTGAGACCTACCGCGTTCGCAAGCTGACTTAGGGTCTCTAGCGGGACGTTTTCCCAGTTGAAACGGTACCTCGGCATTTGATCTACACCCTCCTGGCAAACATGGCTGTGGTTCTGCTGAGACAAGCAGCGGCACTGGACCCGTACGGGACCGCTCCATCGCCTTCGTCGACGTGAGCTCCACGATTCCTCAAGGTGGCGAAGCGTAATCCCCCGATGCCCACTTGTGGACGTGCCTCGGAGACTGGTCGCCGTCCTATGGGTAGCTTCGATTCAATCAAAGTGGCTGAGGATGACGTGGCTGGTGGCCTAGGCCGCGATGCTAGGTCCGTAAGGCGGGCTGACAACCGAATGAAGTTGCGCTTCTCGGAATGGGGTGCGCAGCAGCCGATCCTGCTCCCGACGTGGGACCGGCTGGCCCTCACGCTGGGCCTGCCGACCTCGGAGTGTCGGACCGAGCCNNTTTCCTGTGGCATTTCCGGAGAGCGGGCAGACACTGACCGAGATCGCCGAGGGTGTGGCTGACCGGGCTGCCGTCATCCTGCGGGCCATGCCCGAAGCGTACCGACTTGCCGGAGTGGTCGGCACGCCCTAGAGCGTATTGGTAGCACGGGCGCTGGCTCGGTGCTATACGTGGCGGTACAGCCGGCGACGACAAGCGGTTGTCGCGACTGTGGCTCAGGCTGCCTATATCGTCTTCACCATCGACGATGCGCATACGATTCCTTCGGGTCCAGAGCGGACAGCGTCAAGCCTCCTGGCTTGCTGTCCCGGCAACCTCGCCCCGCGCAAGGTGCCTCCAGGAGAAGACCCGGCCCGGCTGCGGCTCGCAGCGGGCAAGAGCGGGATCACGGCTGGAGCCGGATCCCTCGACGGAGGTCTGGCCATGTCCACAAGCAGTCCCGGTGCCGAGTGCACGCTGTATCACGCAGGACATCGGGTCCACTTGATCCAGGTCATCAGTGCCTCCCTCCCACGGGACCCCCGAGGCGCGCGGATCGTCTCGATCGCAGGCGGGATCATCACGGTCGACCTCGACGGAGAGGAACGCCGCTTTCGCAACCACGCCACCCGCCGGCTCCGGGCTCTGGTGGAGGAGCTGGGTCTGGATGTAGTCGTCGACCAGCCGCGAGCGCTTCTCAAGGTGCCTCTGCCGGATCTGAAGTGCTTCAGCATCGCGGACGCCGGTAAGCCATGGCATCGGTGCCGCTTCGACCAGCTGACCCAGTTCGATTCTGAAGCACTGGCCAAGCGAAGCATGACCCACGGAGGCTTCACCGTACCGGGACGACTGCTCACCGCCCGACGCGGCTAACGCATCTCTTTGCCGGGACTGTTGGGCCGCGCTCCCGCACGTCGGAGCACGGGGTCGGCTACCGGGTGCTGGTGACGACCGCCCGCCTGTCGTGGGCGACCCGGCACGTCCGACCGCGACAGGCACGTGTCGGCTCGGTCCCTCACCGTCGGGCTCATGGGTGATCGCCACGCAGTGCAGCCTCCGGAGGCAGCCCGCCCCCGTTACCATCACACGTACCTTGAGCTCGACGGCTGGGAGTACTGGACCATGGGCGAGCCACCGACCGAGACCACGGTGATCAACCGGGCGAGGCTGGGCGACCCGACATCGGCATGCGGTTGCCAGTTCAATCGTGAGCGAGTCAAGGAACCCCGAGATCCGAGTCGCGGTGCCCGAGGCACCTTTGCCGCGGACCTGGGCGTTCGCGCTAACCTTCAACGGGTACCAAAGCTACGGGGGCTTCGGTCTGACTGTCGTCCCCGAGCCGCGCCCCTTCGACGCTCGGATCACCGACTTCCTGGAAGAGGTCCATGATGGCTTGATGGTCGAACCTCGGTCTCGTCTCGGGCGCCTCTACACATACTCGAAGGACGTCGCCCTCAACGCCCAGGAGAACTTCACAACCGAGGCTCTTCGCATGGCGGTCGAGGACGACCCCGG
>PLNE01000151.1 GCA_003141695.1 Candidatus Dormiibacterota bacterium
GATCATGCTCCACCGCTCCGCCGCGCAGTAGGGGCAGTACTCGGCGCCGACGTAGATCACCTCGGTCTTGCCGGCGGAATCGGTCAACGGCTTGGTTCCCGTCAGCCGGCTGAGCTGCCCCGCGGGATCTGACGTCTGGGCACTTCCCTCACCAACGATTCCGAAGATCCTGACCCCGGGATTGGTCACCGCCGACAGCACCGACGCCGGGACCTTTGTGGGCGTCGATACGGGCTGGAAACCGTTGCCCGGGGGTAGGAGGAGCACCACCAGCAGCACCACGACGAGCACGACGACGACGCCTCCCCCGGCCCAGTAGAGGGGCTTCTGCCACCACGCCCGGACGACCGGCTCCGGCGTCTGCTGCGCCATGCGCCGGCGCTGCTTCTTGGTCGGGGGACGCCGGCCGGCTGCGGACTGCGCCTGCCCGCGCGACTTGGACGGCGGCCATGGGGCGCGTGGGGATGGGGAGGGGGGTGGCTGTGGCATGACTCCTCGATTCCTACCAACCAATTGTCAGGGGTCGAAGGTCGCTCTCCGACATGGGAAGGAAGCGGGGCCATGGTAACGAACCCCGCTCCCGCGGATCCCATCCGCATCTCGTGAAGCACGTGCACGGGCGGAGTGCTCCGCCTCCCGGAGATCACCGGAAGAGCTCCGACGGGCGCTACTCGCCCCGCAACCGCCTCCGGATCTCGGCCAGCCGCACCGCGATGGCCGCCTCGGCGCCCCGCTCCCCGGGCTCGTAGTAGGTGCGCCCCGCGAGCCGGTCCGGCAGGTGCTGCTGCTCCGCCACACCACCCGCCTCGTCGTGCGCGTACCGGTAGCCCGCCCCGAAGCCCATGGCCTTGCCCAAACCGGTGACGGCGTTGCGGAGGTGGAGGGGCACGGGCTCGTGGAGGGTGTCGAGCACGTCCTGACGGGCGGCGCTGTAGGCGCGCAGCGCGGAGTTGCTCTTGGGAGCCATGGCGAGGTAGAGGGTTGCCTCGGCGAGGGGCAGGTAGCCCTCGGGCATCCCCACAAAGTGGGCTGCCTGCTGGGCCGCCACGGCCACCGAGAGCGCCCGGGGGTCGGCGAGCCCGATGTCCTCAGCGGCGAGCACCACGAGGCGACGGGCGACGAAGAGCGGGTCCTCCCCCGCCTCCAGCATCCGGGCCATCCAGTAGATGGCGGCGTCGGGATCCGAGCCCCGGACCGACTTGATGAACGCGGAGATCAGCCAGTAGTGCTGGTCGCCGGCCTTGTCATAGAGGAGTGCCGGCGACTGGAGGGCACCCTCGACGTCCGTGACCTCAACGGTCGCCCCACCCCGGCGCGAGACGGCGACGACCGCCAGCTCCAGCGCGTCCAGGGCCACCCGTGCGTCCCCGCCCGCAAGCCCGACCAGCCGCGCCTCGGCCGCCGCATCGATCCCCACGCCCCGCCCCGCCAGACCGCGCTCGGGGTCGGCGAGCGCCCGCCGGACGACCGTCCGGAGAGCTTCGGCGTCGAGCGCTTCGAGGCGGACGACCCGGGCCCGGGAGAGGAGCGCCGCATTGACCTCGAAACTCGGGTTCTCGGTGGTCGCCCCGAGGAGCTGGACCAGGCCGCTCTCCACGTAGGGGAGCACCGCGTCCTGCTGCCCTTTATTGAACCGATGGATCTCGTCGATGAAGAGCACGGTCCGGCGCCCGAGGCGCCGGCGCTCCCCCGCCCGGGCGACGATCTGCCGGAGATCGCTCACCCCCGCCGAGACCGCGCTGACGTGCTCGAAGCTGGCCTTGGTCCGGGACGCGAGGAGCATGGCAAGCGTCGTCTTGCCGCTGCCAGGCGGGCCCCAGAGGATCAGGGAAGGCTGCTGGTCCGCCTCGACCGCCTCCCGCAGCACGCTGCCCGGCCCGATCACCGCGTCCTGGCCGACCAGCTCGTCCAGGCTGCGTGGCCGCATCCTGGCTGCGAGCGGGGCGGAGGGCTCCACGTGCCGACCGCCCTCCTCATGGACGGCTCCGAAGAGGTCGTCCTGGGAGGAGGGTCGATCGGTCATGGTGGCGGCTACGCTACGCCGCCGAAGTCAGGCCTCGCCACGCGGGCGAGACGGTCACTTCCCTGGCGGTGCGGCCGGGAGCCGTGCGGGTGGGGTGCCCTCACCGGAGGGGACGGCCCCGAGAACGCCGCGGAGCGCCTGTGCCGCGCCCATCAGAGCAGCGGACTCGGCGGGCACCACGATGGTGGTGTTGTCGCTGTCGGCGAACTTGCTTAGGGTGTCCAGCTGGAGGATGGCGACCAACGTCGGGTCCGGAGCGGCCTTCTTGATCGACTCGTAGACGTTGCTGATGGCCAGGGCGCGCCCCTCGGCCTCCAGGATGGCCGCCTGCCGCGAACCCTCCGCCCGGAGGATGGTCGCCTGCCGCTCTCCCTCCGCCTGCTTGATGGCCGCCTGCCGGTTGCCCTCGGCGATGTTGATCGCCTGCTGCTGCTGGCCCTCGGACTGGAGGATGCGGGCCCGCTTCTCCTGGTCGGCCTGCTTCTGCAGGGCCATCGCCTGGAGGATCTGGCCGGGAGGGCTGATGTCCACGATCTCGATCCGGTTGATCCGGATGCCCCACTTGTCGGTGACCTGCTCCATCTGCTGCTGCATAGCGGCATTGATCTGCTCGCGGGAGGAGAGCGCCTCGTCCAGGCTCACGTTGCCGAAAGCGTTACGGAGTGTGGTGCGCGCCTGCTGGTCGATGGCGATGAAGTAGTTGGAGACGTTGAACAGTGCGGCCTTGGCGTCGATCACCTGGCTAAAGATGGTCGCGTTGACGGCGACCGCGACGTTGTCGCGGGTGATGACGTCCTGCCGGTCACCGGTCCGCGGGGTCTCGCGCATGTCGACCCGGACGATGCGGTCGAAGAACGGCCAGATGAGGCAGATGCCCGAGCCCACCTCGCGGTGGTACCGGCCAAAGCGCGTGACCACTCCATTGAAGCCCTGCTGGACCAGGTTCACGGCCGTGGCGAGACCGATCAGCAGGAAAAGGATGATGACGCCGAGAGCGATAAGCAGGCCCATCCGGTCAGCTCCTCAGATGTTGCCCGGGATCATCAGCGGAACCCGGCCTATTGCAAACGAGGCGCGCCGCTGGCGCGCACGAGAAGTGTGGTGCCGCGCACCGCGGCGACGACCACCTGGGTGTCGGAGGGGAGTGGCGCGGGAGCGTCCGTGATCGCCAGCCACCGCTCGTTGGCGAGCAGGGCGTGGCCGGGATGGTGCTCATCGCCGACGGTGTCAACGGTGACGGCGCGGGCACCGATCAGCCCGCCGGCCAGCCCGGGGAACCGGTACGGGGCGGCCATGCGCCCCTCCATCGCCCGCTTGAGTGCGGGCCGGACCGCGAACACCCCGCCAACTGCGGCGGCGGACCCGATCAGCACCTGCAGATAGATGGCCAGGCCCAGGGCACCGAGGACGGCTGCGACCGCGGCACCGGCGGCCGCGAACAGCAGGTAGAAGGCCTGCGTGTGGACCTCACCCGCGGCCAGAAGGACCGCCGCAATCACCCAGAAGATCCACCACTCCACCGCGGTCGCAGTGTAGACCACCGGAGCTCCCCGACCCAGCCCGAGGCGGCGCAGCGGGACCTGAGCGAGATCAGAGTACGATCCCGGCATGAAGGGTGACCGGGTCGAGATCGTCATCGACACCGGCGGGTCGGCACAGACCTACGAGATCACGGCCACCCGCGCCGGTCGCAAGGTCGAGGTGAGCACCGCCCGCGGCGTGGTCGAGGTCACCGAGGTGACCCGGGGCGGGCAGGCGGTGCGCACCGGGCGCTTCATGGCCACTCGGGTCATCGCCCTGGTCGAGCACCCCGCGAGCGATGAGCCCGACCCCTCGGAGAGCGCCTCCCGGGCGCACGCGCCGAGGACCGAGCAGCTCGAGACCCTGCTCTGAGACGCGCCGAGACTGCTGAGAGAGAACGTCCGACGCCAGGAGGATGCCGTCCGTGACCACCGTCAACGAGATCTTCGATGAAGTCAACCGCCGGCTGGCCGACCCCGCCAAGGCCGGGACCACCACCGCAACATATCAATTCGACCTGAGCGGCGAGGACGGCGGCTCGTACCACATCGTGCTCAAGGACGGCGCGGGCGACGCGGGGGCCGGGGCTCCCGACAACCCCAACACCACCATCACGATGGCAGGGGCCGACTTCGTCGGGCTCGCCACCGGGACGCTCGACCCCACCATGGCCTTCATGACTGGCAAGCTCAAGGTGCGCGGTGACATGGCCCTCGCCATGAAGCTGCAGAACCTGCTCCGCTAGCCGCCGAGCCCCGGACCCGTCACCAGACGCAGCCCACCGATGCCGATCCCCGCTCCCGACCGCACCCGGCCGCTCCGCTTCGACTATGACGAGGCCAAGCGCGCCCTCCTGATCGAATGGGGCGATGGGACCACCCACCGGATCCCGTTCGCGGTGCTGCGCCGCGCCTGTCCCTGCGCGGTCTGTGCCGGCGAGATGGGGCACGCCGGACGCTTCTCCGCCCAGCCGGAGCTGGCGGCCGGCGAGGACGAGCTGGCCGACATCGGCCTGGTCGGCGCCTACGGGCTCAACGCGGTGTGGGGCGACGGCCACTCCACGGGCATCTACACCTTCGAGCGGCTGCGCGACCTCGGAGAACGGGCCGGCGTAGCCTGACCCGGCGGAGGGGGGTCTCCCTCCCCTCCGCTTGTGTGCGCCCGGCCGGGCGGCGGGTGGACAGCCGCGAGCGGGGGCCAGCCTTCCCCGGAGGCGCGCTCCCCACGGTCGGCGGAGGGGTAGCGGCATCGGGGGGCCGCGGTATACTCGCCCCTCGCGCGCGGGAGTAGCTCAGTGGTAGAGCACTACCTTGCCAAGGTAGGGGTCGCGAGTTCGAGCCTCGTCTCCCGCTCCAGCCTTCTCAAGGCGAGTTCAAGAGCTCTGGCTGAGCGCGTCCCGGGCAGCTACAGGAACCAGGCTTCTGAGCTAAGCGTCATCGTGGCGACCAACCAGCGCGTCGTGTCGCGCTTGGGTCTGCTGAATGTCCCGTTCCCACGAGTCGACTCTGGCTCCCCATGCGGTCTTCAACTGAATCGGATAGCCCAAACCCTGGCTAACGAACTCGCTCGCCTCGGAGACACTCCGCCGACCTGCCACGACGGTATATCCGAGACCAAACAGGGCCAAAAGGAGGAAAGGCGCCGCTGGCAGCCACAGAATGCGAGGGCCTCCGACGTCCGCCCACAGGAGCACTGGGCCGCCGACGATGATGCCGAGGAGTTCTGCGCCCAAGCCACGACGCGAGCCCATGACGGCCGAACGCGCCGCCCTAATGCCGATAACTGGCGTCAGCGTCGCGATCTCCTGTGCAGTGACCTTTCTCAGCATCGTGGGCTCCCGACCTGGGCTGTTGGTGCCGCTTTGACCTCCCCTTAGACTAACCCCCTCCTTGTTCCTGGATCCTCACCGGGTCCTCGTCCAACGTGGCTTACCCGCCGTCCAAGTAGGCCCAAGGTAGTATCTTCGGGCGCCAGAGTGACGCGATTCCAATTCGGATCGCGCCAAACGGCCACCGCCACGTTGCCAAGGTTGGGGTCGCGAGTTCGAGCCTCGTCTCCCCGCTCCAGCTACAACCTCAGGTTTGCGTTCTCGACCGCGGCGACCGCGTCGACGGGACCGCTCAGAGCGACCTCGGCCGCGGAGCGACGACCGCCCAGATAAAGCGCAAGTTCGGTGGCGCGGCCTGACAGAACCGCTGCAGGTTCAGATCCGAATAGTCGGCGTTTGCCATCGTCGCGGACCAGCTGGAGACCGAAAGGCCGCGTCTTGCGTGCAGAGCGGCGGGTGATAAACCCGCTCATTCGCCATGCCAGCTCATCGAGATCCGGACGATCCGTGCGCGGCCCCATGCCGTTGGCTCGGCGCGCGTCCTCGTGATGGATGAAGTACTCGAATCCGTTGAACATGGTGCGGATGCCAGGAACCCGCCACGGGATCAAGGGCGCCCCCGCTCGCAGCCGGGCGACCAACTCTGTCCATCCCTTCGCCCTCTCTAGTGCCCGGCGCTCGTCCGGCCAGCGATGGAAATGCTCTCTGAGCACCAGGTGGGCGGCCAAGTCGGAGGTCGTCCACCCCTCACACAGGGTGGGTGCATCGGGGCCGAGTTGGATCAGGAGATCACTGAGTTCGCGACGCTCTCGGGCGTCGATCGGTTCAGCCACCTTTCCCACTATACGCCAACTGGTTGACTCGTCAACCATACTCCGAGGAGCCCAGTCCCACCCCCGGGCGGCTTTGTACGCGCCGGGTTCGAGCCTCGTCTCCCGCTCCAGCCTCCTCACTTCACGGCTGATCGCCGTAATGAAAGCGAGCCTGGAGGACGACGATATCCTCGCCGTCAACCAGGTACACAAGCCGGTGCTCGTCATCGATCCGGCGGGACCAGCATCCCTGAAGGACGTGACGTAGTTGTTCGGGCTTGCCGATACCGGTGAACGGATCCCGGGTGATGTCCTGGAGCAACCGGTTGATCCGTTTCTCCGTCGTCCGATCCGTCGACTGCCAGTAAACGGAGTCTTCCCAACCGTGCGGGGTGAAGACCAGCCGCATCACACCTGCTCGTGCGCCTGTCGGTCTCCCGCTCGGGCCTGCTCCAAGCTCTCCGGTAGCCTCCTGGCGTTCGCGGGGACCCGGAGTAGGTATGCCGTCGCTTCGAGGGCGTCGTAGTCGGCTCGGGCCATCAGCACGGCGTCGCCACGCTTCGAGGTGATCTCCACGGGCTGGCGATCGTTGTTGACCTGTTCGATCAGGGGAAACAGATTCTTCCGTGCCTCGCTGGCAGTCACAACCACACTCATAGTCCTCCTGACTGGTACAGTATATGGTACCACTCGGCGGAACGAGGAAACCGGGCGCCAGCGGCCGCCCTCTCAGCCGGCGATGATCGCGCTCCTGCGGATCCGCCAGGCAAGTTCACCCGGGTCGTGGCCAACCTCACCCCGCCACGGCTATCCTCGCGGGAGTTGGCCGGGCAACTGCAACCTAACTGGGGGGCGCGGCATCTCACCGGTGTGGCAATCGCTGGCCGGGCGGTGGTGATAGTGGAGACCCAGGGGGCTCCCCTCCTGGAGCTCGCTCGCGCGGGCGACCACGGTGCCTTCGCGGTCCTCATGACTCCCCTGCTTCCGCCGGGCTTCGCCCTCGCCGCATCCCTGTCTCCGGACCCCGCGGCGGCCGAGGACGCCCTCCAAGAGGCGCTCCTCAAGGCCTGGGGCAGGCTGCGGCAGCTTCGCGAGGAGGGCAAGCTGCGCCCGTGGTTCCTGGGGATCGTCTTCAATGAGTGCCGGATGGCGCGCCGTACGCGGTGGCGAGCCATCCGGCGCGACTCCAACTCCGACGGTCGCGGCCCCGGTTCGTGGCCGGAAGGAGTTGATGCGCGGGTGGACCTCCGGCGGGCGCTGTCCGCGCTCAACAAGGATGACCGCGCGGTACTCGTGGTGCGTTTTCTCCTCGACATGAGCGTCGACGACACCGCCGAGATCCTCCGCGCGTCGCCGGCGGCGATCACGTCCAGGACCAGGCGCGCGGCCGCACGCCTGCGCAGGCACCTGGATATCGAGGGCTGGCAGTGAACGAAGAAGATCTTCGACGCATCCTCAAGGGTGCCTACGGCGACCGCCAGCTGGACCCCGAGGTCAGCGCCCGCATGCTCGACCGCTTGCGGGGAGTCGGAGACCGGGGCCATCGGAGGTTGATCTCCGTACTCGCTGGGGCCGTCGTCTTTGCGGCCGTTGCCTCTCCCCTCGGGCTGGTCATCTGGCTCGGCCACGACAAGGGTGCCCCGAGCCGGCATCCGGCCGCGCAGGTGAGCGCGGCGCCGTCGGCGACGCCATCCTCAGGGAAGCCCTCCTCGCCTCCGTCCACCCCGCCGGTGAGCTCGACGATCATGGCTCCTGCGCCGCTCATCGTCACCCACGACCCGAGCCAGCAGCTCGTCGCCTCATCACCGATGCGCTACATCGCACGCAACTACCAGGGGCAGGTGGTGGGAACCCTCACGATCGACCAGGCAGCAGCGGAGGCGGCTGGCGTCCTCTTCTCGCCGGACGGTTCCAAGTTCCTCATCGGCGGCGGCATTGTCTTTGACGTCTATGGCCACCAACTCGCCGATCTCAACTCCGCGCCGGATGCCAGCGCTCTGAGCCAACCCATGTGGGGCGACGACTCCGAGCACATCTGCGGGATCGCCTCCGACGGGACTGGCACCGGATCGCTCCTCGAGTTCTCTCTGTCGGGCGCCGCGCGGACTGTGGCCGAGCTCGGCCCGCTGACCGGTTCACAAGCCGGCTGGTCTGTCCTGGCCTGCAGCCCAGACGCCGACCGGGCGATCGTGTCCCAGAGCGGCTCGCAGTCGGAGTTCCTGGTGATCCGCCTTTCCAGCGGCCAGGTGGTCGCCACCTATCCGGGACCAGCGTCCGAGAATGGCGCTGGAGCTGCGAGCCACGACGGCAGCCTCGTCGGCATCGACGGGCCGAGCGGCATCACGATCCTCAACACGGTGACCGGCGAGCAGGTGGCGAATGTCGTCCGCTGGGGAAATCAGGCGGACGGTCCGGTCATCGCCAGCGCGCTCGCCTTCTCCTGGGACGGCAGCCGCCTTCTTGTTCAGAGTGACATCGCTCAGGGAGGCCCGTCGTGGATCGTCGCATGGGCCACTAACACCGACCTGGTCAATGACCAGACGTCGAGCGTCGGTCTCGGAGAAGTCGCTCCCCTCACCAGTGGCGCAACCATGTTCATCCAAGCCACGTACAGCCCTTATGGCGCGTACCTCCTCGAGACCAACGGCACACTCCAACCTCTTCCAGCAGCCGATGGTGACGCAGCCGCTCCGTCCTAGTGCCCCGAGAACCAGGACGTCAGAGACGAAGCGGCCGATCTTGCGCGGACCCAGGTTGATGCAGACGACCACGTTTCTCCCCACAAGCTCGGCCTCCGGGACAAGGGCGAGCTGGCCGGGTCCCTCCTCCCGGTCGGGTCAGTGGCCGACCTCGCGGACTCGCATCGCCGCCATGGCGCCGCCGAAGCCCACGACCACGATCGCCACCATCACCCACAGCCCGGTCCAGTACACGCCGGTGGTGAGGGGCGTGCCGTAGAGGTGGAAGAGGGAGAGGTCCAGGACCCAGCTCGGCCACGTGAAGAGCGGCGCGAAAAGGGGGATGTAGAAGCCTGCCACGGCGACCACCGCCAGCACGGGAACGGCGACACGGGGAAGCCGCGAGATGACCAGCGCCCCCACGGCGCCGAAAGCGAGCGCGAGCAGGGCCAGCAGCGCCGTCGCAATGACGAGCCCTCCGATGTCGAGGTGCACACCCTGGCTCGGCGCGATCGCGCCGGTCACCACCGATCCGACCGTGGCCATGACCAGGGCCGCGACCACGAGGGTGACGGCTCGCTCCGCGACGACCCGCCAGCGCGCGATGGGTTGGGCGATCTCCATCTCCAATCTGCCTCCCGCGTCCTCGCTCGCCCACTGCGACGTCTGGGCGATCGCGTAGGCGGCGACGATGATGGCCGCGATGCTGAGCCAGACGGAGGTGACCACGGCTGTCGCCGCTGAGCTGGTTCCGGCCGCGGTGACGTAGCTCTTGAACCCGCCGGCCGATTGCAGGAGCTTGCCGGTGCCGTGGGCGATGGAGACGATGAAGGCCGCCCCCGCGACGCTCCCGATCACCCACCCGGCGAGTCCGATCCGCTGCTGCCAGAGGGTTCGCAGCACGGGAATCCGCAGCAGGGGGACGGTGGACGCCGACCGCACCACCCGCGTCTCACCGGCCCGGCGGCGCAGCAGCGAGGCCAGCAGGTCCCGGCGCCGGAAGCCCAGCGTGGAGAGGGCGATCAGCACGGCGGCAACGCCAAACAGGGCGAGCGTTGCCGCCCCGGCGAACTGCCCGCCGGGGACGACCGCGGTGGTGAGGTCCGNNGCCAGCGCGCTCCGGCGCGTGGATGCCAGCTGGGCGGCCGCCAACCCAATCCCGAAGCAGGCGAGCGCGAGACCGAGAAGAGCCACGCCCTGCTCCGCCAGCGCGGGAAACTCCACCGGGGCCTTGCCGGCGGCGAGCCCGGCGGCCGTCCCGAGAGCGGTGATCACGACAGCTCCGAGAGCGGCGATGGCGAATGCGCCCACGCGGGAGAGGAGCAATCGCACCCGGCTGAACGGGGTCGCCAGCCAGGTCTCCATGAGACCGCGCTCCTCCTCGTTTCGGATCAGGCCGGTGGCAGCGGCGAGCCCCCACACGGCAACGACCACGGTCAGCCAGGACAGGCCCTTCCACCAGAGGTACCCGGCGACCGTGTCCGGACGGAGCGGCAACGGGACCAGGTAGGCGAGCTGCGGGCCGAGAGCCGTGGTCTGGCGCCCGAACGAGGCCCGCGCCGCCGCGGTCGACGCGAGCTTGGCGTACGACGCCCCCGTCGAATACGGCCCGATGAACCCCAGGAAGGCGACGCCGGCGCAGGCCCAGCGGTGGGTGCGCAGCGCGTAACGGACCATCGTCCTGACGCCGCCCCGCTCTCCGCCGGTGGCCACGGTTGGGGCGGCAGAGTCCGACGCCGGCGTTGCGGCCGTCATGCGGCGGCTCCGGGGGTCGCGGGTGCCTCCACCGGCTCGTCGCGAAAGTAGGCCAGGAACACCTCCTCCAGGGAGGGCTCGTGAGTGACCAGGTTGAGAACCTGGCTACGTCCCAGCACCTGAAGCAGCGGCCCGAAGCCACCTCGCACGTCGCACGAGAGATGGTGGTCCTCGACGGTGACCTGTTCGACCCCGTCCAGCGCGCGGACCGCGTCCACCGGGACCTCCCCGGCGAAGTCAGCCTCGAGGCGGTGGTAGCGGAGGTGGTGGAGCTCGTCGAGCCGCGCCACCTGGACCAGCCGGCCGCGCCGCAGGATGCCCACCCGCTCGCAGACCCGCTCCACCTCGGAGAGAACGTGCGACGAGAGGAACACGGTTGTCCCTTCTCCGCGGGCCTCTTCGACCAGCCGGTAAAACTCCTGCTGGATCAGGGGATCCAGGCCGTTGGTCGGCTCATCGAGCAGCAGCAGTCGCGAGGGGTGCATGAACGCGAGCAGCAACCCGAGCTTGCGCTTGTTGCCCGACGAGTACTCGCGGTAGCGACGCCCGAGGTCGAGGTCGAGTCGCTCGGCCAGCCCGGTCACCCGACCAGCATCAATGCGACCGCGCAGGCCGCCGACGTACGCGACGACATCACGCCCGCGAAGCCCGCCCCACTGCGGCATCTCACCGGGCAGGTAGCCGACCAGGCGCTTGACCTCGACGGGATGAGACTGGCAGTCGACCCCGAAGACCTCGGCCCGCCCGCCGGTGGGACGGATCATGTCCATGAGCAGCCGGATGGTCGTGGTCTTGCCCGCGCCGTTGGGCCCCAGGTAGCCGAAGATCTCGCCGGCGGCGACCTCGAGACCGAGGTCCAAGAGGCCGCGCGATTCGCCGTAATCCTTGGTCAGCCCCTCGGTCCGGATCGCGTTGGCCATACTCAGCTACCTCCTCGTCGCGCCACCCGACGCGGGTTCTCTGTGGTCACGTCACGCGTCACGCCGGCCATCTCCGCTCGCCTGTCAACCGAACCAGAGCCGGAGCGTGGCATCGTCGACCAGCGACATCGAACCGGCCGGAGCCCCCAGCACCCGGGAGAGTGCCTCGGCCAGCCCCGCCATCCGGGTTTCCACGACGTCATAGGAAATCTCACCCGCCTGCCGGGCGAAGAAGAGCTCAACGGCCATGTCCTGGGCGCCCAGGATCAGCGTCACCACCGCTCGGGCGGCGCCGTCCGGGGAGATCGCGGAGAACCGCCCCTCCCCCCGCCCCTGCTCGACGATCGCAGACAGCAGGGGCACGAGGCCGATGACCGTGCTCCGCCGCACCTTGTCGCGGACGATCGCGTTGTCGTCCGAATACCAGACGTTGAGGAGCGCGAGCATGAGCTCCCTCCGCTCGGCTTTCCATCCGGCGATTCCAGAGAAGAGGCGTTCCAGCTTCTGCGGGGCGGACAGCGCGGGGTCCGCGACGATCGGGGACACGGCCTCCAGGGCGGCCGCGACGATGTGATCCACCACCGCCTCGAGCAGGGCGATCTTCGAGTGGAAGTAGTGGTAAAAGGCACCCCTCGAGGCGTCGAGCTCGTCCAGCACATCCTGGACGCTCATCTGCTCATAGCCCTTGGCCTGGATGAGGCGGAGGGCCACGTCGACGAACGCCTCGCGCCGGATGGCGCGTGCCTCTGCATTCACCGTCCGCGGCAAGGCTGGTTGTCTCCCAATAACAGACCGACTGTCGGTCGGAGAATACCCCATCCGGCCGGCTGATCAAGGGACGGCTCTGCCCGGACCGCGCCCATGACCGTGGCTTCCGGCGCCTTGGTAAGTCACCTTGACGAACAGCCAGCGGTAAGGTACCTTGACAATCGTGGCAGGAACGACACCACCGGTCACCCAGAGCTCACCACGGGCACACCCGAAGCGGGCGACCGCTGCGGACCACGCGCCGAGCCCTCCGGCGGGAGCCTCCACCCCGCCGTCCGCGGTCGACGTCGATCGCCAGGTGATGGCGCGGATGGCGCAGGCCAACGCGGAGCTGTTGGTCCGGGTGCTCCGCGGCGACGAGCCGGTGGAGGGCGACCCGGTCATGGTCGCGCTCGCCGCCGCCCGCAGCCTGGGGGTGGTGGTCGAGGACATCCTGCGCGGGCTGGTCGTCCGGGCGCGTCGCGAGGGGCGTACCTGGGCGGAGATCGGCGACGTGCTGCACGTCACCCGCCAGGCTGTGCTGCAGCGCTTCGGCGCTGCCCCTGCCGAGACGGGCTCCGCCCGGGTGCCACCACGACCGATGCGCACCGCTGGTCCCAAGGCGGTGGAGCTCCTGGGGCACTTCTTCAACCGCAGATGGGAGGAGCTGCGCGCCCATTTCAACCAGCGAATGCTCGACGGCTGCTCGGTCGAGCTGCTCGCCTCGGTGCGGGGACAGCTCCCGGGCAAGGGGATGGAGGCGGTCGACATCGGAACACCCCATGTGGTCGGGCTCGGCGAACACACCATGGTCGAGGTGCCCCTGATCCTCCACGCCCCTCTCGCCTTCCGACGCGGCATCCGGCTCCGCCACGCGACCGGACGGGTGGTCTTCGACGACGCCGGCAAAGTGGCCGGTTTCTTCATCCTTCCCGACGCCGTGCCCACCCGGTGACCGAGGACAGGACGTGGTGACCCCGCCCCGCCCCAGCGGCCCCCGATGGTTCGCGCGCCGCCAGATGGGGTACGGCTTCCGTCCCGTCACATGGCAGGGCTGGGCGGTGACCGCGGTGGCGCTCGCCCTCTTCGGGGCGGTGCTGCTCGTGGCCCACAGGTCGGCCTGGGGGATTGCCGTCCTGGTGGCCCTCCTGCTCGCGTACCTGGGCGTCGCCGCCCTCCTCGGAGGGCTGAGCGGGGTGGGGAGCGGTCCCACGTCCCGGGGCCGGACGGGGGATCCGGATTCGACGCCGGCGACCCGGCACCCCGGGTGCCGATCGCCGCGAAGGCGGCCATCGAGATACCGGCCCGAACGCCGGCGACCGGGGTGACGGCCCGTACCGTGGCCGCCGCCTCCTCGGCCCGCCCTCCCGCGCTGCAAGTGGACCACCTCACCAAGCGGTTCGGCGAGCGCATCGCCTTCGAGGACATCTCCTTCACCATCGCCCCGGGTGAGGTCTTTGGCTTCCTCGGCCCCAACGGAGCGGGGAAGACCACCACGGTCCGCACCCTGGGGACGCTCATCGCGCCGACCTCGGGAACGGCGGTGGTGGCCGGCATCCCGATGACCCCCGACAACGGCACCGAGATCCGGCAGCGCATCTCGATCATGCCGGAGAGCCCCGGCCTCTACCTCCGCCTCACCGTCATCGAGAACCTGGAGCTCTTCGCAGGGCTGTACGGCCTGCGCAATCCGCATCCGCGAATCGATCGCGCCCTCGAGGCGGTCAACCTCGGACCACGCGGCCGCGATCTCTGCGGCAGCCTCTCCAAGGGACTGCGCCAGCGCGTCGGCCTGGCTCGGGCGCTGCTCAGCGACCCGGAGATCATGTTCCTCGACGAGCCGACCTCGGGGCTCGACCCGGTGGCGGCCCGCGAGGTGCACGACCTGATCAACGGGCTGCGTGAACGCGGGGTCACCGTCTTCCTCACCACCCACCGCCTGGACGAGGCAGAGCGCCTCTGCGACCGGGTCGCCATCCTCAACACCCGCCTGCGCTCGGTGGGCCGGACCGAGGAGCTGCGCGAGAGCCTCTTCAGCCGGTCACTCGTTGTCGAGACCGCGACGCAGCTCGAGGCGCCCGACGGTGTCTTCAACTCGAGCACGGGGGTCGATGGCTGGCGATCCGACGACCCCACCCGCTATGTGCTGACCATCACCGATCCGAGAGTCGCGGCGCCCGCGGTCACCCGGGCCCTGGTCGCCGCCGGTGCGGATGTGATCTCGATCGCCGAGGCCCGTCACTCTCTCGAGGACGTCTACCTCGAGCTGATCGACGAGGACCCGGAGGCCGCGCGGCGATGAGATTGAACGCCGGTCGCCTGGGCGCCGTGGTCCGCAAGGAGTTCCGCGTGCTCGTCCGGAACCGCTTCATCATCGGGACCATGGCGGTGCTGCCGCTGATCTTCCTCGCTACTCCGATGATCGAGATCTTCCGGCTCAGCCCGGGTGTCCCCGCCATTGTCGTGCAGCGATTGGCAGGGAGCACCTTCCTCCTGCTCCTCGTCATCCCGGTGATCGTGCCGGCCGCCATCGCCGCCTACTCAGTGGTCGGGGAACGCGAGCAGGGCACCCTGGAGCCACTGCTGACCACCCCGCTGCGCCGCGAGGAGCTCCTCCTCGGCAAGGCGGTGGCGGCGTTCGTGCCCTCGGTCGCCATCTCCTACCTCCTCTTCGCCCTCGTCATCGTCTGTGCCCAGCTCTTCGCGTCCAACCCCGCGGTGGCGTCCGCGCTGGTGCAGAGCTCGCAGCTCGTCGGCGAGTTCCTCTTCGCCCCCCTGCTCGCGGGATGGTCGATCTGGGTGGGCATCGCCGTGTCGTCGCGGGCGAGCGACGTCCGGGTGGCCCAGCAGCTGGGCACGCTGGCAAGTCTTCCGCCGCTCGTGGTCGTCGCGCTCATCGACCTCGAGGTCCTCACACCGAGCGTCACCCTCGCGGTCGCCTTCGCGCTGGTCCTCCTCGTCGCCGATGTCGTCATGTACAGGGTGGTCTCGTCCATGTTCGACCGCGAACGCCTTCTGACCGGTTCCCGGTCCAGGACGGCGCGCTCGAGCCGGGCCGCCGGCTGACCATGGCCCGGTGCGCCATCCTCCTGCGCGGAATCAACATCGGGCCCAACAACCGGATCCCGATGGCCGAACTCCGCTCGCTGCTCACCCAGGACGGTTTCGGTAACGTCGCCACCCACCTCCAGAGCGGCAACGTCGTGGTCTCCTCGGCCGGGTCCCCGAAAGAGGCGGCGCGGAGATGCGAGGGCTTGATCAAGGATCGCTTCGGACTGGAGATCCGCTCCGTGGTGCGCACCCACCATGAGCTGGAGGCGGTGGTGCGCGCGGACCCGCTGCCGGAGGCGGCGGCCGACCCCAAGCGTTACCAGGTGACGTTCCTGGAGTCGGCCCCCGACCCGGGCCTCGCCGCCCGACTGACCGCGGTGGCCACCCCGGAGGAGCGGTTCGTGGTCATCGGCCGCGAGATCTACGCATGGCACCCGGAGGGTATCGCGCGCTCCCGGCTCGCCACTCTCCTCGCGGGGCGAGGGCTCAAGGTCACCGCCACCCCTCGCAACTGGACGACCGTCACCGCCCTCCTCTCGCTGACGGCTTAGAGCTTGCGCCAATAGGTGATTGAGTCGGATGACTCCGTTGAGTCGTCCGGGTCCCTGTGCGGGCGGTGAAAGTACAAGCAGGACATGGACTTTCCGATGATTGGGAAGATCTCACACAACCCACTCAGGGGAAGCGTCCATGCCTGCGATCCAATCATGCTTCATCGAGCCCATCTGGGACCAGTTCTCCGCCCTCCTGCCGACCCGGCCGGGGAGCCACACGCTGGGCTGCCACCGCCCCCGGGTCTCCGACCGCCTCGTCTTCGACAAGCTCGTCCAGGTGGCCGTATTCGGCTGCGCCTACTGGCGGATCGCGGACGCCACCTGTTCGGCCACCACCCTGCGCCGTCGTCGCGACGAGTGGATCGTTCTCGGGGTGATGGACCAGCTGGCACAGATCGCCGAGGAGGGCTACGACCGACTCATCGGTTTGCAGCTCGATGACATCGTGGTGGACGGCTGTATCACCAAGGCGCCCTGCGGCGGAGAGATGGCCGGGCGGAGCCCGGTCGATCGTGGCAAGCAAGGAACCAAGCGCTCGATTCTCGTGGACGGAGCGGGGATTCCCCTCGGGGTTGTCCCGGCGCCGGCCAATCGGAACGACTCGCCGTTGCTTGCGTCCACGCTGGACACCCTCGCCGATCGCGCCCTGCCACCTGGCGAGACCACCGTGCACCTCGACCGTGGCTATGACTCGGGCAAGACCCGCACCGAGCTCGATCGCCGCGGCCTGGCATCGTGCATCGCCAAGGTGGGCAAGCCGGCCCCGCTGCGAGCGACCTCGCGCTGGGTCGTGGAGCGGACCAACGCGTGGCACAACGCCTTCAAGAAGCTGGCGTGGTGCACCGAACGCCGCGGCCTGGTGATCCGCTTCTACCTCGCCCTGGCGAACGCCATCATCATCGTCCGCCGCCTGGTTCGCGAGGCGTGGAAACGCTACCGCTGGGACACCCGTCCGAGGCGCTGTCCTTGAACGCGTCAATCACTATTGGCTGCAAGCTCCTAGTGTCCTGTACCGGAGATA
>PLNE01000211.1 GCA_003141695.1 Candidatus Dormiibacterota bacterium
CTCCGGTACAGGACACTAGCACCTCGTGAATTCCGCCAAGCGCCAGTTTTGCGACATTTCCGCTATTCTGATATTCTGCTCGCATGAGCACGATCCACTACGTCACCGTCCAAGCGAAGGGGACGATCTCCCTGCCGGCTGCCGTCCGTCGACGCCTCCACCTCGACGAGCCCGGAGCCCAGCTGGAGCTGGTCGAGCGGGATGACAGCGTCCTCGAGCTTCGCCCGACGCTTCCGGTTCCGGCTGACCAGCGCTGGTTCTGGTCCGAGCGGTGGCAGGCCATGGAGCGTGAGGCGGAAGAGCAGTACGCACGCGGCGAGGGCCGCATGCATGGGAGCACGGGGGAGTTCGCCGACTTCATCGACTCGCTGGACGCGTGAAGTACGAGACCTCCCCGGCGTTCGAGGCCGACCTACGAAGGTTGACAGCCGAGGAGAGGCGGCGATTCCGAGACGTCGTGCTGACCAGCTTCGGCCCCGCCTGTGACGCACACGTCGCCGACCGAGGGGCCCGGTGGCCGGCCCGGCTTCGGATCAAGGCGCTGAGGGGCGCTCCGGGCATCTTCGAGATGACCTGGAGTTTCGCCGGTCCGGACGGGCGGGCCACTTGGGAGTGGAGGACGCTCGCCGTGGGCGACGCCTGCGTTCGTTGGCGGCGCGTCGGCGGTCACGCGATCTTCGAGCAGCCGTGACGGCGGGCCCGGTTCCATAATCGCGCCCGGAGCGCCGCCATTCGATGCTCGGGAACCTCCGTCCGGCAGACTACGAATCCGACCACGCCGCCCTGTGCTCGGCCTAACAAACGTGTCCGTCAAAACGGGTCAGGGCCGCAGCTGCCGTTGGAGCTGTAAGCTCGATTGATCTGTGACCACGTTCATCAGGCTCACCTCCGACAACAACGGCAACCCACTCTGGCTGGATTGGCATCGGATCGTCTACATGTACCAGGACGAGATCGAGGACCAACGGGAGAAACGGCACGTGACCGTACTGGTGATCGAGGATCTTACGGACGACCTCTGGGTCCAGGAATCTCCCGAGCAGATCGTCGCCATGGTGGACGCCGGTGTACAGGGTCGCGACTGGCTGGACAGTACCCGGTAGGGGACTAGACCATGTGCCCAGCCGGGGCCGCTGAGGCAGCGAGAGTTGCTGCCTCGCCGCTGACGGTCGGGGATGTCTCTCGGACATGAGGGGCCGCGGTGACGGAACTGAGACCGACCAGTACCCCGTGCAGGACTCCGAACCTGCGGCCTGCGCGCTTAGAAGGCGGCTGGTCCATCGATGAGGCGAGCGCATAGTACATTGTCAATTGGGACGGAGCGTCTGCCCGGGCAAATGGCCTGCTAAGCACGGTCCGCCTCTGGCGTTAGAAGGTGGCTGGGATAGAAAGGTTTCCAGGCCGTCCCCGTGTAGAGGCGAAACCGCCGGGGCTGGCTTGGCGCAGGGCCAAAGCGCGCTCGACCCACTCGACCCTAGTGCACTGTCTCATGAGAACGTTGACGGTGTATAGGGTGAGGAGGCTGGACGAGCGAAGCGCTCAGGACGCACAGCTCACAGCCCGCCGAGCAGGCCACGCAGCGCGTCCCTGTAGGCCTCGAGTGCCGCGCGTCCCCGCCCGGTCAGGCCGATCGAGGTGCGTGAGGCCGTCCCGTTGCCCGTCTTTGTGGTGGTCAGGTAGCCGGCGTCCTCGAGCTTTCGCAGGTGGGAGATCAGGTTGCCGGGGGTCAGCTCGAGCATGTCCTGCAGGCGGGTGAACGAGAGCGCGACACCCTCGGGCAGCGCGGCAAGTGTCGCCATGATCCGCAGGCGGGCTGGCGCGTGGATCAGCGGGTCCAGCGCTTCGGCGGTCACACGCGCGCGGCGGCGCGGCGCTGCCAGGCGCTGGCAGCGGCGTAGCCGACCACCCCGACGAACAGGGCGATCCCGGCGACCAGCCACGCGTTGATCGGCCCCATGAACAAGGCGACCCCACCGCCGGTGACGACCGCCAGCGCGGCGCCGAACTGTGGCCAGTCGGACTTGCTGGCTGCCATCCCCGCGAGGGTCGTCCCGACGACGATCAGTGGCCCTGCGGCCGGGATCACCCCATAGACGAGCGCACTGCTCGCGCCGTAGTAATGGAGCGCGCCCTGAATCACGGGGCTCCCCCCGATCGACACCAGGAGCGCAATGCCCTCGGCGGCGCCGAGAGCGACGGCGGAACCGCTGACACCGGCCCGGGCACGCTGGTAGACCTTCACGCCCACGGCGCTCCCGACGGCGACCGTCACGTACACCAGGGCGATCACGCCGAGATTCGGTCCGCTGTAGGGGTGCTGCCCAAGCACCGAGAGCCAGAGGGCGGCGTAGGCGGCCAGGATCACCAATCCCATCACAGCCGTCACCAACGGCGGGGTCAGCGAGAATTGACGGCGCGCCTCGCGGCTGGTCTGCTCCAGCAGCCGCGCTGCCTCGCGCGGATCGAGCGCACCGCCGTCGTCGGTCGCGGCCTCCTCCGGATCACGGGTGTCGTTCATACCTTGCGGCCGGCGGATGCGGCGCGGGCGATGGCCAGATCCCAGCAGCCCCACGCGATATTCAGCGCCGCGACAACCAGGAAGAGGGCTGCCCATCCGTAGCCGCCGTACGCGAGGCAAATGAAGCCCACGGCGGCCGCGACACTGCCAGCGGCAATTTTCCTGACGCCAAAGAAGCGGAGGCGGCGGTACTCCCACGGGTGGATCAGGCGTTGCAGGCCGGGTCGCGGGGGAGTTAGCCACCACCCGCGTAGGCGTTTCCAAGCGGTGTTGTCGTTTGGTGCGTTCATCGGCATGTTGCCTCCATTGACTTTGCATAACAAAGCTACCGCACTTTGCCACGCAAAGTCAAGCCCTCCGCGTCCCGCAGCCGCCCAGTAACCGGCGCTGCTGCGCCCCGAGCAGGCGGCCGTGATCTTGGTTCTGCCCGCGCAGCGCATCTCGGGGTGTCCCTGGGCAGGGGCCGTGGAGATGAGCTTGGCGGCTTCCGTGTCGTGAGCCGGACGGGGAGGGGAAAGGGTTCCCGAGCCGTGCCGGCTCCATAACCGCGTCAATCTGTTGTGTTAGGCGAGCGCGGCCAGGGCACCAATCAGAGGTGGCTGGGATAAAGAGAATTCCAGGCCGTCCCGGACGCTTTCGGAGCTGCGCCCAGCCCAGGGATAAAGGAGGACGACGATGGCCGACGAGCGAGCGCTCGCTATGGCCGGCGACCACGCCGGTATGTTGGCTCAGCCTAACAATCGTGTCCGCAATAGCGGGTCAAGCCGATCCAGCTCAGTCGGAGCCGAGGTTGGTCAGCGGCAAGCCGGCCTCCAAGTGGGCCAGACCCGCGTCGATCCGCGCTAGGAAGTCGGGAGCCCTACCTCCGGCGTCAAGCCAGGCGAAGAGCCCGACCCCGATGACCGCCGCAACCACGTTGCGCACGCCGAAATCATCCGGTGCTCGCCCCACCCGCTCGCCCAGCACTTGGGCGAAGGGCTCCACCGACGCGAGCAGCGCCTCGAGCATCCCTCTCCGGAGCTCAGGGATCGAAAGCATGAGATCGGAGCGCTCCTGCATTTGTGTCGCCATCGCGTCGGACGAAGAGCCGAGCACTGACGTCATGGCCGCTCGGACTGCGCCGATCAGGCTGAGCTCGGGGGGCTGGGCACGCAGTGCCTCGATGAGGATCGGGTCGAAGGCGTCGTAGAGGACCACGTCCTCCTTTGTCGGGAAGTAGCGGTAGAAGGTGCTGGGTGACACCTCCGCCGCCTCCGCGATGTCGTTCACGGAAGTCTCCGCGTAACCCTGCTCGCGAAAGAGGCGCAACGCCTCCGCTTGAAGCAGGCCACGGGTCTTGACCTGCTTGCGCTCCCGCAGGCCTAACCTCGATGGACCGTCACTTTGCTTTGCGTCCACGCTGCACCTCTTCGAACCGTTCATCTGTCAACAACTGTCTCACCCGCAGCTGGATCGGCGTCCTTCGCGGTCACGATCGCCGCCAGCCGGGGCCCCGCTCACCTCTCACTCTCGCCCGCGGCCACGCGGGTCGCGAGCGGTGCGGGCTCGCTCGTCGCTGCGACCCGCCTGTGGCTCGGGAGGAGGAGGAGGGCGAGCAGGACGGCCGCCACCGCCACGCCCGCGGTGAGCCGCACCGCGTCGTCGACGCCGGCGACGAATGACGTCCGAACGGAGGCGAGCAGCGCCGACGACCCGAGCTTCTGCGCCACCGCGAGCCCGCTGAAGACGCTCACCTTCACCGTCGCAGCCAAGGTCGGCGGCAAGCTCGCGACCTGCACCTGGGCCTGGTATGTGGAGTTGAGGACGCTGCCCAGGATCGAGGCGCCGAACGCGGGGCCAAGTTTGATGACCGCCTGGAGGAGCGCGGAGGCAACGCCGCTGCGGTCAGCGGAGATCTCGACGAGTGCGGCCGAGGCGGCTGTTGCGAAGCCCAGGCCCGCTCCGGCGCCGACGACGACCGTCCAGGCGGCCATGAACCCATCTCCGCTGGTTGCTGTCATACCCATGCCGATGAAGCAGCCCGCGGCGGTCACCGCGAAGCCGATCGCCACGGTCAGCTTCGTGCCGAGCCGCCCCGCCACGCGGTCGGCGGACACCGTACCGACGATCAGGCCGGCCACCAACGGGAGCAGGCGGAAGCCGGAGCCCTGCGGGTTGACCCGGAGGATCGCCTGAAAATACTGGGGCAGCGCGAACATCACACCGAAGAGTGCGAAGACGCCGAATGCGGTGCAGATCGTGCCCCAGGTGAAGCTGCGCGAGCGGAAGAGCCGCAGATCCATAAGGGGCTGCAGTCCTGGCCGGGCGGACAGCCAGCGCTCCCAGAACACGAAGCCGGCGAGGACCACAAGGCCGACGACGGCGGGCACGATGGCGCTCGCGCTGCCCCAGCCGTTGCTGCCGGCCTCGACGACGCCGTACATGAGAGCCACCAAGCCGGCGCTCGAGAGCAGCACCCCGAGGAGGTCGATGCCGGGTCGCTCAGCCGACCGGGAGTTGGGCACGAGGACCAGCACCGCTACCAGGGCAAGCAGCGCCACCGGGACGTTCATCAGGAAGATCCAGCCCCACCAAAAGTTGGTCAGAAGCCACCCGCCGATGATCGGGCCGAGGGGCAGGCCCACGAAGTTGGCGGCGCCCCAGATGCCGACGGCTCGCGGCCGCTCCGCCTCGCTGAACAGTACAGTGAGAAGTGAGAGCACGGTGACGATGAGCGCCGCTCCGGCTAGCCCCAGTACCACGCGAGCGGCCAGGAACACGTCGGGGGAGGGGGCATACGCGCAACCCAACGAACCGGCCGCGAAAAGGATCAGGGCGCCGACCAGCAGCCCCCTGCGCCCATACCTGTCACCGATCAGCCCGGCCGGCAGCATGCCCGCCACGAGTGCCAGGGTGTAGGCGGTGACGAACCACTGCAGCTGCGATTCCGAGGCCTTGAGCGCTCCAGCCAGCGTCGGCAGCGCGACCGTCAACACGGTGATGTCGAGGGTCACCGTCAGCACCGCGAGGACCATGGCGCCGAGCGCCCACCAGCGCCGCGTCACTGCTCCGGTCATGGCAGGGTCCTCCGTTTGAAAGTCGAACCGATCCAATGCATCTATCGAGTTGACCTAATCTATCAAGAGAATGATACTGTCATTTACTTGGTTATGTCAATAGCAGCTTTCTATCGGGGAGTTAGCGGTGATTGACCTGCGCCGGAAACGTCTCTATCCCAGCCATTTCCTGACGTGGGAGGCGGCCGCTGCCTTGCAGCTTGCTTGAGATAGCGGTGCACCCCTGGTAGATTAGTCGCTAATATATTAGTCGCTAACCTATCGAGAGATCGAAATGTACCCACGCCGGTGGTGGATGCTGGGCGTGACCTGCCTTGCGATGGTGATGGTCAACCTGGACCTGACGGTGGTCAACGTCGCCCTGCCGAAGATCTCCGTCGCGCTGCATGCCAGCACCGGCGACCTGCAGTGGATCGTGGACGCGTACTCCCTCGCCCTCGCAGGGGTGATGCTGCCCGCTGGACTGATCGGGGATCGCCTCGGCCGCAGGCGGGTCATGCTGGCCGGGCTGGCGCTGTTCCTGGGGGCGTCGCTGTGGTGCGCGCTGTCGCTTTCGGTGGGCGAGCTGATCGCCGCGCGGGCGCTGATGGGGGTCAGCGCGGCGATCGTCTTCCCCCTCTCGCTGGCTGTCGTCTCGGCCTCCTTCGGTGACACGGAGCGGCCCAAGGCCATCGGCATCCTTACCGCAGCGATCGCGATCGGTCTTCCCCTGGGGCCGGTTGTGGGAGGAGTGCTGCTCCAGCACTTCGCGTGGAGCTCGGTGTTCTGGATCAACGTACCGGTCGTGGGGATTGCGCTTGCGGCCGCTGCGGTGCTCCTGCCGGAGTCCCGCAACCCCGAGGCGCCGCCGCTGGATGCCGTGGGCGCGCTGCTGGCGACGGCAGCGATCACCTGCTTGGTATGGGGAATCATCGACGGCGCCGAGCGTGGCTGGACCGCCCCGGCCACCTGGGGGATGCTGGCCGCCTCCGTGCTCCTGATGGTCGCCTTCGCCCGCCGCGAGCATCGGGCCCGGCACCCACTCGTCGACTGGGCGCTCTTCCGCGACCGTCGGTTCACGTGGGGCACGGTGGCCAGCGTCGATGTCTCGGTCGCGCTCTACGCCATCCTGTTCATTCTTCCCCAGTACCTGCAGAGTGCGCTCGGCGACGACCCCCTCCCCACCGGGTTGCGCCTCCTTCCGCTGATGGCGGGCCTGCTCGTCGCCGGCGTTGGGGCCGGCCCGGTCACCCGAACCGTGGGCAGGAAACTCGCCGTGGCGGCCGGGTTGGCGCTCCTGGCGGGCGGCCTGGCGGTGCTCAGCCAGGTGCATCTGACCACGGGATACGTCGTGATGGCGGCCGGGTTGGCCGTGTGCGGGCTCGGGATCGGGGCCTCGATGACGGCCGCCATGGACGGGGTCATGGCCGCCGCCGGCGGCGACGAGGCCGGATCCGGAGCCTCGGTGAACAGCACCCTGCGGCAGATCGGCGGAGCGCTCGCGGTCGCGGTCCTCGGTGGTGTCCTCTCCGCCAGCTACGCCGGCGCCCTCCGCCCGGGGCTGACCGGGTTGCCTGCCGCCCAGGCCGCCGCGGCGCGCGGCTCGATCGCCCAGGCCGCGCAGCTGGCCAGCCACCTGCCGGCGGGCGGGGCCCTCCTGCACGCGGCGGGAACCGCGTTCGTGGACGGCATGGGGGTGGTGATGCTCATCTGCGTGGCGCTGACGGCTCTCACGGCCGCCATCACGCTGCGGTTCCTTCCTGGCCGGTCCAGGCGCTCGAGCGCCCAGCAGGCCGATCGGGCGGCATGAAAGGATGGCGCATGTGAGCGAAACCGGCTTGGACTGGCGGCAGCGCAAGAAGCTCGCCACCCGCGAGCGCATCCGCACCGGTGCGCTCCGCCTGTTCGAGCAGCAGGGGTACGAGGCCACCACCGTCGAGGAGATCGCCGCCGCGGCAGGCGTCTCCCACGTGACGGTCTTCCGTTACTTCCCCACCAAAGAGGATGTGGCTCTCTCCGACAGCTACGATCCCCTGATCGTGGAGCTGCTGCGACAAACACCGGCAACGCAGCCCCTTGTCGACCGCATCCGAACAGCTCTGCTCCAAGGGCTTGGACAGTTGTACGACACCGACCGCGACGTGCTTCTCTCGCAGAACAAGCTGATCGTCTCAACACCCGCATTGCGAGAGCGCCTGTGGGCAAACCAGTTGACAACCCAGGAGGCGATCATCCGAGCCCTCGACGGGGGAAACGAAGAGGCGCCGGTTGCCTTCACGACCAAGGTGACGGTCGCAGCGTGCCTCGCCGCGGCCACCACCGCAGTGCTGGGTTGGGTTGAGAGCGATGGGACTCGCGAGCTTCCCGACCTGCTCCAAGAAGCGCTGGATACGCTCGCGCACTCTCAGTGAGCGTGCGTGTTTCGGAGAACTCAGAGCGCCGATAATCGCTCGGTCGGACGAGCCCGCGCAGAGGTTCGATGGAGCCGTGGATCTGTCGTGGGTGAGGCCAGCGCTCCCCCGGACAGCGGCTGCTGACCGCTGACTCGGGACCGACCAGTACCCCCTGCAGGACTCGAACCTGCGACCTGCGCGCTTAGAAGGCGGCTGCTCTATTGATTAGGCGATTGCTTAGTACCTCGCGAATTCA
>PLNE01000117.1 GCA_003141695.1 Candidatus Dormiibacterota bacterium
CTGGTGTTCTCCCAGCCGGGGGCGCTGCCCGCGTCCGCTTTGGCCAAGGTCATCGCCGCCGTACAGGGCCTGGACATGGACGCGGTGCGCAGCCAGGTGGCCGCCGCCGAGGCGACTGCGAGGACGGCATGACCGACGATCCTAAGATGAGCCGCCGGGTACGGGTCGACTATGAGGCCGGGGACCGGTTCCGCATCGCAGTCCGTCAACACACCATCACCGTCGATCAGCCGGCATCGGACGGTGGCGAGGACACCGCCCCCACTCCGACCGAGCTCTTCATTGCCAGTCTGGCCTCGTGCGTGGCCTTTTACGCCCGCCGCTTCGCCGCCCGGCACGACATTCCGACCGACGGGCTCGCCGTCACCGCCGAGTTCAGCATGGCCTCGCACCCGGCTCGTGTGGGCGAGATCACGCTTCAGCTGCATGTCCCGGCAGAGCTCTCGTCCGAGCAGCAGGCCTCTCTCCTCGCCGTCACCTCGCACTGCACCGTCCACAGCACCCTGATGCAACCTCCGGAGGTTCGCATCGAGCTGGGCGCGCTGACACCCGGGGCCGTGTGAGCAGGCCGGAGCGTCCCGGCGGGGCGTTTGAAACAGGAGGAGATCCCGATGCAGCTTGACGAGTCCGCCATCACCGATGTGCTCAAGCGACTGAGGCGGGCCGAAGGCCAGATCCGCGGGGTCATCGGCATGCTCGAGAATGGCCGNNGTCTCTCGCGCCCTCGACCGAGCGGGATTCAAGCTGATCGCCAGCGGGCTCCAGCAGTGCGTGACGGAGCGCGAAGGCGGGGCAGTTCCCACAGTGGACGAGGCTCAGCTGGAGAAGCTGTTCCTCTCTCTCGCCTGAGCCCGAGGGGGTACGGTGTCGCGGTGAGCCACGGTGCCTCGGCAACCGGCAGTGGAACAGGAAACCGCATCATGGTGATCTGCTTGGCGGTTGCTGATGACGGCTGCATCGACCCTCGCTGGGGGCGGGCCCAACGGGTGGCGATCACTACCGCCGAGAGTGGCGCGATCACTCGCTGGGAGGAGTTCGACGTCTCGTGGGACACTTTGCACGACACCGGCCCCGAGGGCACCCACCACGCCAGGGTGGCCCGTTTCCTGCGTGAGCATCAGGTCGACACCGTGCTGGCCCACCACATGGGTGAGGGCATGGCCCGCATGCTTCAGAAGATGGGGGTCACCGTCCGTCTCGGGATCTTCGGCGACGCGCGCCGGGCCGTCACCGCCGCCGTCTGACGGGGTCCGAGTCACGTCGACCATCGCAGAAGGGGTGTACTGGTGAGCGGCCCCGCTGTCAACCGGGCCAGGGTGGCGCTCTTCGCGACCACCCACGCCGTCGATGACATGTACCAGGGAGCGGTGCCCGCGCTGCTGCCGTTCTTCGTTGCCGACCGCCACTACAGCTATGCGGCGGCCGCCGGGCTCATGTTCGCGCTGACAGCCATGTCGTCGGTGATCCAACCGGTCTTCGGGGCCCTCACCGACCGGCTCCATCTCTTCTGGCTGGTGCCGGCAGGCCTCACCGTCGCGGGGGTTGGCGTCGGGCTCTCGGGACTGACCCAGAGCTACCCGCTGACCTTCCTGGCGATCGCGGTCGCAGGGGTGGGGGTGGCCGCGTTCCACCCCGAAGCGGCGCGCGCCGCTCGCGCGGCGAGTGTCGACAGTCAGCAGGCGATGAGCGTCTTCTCGGTTGGCGGCAACGTGGGCTATGCCATCGGCCCGATGTTTGTCTTCGCGGTGCTCTTCTTCGTGCCCGGCACGGGCGGCACGGTGTTCTTGGCAGTGCCCGCGCTGATCACGGGTGTTGTCGTGTTCGTCGTGCTGCGGCGCCATCCGGAGACCCACGTGGTGCGCCATCTGAGTGGGCCGCGTCCCCAACTGTCGGACGATTGGCGGGGCTTCATCGGGCTCACCTCGGTGGTCATGCTGCGGTCCATCGTCTATTTCGGGCTGACGTCACTGGTGGCGCTGTACGTCGGCACCAGCTTGCGCGGGGGCAAAGGGCTCGGTGAGGCGGCGCTCACGACCATGGTCGGCTTCGGCGCCGTCGGCACCATCACCGGCGGGCGGCTTGCCGACCGGTTCGGACGGCTCCCGGTGACACGGGTTTCGTTCGCAGCGAGCATTGTCAGCCTGCTGGCCGTCGGACTCACACCCTTGCCGTGGGTCTTCCTGCCGATCGCGGTCACCGGCTTCGTGCTCTTCCAGTCGTTTAGCCTGACGGTGACTCTCGGCCAGGATTACCTGCCCACGCGCATCGGCACGTCCTCGGGCGTGACGCTCGGGTTGGCGATCAGCGTTGGCGGGCTGGTCGCGCCCGGCCTGGGTGCCTTGGCGGATGCGACGAGCCTTCGTGTCAGTCTCCTCGTGCTGCTGGCATTCTTGCCCGCCGGGCTGGCGATCGCCTGGCGCTTGCGCGACCCTCGGCCGCCCCGTCGGCAGAGCTCCGAGCGACCCGGCGTCGCCGCACCCAGCGCCCCCCCGACGCCCGTACTCCACGTCCCGTGATTCCTCCTGGCCTGATGTTGATTCCGCCTGCGATGGCCGGCCAGCTCATGACCGGGACATTGGGGCCCTGCGGCCGGAATCGACGCCCCCTCGGTGCCGGAGGCCTCTAGCCCGTGCTTGCCGTCGCGTGGATGGCGCCGTGGCCCGTCTTCGTCGTTGCTGGAGCGGTGATCGGGCTGCTGGTCGGGTTGTTCGGCGTCGGGGGCTCGTCGATCGCCACGCCGCTACTGGCCGTGCTCGGCGTTCCGGGCTTGCTGGCGGTCGCCTCCCCACTGCCAGCCACCATCCCAGCCGCTCTCGGCGCTGTGGTTCCCTATCTGCGAAACGAGACGGCTCGGCCTCGTGCCGCAGGTTGGACCTTGATCGGGAGCGTGCCAGCGGCCATCGCCGGAGCGTTCCTTTCCCAAGTGATCGGTGGCTCCGTGTTGCTCTACGCATCTGGCATCGTCCTCACGATCGTCGGAATCCGCGTCGTCAGGCCAATTGGCGAAACACAGCAGCTTATCGGCACCATCCGCCGCAAGAACCGCCTGGTCTTGGTCACGGTCTCTGCTGCCGTTGGACTCTTCTCTGGGCTCCTCGCCAACGGGGGAGGTTTCCTGCTCGTGCCGATGTACCTCCTCATTTTTGGTCTCGACATGCGCCAGGCCGCCGGAACCAGCCTTCTCGTTATCGCGGTGCTCTCCGTGCCGATTCTTGTTGCCCACGCCGCCCTCGGGCACATCGACTGGAGCGTCGCTGGGGAATTTGCGGCTGGCGCCATCCCAACCAGCATCGTGAGCGGGCGGCTCGCCCAACGGGCCACCAGCGGTGGCCTGCGGAAGGCGTTTGGATGGTTCCTCGCCGGTTGCGGAGTTGCCTTCGTCCTCTACCGCCTCCTGGGCGCCTGAACCCTCGCGGTCGCGAGTCCGAGTGTGAGCGCCGTCGCCGCACCGGTGGGGGGTCGTGGCAGCATACCGGTAGGGGTATACAACCTCCGTGCAGGTGGCGGAGCCCTGTCCAACGGTGCGGGGTCTGGGATCCCATCCGACTGTGACATGGGTCCCGGACAAAGTCCCGGGGGGAGCTGCTGCGCAGGCAGGCGGGCGGTACAGCTACTGCGTCTGGCCGCCCACGTGCGCGGCTGACACGCCTCTCTCTGCCACGGCATCGAGGAGGTGATCGGAGATGTCGCGGAGGCGCATGGTGCCATTGGCCGCCTTGCGCAGGTTCACCAGGCAGATTGGGCACATGGTGACGCAGTCCGGGGCGACCGCTCGCAGCTGCTCAACTCGCTTGCCAGCGATCGCGGCGGCCGTGGTCGGGAACAGGGATTCGGCGGGTCCGCCGCAGCACCAGGTCCACTGCCCCGCGTTCTCCGGCTCGGCCACGGTGAGGCCTACCGACCCGAGCAGCCGGCGCGGCTCGTCGACGATCCCCTCATACCGGGCATAGACGCAGGAGTCGTGGATCGCGACCGTGCCGCTGAGGGGGACGCCCACCGGCAGCCCGCACTCGGCCAGCACCTCGAGGTAGCTGCGCACGCGCACGTCGTACCCCTCCACCAGCTTCGGGTAGACGGTGCGCAGCATCGTCGTGGTGTGGGGGTCGATGGTGATCACCTCGCGAACACCGTGCTTGCGGAGGATCCCGACAACCCGGCGAGCGTGGGCCGCGACCGCCTCGTCCGCGCCCAGGTCGTGGGCCAGGGCGCCGCTGTAGAGGTCGTCCTCGTAGAGGTAGCCGAAGGCGACCCCCGCCTTCTGGAGGAGGCGCGCCACATTGGCGGGCACCCGGTCGTACTCAGCTCTTTCCGACGCCCCCGGCCGGGCCACGAAGGCGACGCCGTTGACCAGCCGGTTGGCGCGGCGCGCCACACCGCTGAAGCGGGCAAGCGGTGAGTCGCCCAGCCGCTGCTCGAGGCGGACCAGTCTCTCGATGTAGGGGATCAGCTGGTACATCTGCCCGGTGTAGAGCACTGTCTCTCCGCCTCGGGGAATGCCGAGGTCGCGGGCCCAGGCGGTGGCCCGCCGGGCCGGTATGGGCAGCACCGAGCCACGCAGCCGCAGGTTGTCGGCCAGGATCCCCACCACGTCGCGGACGGGAAGTGGCATCAGGACCCCTCCTGAAGGAGCCAGTGACGGAGCACGCGCACGTTCTCGGTGATATGCACCCCGGCCGGACAGCTTGCCTCGCAGGCCCGGCAGAGAAGGCAGGAGAAGATGGGTCCGCTCGCGTCGTGAATCCGGTCCCCGAGGCCGAGCAGCGCATAGCGGAAGAGGCGGCGCGGGAGCAGATCGATGCCGAGCGGGCAGGCCGCGCTGCAGACCCCGCAGTTCATGCAGGCCTCGGCGTCGAAGGGGCCGATCGCCTCCAGCTGGCGGATCATGCCGGCGGTGGCCAGCACGCTCATGGTCGCTTCACCGCCGCGTAGCGGTAGTGACCGTCGCCGCTCACGCCCTTCTCCTCGGCGACGTAGCCGTACTTGCGCAGGCCCATCGTCCAGACCATGACCTCGTCCTCGGGGAAACCGCTCCGCTCCGCCAGCTCAGGCACCGTGAGGGGTCCTGCGTCGAAGAGCAGCTCCACCAGGCGCCCGCGGACGAGCGGCTCCTCGCGGATCACCTCGCGGAGGTCGCGGCTCATCGGGCCACCCCCACCAGCAGCCCGTCGATCATCGCCCGCACCTGGGCGTCGGTGTACCCCCGCAGGTCGATGGCGTCGACGGTGCAGACCGGGGCGCAGCCGCCGCAGCCTTTGCAGCCGGCGACGTCGATGACCGCCGTGCGGAGGGCGGTCCCCGTCTCCACCCCCGCGCCGTCCGCCGCCACCAGGGTGATGGCGCCGAACGGGCAGGCGTCGACGCACACCCTGCAGCCCGTGCAGGCCGATGGGTTGACGACGGCGACCTGGGGATCGAGCTCGGCGACGCCGCGCTTGAGCACGGCCGCCGCCTGGGTGACCGCCGCCAGCCCCGAGGCGACACTCTCCGCGACGGTCTTCGGAGCCTGGCAGGTGCCCGCGATCAGCACCCCGTCGACCACGGTCTCGACCGGCCGCAGCTTGGGGTGGATCTCGTTGAAGAACCCGTCCCTGCCGATCGGGAGCTTGAGGGTGCCGATCAGCTCTGGGTTCTTGCGCGCCACCATGCCGGTGACGAGGACGACCAGGTCGGCGGCGACGGTGATCTCCTCGCCGGCTGTGAGCAGGTCGCGGACGGTCACCCGCAGGCCGTCGCCATCGCAGCTGACGGAGGGTGGCTGGTCGTCTGCGAACTTCAGGTAGAGGGAGCCGCGCCGGCGCGACTCGGTGAGCATGGCCTCGTTCCTGCCGTAGGTGCGGAGGTCGCGGTAGAGGTGGTACTGGCGGATCTCCTCCCCCCGGTCGGCGGCGAGCAGCGCACTGTGGACCGCGGCGCTGCAGCAGAAGCGGGAGCAGTAGGGGTGCTCCTCACCGCGGCTGCCGACACAGTAGATGT
>PLNE01000114.1 GCA_003141695.1 Candidatus Dormiibacterota bacterium
GCACCACCACACCTCGGTGACCGAGGAGGTGCGGAGGGTCCTGACCGAGCACGCCCCGCGGTAGGGCAATCCCCCCGCCCCTCCGTTCAGGCGGCGGGCTGACGGCGGCGTCCCGTGCCCTCTGCTCCGGCTTCGTGGAGGAGGAGCCCCTCAGCTCCGGAGCGTGCCTCTAGTGCCGAAGGATGCCGCTGGGACCGACTAGCAGCCGCGCCACCAACCCAACCAGAGCGAGGAGGACGAGGAGCGCGATTACACATGCCTCCTGAAGTTTTCACACAGATGTTTGGCGGCCGTGGGGAGGCTCAGGCCCGCAAGTATCTTCCCCGACTCTCTGATGCCGGTGTCGTCCCCGAGGTGCTCGGGTGGGTCGATGGCGGCGTGGTCATGGGGCGCGGTCTCCCGCTGCCGAATTGGGTCGCTGGGGCCGAGCCGGCCGACGTCGTGGCCCTACGCCCTCTTCTGATCAACCTTCTCCAGCGGCTCCACGCCGAGGGCGTCTGCCACCGCGACCTGCACTGGGAGAACGTAGTCCTCGTCGGCAGGGCCCCCTTCGTCATTGACCTCGAGCACGCCTGTGACGTCGACCCGGCCGGCCCCTGCTACGACATGACTGGGCCGTTTGCGGGTGTCCCTCTGCTGCCCGCCCATGCTCGGTTCGGGGGCATCCTCGGAACGCAGGGCATGTGGTGGGACGCCGCCTGGGATCCCCGGTGGGACGGACGCTACCGCCCACTGGGTCAAGTCTTCGGTCCCCTGTTGTAACGTGCTGGTAAGGGGCGGCCCGAGCTGAACGGTGCCGGAGGAGGAGCCCGCCCGGCCGGGACCCCGCACGTACGGCCAGTGGGACCGTGGGCGTTCCCAGGCGGGACTGCTGCCGGATGGATCCGGGACCCACGGAGCCTCCCACAGGGACCCTCCGCGTACAACCCATTCCTAACAGAGACTCGAGAACAGACTCAGACAGGACTCTTTCTGCACCGGAAGAACCACGACCCGCTCTTGGGCTCTCCGTACACTTTGGGTCCCAACCGCCATCACGGAGAGCCTCCGGCAGGCTTCGTACGCTCCGGGTCCAGCCTCCCTGATCCGCCCCCCTCCACGACCCCCTCAATGCGTAGGCCGTCGCACCCTTCTCGGACGATCCTCGCGGGACCCTGGATGTACGTCCCCCGCTGCCAGCGCCTAGTGGGAGAGGGGAGGGGACCGTCGCGGCGCTGCCTGGGTACATTTGCGGTCCCGCCCAACCGCGCTCGGTCCCCCGCCCCCGACGTCATCTGCACGGGCTCCCGCCCACCCATCGTCCCCTCGGGGACTTCCCGCCGCCGGGTTCCGCGGGCTCATGGGATCCAATACGTACCCGGCCGGTCGGGTCCCGGCAGGCCCGGCTCTCCCCTACGTCTCGATCTGCCAAGGCCCAACCCCCACTCTGGGGAGGCGTGCTCGGCTCGTACGTTTGGGGTCCCGCTCAGGGCACTCTCCAGGCCCCGCCTTCGCCGTGGAACTCCATCGGCGGGGCGTGTATGGGTCCTCCACGCCCGACCCATACACCTAGGGTCCCAACTGGCGCTCGCTCCCCGAGGCCCCGCACCAGCCAGGGAGCCGATCCATACATCTCCGGTCCCGCGCAGCCCTCTCTCGCCCGACCGGCCGAGCGCGCTTATCGCTACACCGCCACCCATATCCAGATCCAGCAGCGGACGTACGGCGGCCCCTTCCGCCATCCATGGGACCTTCAACGTACGGATCCACCGCGAAACGACCCCAGTACCTGGCACGGCGGGTGACCCTGCCGCTCGCCCATGCGCTCCCTGGGACCCTGACCGTATAACTTATGACGCTCCGCCCATCGCTCCCTCTGGGACCCTAGACGTACGCATCCCAAATGTCGGGAGGCCGCGTCCACCCCGCCGAGGTCGGGACCCTAGACGTATGAATCGCCGGCCGCCCCCGCTTGACCTCCGCCGGCTGAGCCCCTAATCTGCGGCCAGCGACGTCCCTCACGCATCCAGCACCGGCTTCCCCCACGTTCCTCACACTAAGTTCTAGCACCGGAGGTGGCACCCAGTGGCTGACTTGGTCGGCGACCTGATCGCTCCCAGTGTTCTCGCCGAGCACGAGCCCGGCGGGGATGTCGAGCCCTCTGGCTCCTGTGAGGTTCGTGGAACACCGGTTCGCCCGTGGCGTGCGTTCGCTGACCGGATGCGGGCACAGGCAGGGGACGAGGCCAGCGACGTCGACGCCAACCCCAATCAATTCGAGATCGAGGTTGTGGCCCCGCCCAGAGGCCGCCTGAGGGGGCTCGGACGCTTCGAGAACAACCTCAGCCGCAAGGGCATCTTCGAGTTGCGTCCCCCCCGTGCGGAGTTGCTCGGCCAGGTGGAAAGGCAGGATCTCGTGGGCAACACGACGCTCAACTTCACCATGGGCGCCCCNNGCCCTCGGGGTCATGGAAATGGACATGGTCGCGTGGATCATGGGCCAGTGGCAGCGCGACTACCCAACCGTCTCCTTCAGCCTGCGCGAGTGCGCCCGCAGCTTCGGGCGGTCCTGGAAGGGGAAGCTTGGCGGAGACATCAAGGACAGCCTCCGCCGCATCAAGGGCGTGATGATCACCGGGCGCGTCTGGGATGCGGAGAGTCGCCGGCACGTGACCAAGCACTTCGGCATCTTCGAGGAGGTGACGATCATCGAGGAGAGGCAGGCCGAGCATGGACCAGCCACTTCCCCAGCGACGATCACCGTCTCGCTCTCCCCGTGGCTTCTCGCTTAGCTCAACGCCGGCCAGTACTCCGACTTCGATTGGGACGGCTACAAGCGTCGCCTTCAGTCCGGCTACGAGCGTCGCCTGTTCCTACTCTTGGAGAGCCAGGAGGGAGACGACGAGGGGACGCGCTACCGCGTTCGCATCGATCCGAAATTGGGGGACAGCCTCGGCGATCCGGACGCCGAGCGCAACTCGTCGCGCTTCCGCGAGCGGCTCCGCCGCGCCGGTACCGGCATCTGCACCACCCACCCGGAGTATCTCGGGATCACCGTGAAGGCGGGCGAAAGGCGGGGTGAGTACTGGCTGCAGGTGGAACGATCCGACCGCTGGCTGCCGAACAAGCTGGCGAGGCGCCGGAGTCGGCTCGCCGGAGCCGCCTAACAGGGGCACGTTTCAACCGGTCGGTGCAACTGGGCTCTCCAGAAGCTGGCTGAAGGCCTCGGTGCTGATGGCCACCACAATCCACCATCGGTGGTCAGCCTAGCCCCCCAAGATCGGCCTGCGCTAACTGGCTCCGATCGCCATGACCACCGGCATGGGACGCCCACACGGCCGCCCCAGGGGGTTGCCCTGTGCGCCGCGGCACGCTAGGATGCTGCCGACGGTCTGGACACGCAGAGCGCCCCCACGCCCCACTCCACGTTTCACCACGAGGGATCGCATGGACAGCCCCACCGCCATCGCCTACCTCTCGGCGGATGTCCTCGAGTTGGCCGGCGTCAGCGAGTCCTATCTCAGCTTCCTGGTCCGCGCCGGCATCGTCACGCCCGCCAAGCATCGCAACCGCAAGACCAACCTCTTCTCGCCCGCGGACGTCGAACGGGTGCGATGGGCCGCCGCCCACAGAGGCACCCTTTCAGTTCCGGCCATCCGACGGCAGCTGCAGGAGGCGGGGGTGCGATGAACTGCCTCAGCGATACACACGCCAGCGTAACCTTGGCAAGGTTACACAGCCGCGTGGTGACTGCCGACTTCGCAGAGGCCGGCGCACCGCCGGCACCGTGGCACAGCCCTGTCCAAGGCGCTGGTGCACGGCCGTGAGGGCCATCGCGGTGACCAACCAGAAGGGTGGGGTCGCGAAGACCACGACTGTCCACAATCTCGGAGTTGCCCTCCAGCGCGAGGGCCAGCGGGTCCTGGTCGTCGACCTCGATCCCCAGGCCAATCTGACCAGCCGGCTCGGGCTCTCCGTGGGCGAGCACCGTCGCTCTGTTTACGAGGTCCTCGTCAACCACGATCCCATACGCGACGTCATCCACGAGACCGCGGACGGGATCGACCTCGTCCCGAGCGACGAGCTCCTGATGCGCGCGGAGGGACAGATGGAGGCCGGGCACATCGGCTGGGTCCGGCAACTGCACCGAGCCCTGGACCCCATCCGGGGCCGCTACGACTTCTGCCTCTTCGACACGCCCCCCGTTCGCGGCTTCCTCACCGTCAACGCCCTCATCGCCGCGACCTCGGGTGTGATCATCCCCTTCATCCCCGAGCTGGATTCGCTGATCGGCATGCAGCTCCTGCTCGGCCGCATGGACGAGCTTCGCGGGGCCAACCCGAACCTGGAGCCGATCGCGGTCATCCCTGTCCTCGTCGACAGGAACTGGCGAAACCACCTCGAGACCATCGAGCAGATCAAGGCCCGAATGCCCCACCTACCCCTCACGGAGCCGATCATGCGGCACGCCGACTTCCCCAAGGCCAGGGCTGCTGGGATGAGCATCCTCGACTACGCACCCAATGGCGCCGGGGCCCGCGCCTACCGGCACCTCGCGGCGGCCATCCTCGCCGCCGAGATTCCGGCCACCCCCGTCCCCACACGCTGAACGGGCCCCATACCAGAGGTCAGAGCTAATGCCCACCCAGTCCCCCACTCGCCGCGAGCGCCGCGCCGCGGTCACCGACGGCGTCTTTCGCCCCCTCCCCCAGCGCGAGATTCTCCGCGGGGTGGGGGAGACCGAGAACCGCCTGGTCCCGATTCACGCCATCAGCCCCAATCCCGACAATCGCCACATCGATGTCGTGGGTGAGAGCTTCCGCGACCTGGTGGGGAGCATTCGGCAAGAGGGCCTCCTCCAGCACATCAATCTCTGGCAACTCGACGACGTGGAGGAGCGCTACCGCCTCATCGCCGGTGAGCGACGCTGGCGCGCTTACCTCGAGCTGGAGCAGGAGGACCCCGTGCGCTTCGGGCGGATCCCCGCCCTCGTCACCCTCCTCGAACGCGACCAGCCCGAAGCCAACGCTCTCCTCCTCGGCCTGATCGAGAACATCAACCGCCTCGACCTCAAACCGGGTGAGCGAGCTGCTGCCCTGGGCCGCCTCCGCGAGCGAACGGGCTGGACCTACGAGGAAGTGGCCCGCCGTATGGGCATAAGCGTGAACACCGTCATCGGGCTAGCCGGCATCGCGCGCCATGACGCCGTCCGCAGCGCCGTAGACGACGGCCGCATCACCCAGGAGCAGGCCGTTGTCATTGGGCAAGGCACCCGGGACCCAGAGCTGGCGGGGGCGCTCGTCGAGGTCGTCTACGGTCTCGATCGCCAGCAGACCGCCCAGACCCTCGCGGCGGCAAGGGCCGCCGACCCCACCCTGCCCGCGCCGCAGCGCGCTCAGCAGGCGGTCGCTCAGGTGCAGGCTGTGGCCGTCCTCCCGCCACGACCCGCACCCGACCTCGGCCCGATGCCCATCGAGAGGACCGCCGACATCCCCCGTACCGCTGGCGGTCGCCGCACGCACCCCGTGCGTCAACGCTACGTGATCCTCGCGAACACCGCTCTCGCCGCCCTACGCCCGCGCGTTGCCGAGCTCGAGCGTGAGCGCCTCGCCCAGGTGCTCCAGGAGGTCTGCGAGGAGACCAACATCTGGCCGCGGCGACCGCGTCGCAAGTAGGCGGTTAGTTCCCGGCTCAGCACCCGAGCTGATCAAGCGGCCTGAACTGCCGGGGCCTCCCCTCGACTATTTCGGTCAACGGGGCGTCTATGTCTATGGCCCACATGAGACTCAGTGCTACCGACTAAAGCGACCTCGGCGGCGACTACTTCGAGCGCCGTCGCGACGCCGACGTCTTCCGCGACCGCCTGGTTGACCAGCTCGAGCGGCTCGGCCATCACGTCACCTTGGAGCCCGCCATGGCCGGCTAACGCGACTGGTTTCGTCTCAGAGACACCGTAGAGTACCGGCGTGCCCACCCACGAGAGCACCCCGCCCGCTCCCCGTCGCACGAGCCGGGGCCGCCCTGGCTCGCCCTCTGGGACTCCACCACCACAGCTCCAGGGTGTCAGCACCCTCCCCCGGGCAGAGCTGGAGCAGCGCAAGGCCGCCCGGCTCGCCATTGCTCCAGCTCTAACGACCCCTCCACCGGCGTGCGCTGAGCGCCGCCATGCCGTCCCCGGCAGCTCGGATTGAAGCGATGGGATCCACTCAGCGCCCATGGTGGTCCGATCCCGACCCAGACCCAGCGGTCCTCCGCCGCCTCTACGTTGACGACGGCCGTACCGAGCGGGAGATCGCCCGCCTTCTCAGCATCAGCCAGGCACATCTCGCGGCCAGCCTTGCTAATGTCGGCATCGAACGCCGCACGGTTCGTCGCCTGTGCCGCGTCGATGCCCGAACTCTCGCCGAGCTGTACTCAGCTCCCGGCGCCACCGTCGCAAGTCTCTCCCGCAGGTTCCACGTCGCCAAGGCCACCATCCAACGCTGGCTCGCGGATGCCGGTCTTCTCCCACCCGATCCGCGCATCGACCACACGCGCCTCCGCCGCCTCTACGTCGATAGGCTATTTACTGTGTCCGAGGTGGCCCACACTCTCGGCATCCCGCGCGCCCGGGTGCAGCGCGAACTGGTCGTGGCCGGGGTCGGCCTACGCTCCAATCACCACCGGCCCCCCCGCGGCAAGCGCGTAGCAGTCACCGATGCCCGGCTCAAGCGGCTGTACCTGAAGCAGCGGCTCCCCATCCAGGCCATCGCGGAGAGGACCGGCGTCAGCACCCTGTACGTCCAGAAGCGCCTTCGCGAGGTGGGCCTGGTGAAGCGTCTGGGCAGCTTCACGCCCCGGTGCCCCATACCCCCCGACGAGCTGCGCCGACGGGCTGCAGAGCTGTACGAGACAGGCTTGAACATGCGGTCGGTGGGCCGCGAGCTCGGCGTCAGCGG
>PLNE01000232.1 GCA_003141695.1 Candidatus Dormiibacterota bacterium
TAGTACCTCGCGAATTCAGATGCACCATCTGCCTCGTCAAACAAGCTGCAATGCAGGGGCCGCCTTCCACGTCAGGAAGTGGTTGGGATAGAGAGGTTTCCGGGCTGGTGGCCATCAGCCGGCGAGACCCGGCTCCCATCCTGGGCCTGACGCAACTCGCGACGACAACATCCGCGGGACCAACTCGCGGGGGGCCGGACAGTTGTCATGTCAGCGTTGCAACCCAGCAACCCACGCGGCGATCTGGGCTCGGGTGCTGAAACCGAGCTTGTTGAGGATGTTGCGGACGTGGCTCTCCACGGTGCGCTCGGAGATGAACAGGCGGACCCCGATCTGCTTGTTGCTCAGGCCGTCGGCGACCAGGCGGGCGACATCGGCCTCGCGCCTGCCCAGCGGGGAGGTAGCGGAGACGTCAGCGGAAGGAGTCGTATCCAAGACCCTGGTGCCGAGGGCGAGCGTCACGGCGGCGTCCCGGCTCAGCCGTCTTCCCTCCGCGATCGCCGCCGCGTAGCCGTCGGCGCCCAGCGAGGTCCTCGCCGACTCCTCCGCCATGGCGGCGAACGGAGCCAGGGTGGCGATGATCCCGCCTCCAGATTCCGATCGCAGGGTCTCGGCGGCGCCGAGCAGGTGGGCAGCGAGGCGCGCCTGCCCCGCGTCGCCCGCGACGAAGGCGAGCCCGACGAGGAAGTGCATCTGGGAGATCCGGTCGTCGATCCGCTGCGCGATGCGGAGCCCCTCCCGATAGAGCGGCTTGGTCAGCTCGACGTCGCCGGACATCAGCTGGGCGCCCCCCAGGTTCAGCAACTGCATCTCCAGCCCATAGAGATCACCCACTTCCCGGCTGAGCCGCTCGCCCTCGGCGGCGGCGGCGGTCACCGCGGCGACGTCGCCCCGCAAGATCGCCGCGATCGCCCGCGTCTGGAGGATGGAGATCCGCGCCTGGTAGTCGTCGGCGCTGCCGGGGACGGCCCCGGCGGCTTCGAGGAGACGGTCTGACGCCGGGGCGTCTCCGTCCATCAGTGCCGCCACCGCGCCCATGGCCAGGGACTCGGTCAGCCGGCGCAGCTCGCCCGCCTCCCGGGCCGCCGCCGCTGCCCGTTCCAGGGTGGGGCGGGCGGTGGCCGGATCGCTCTGGAGAACGGCGAGGAACCCGCGCACGAAGCAGGCCTGCGCGTTCGACGCGGCATCGCCGCCCTGGAGTGCCAGCAGCTCATCGAGCCAGCGGATACCCTCGCTGGTCGCGCGGGTCATCCAGTACCAGCCCAGAGACGCGGCGAGGTAGAGCCCGCGGATCGCGTCCCGCCTGGCGATGCAGCGCCGCAGCACGGCGCGGAGGTTGTCGATTTCAACCTCCATCCAGGCCAGCCACTCCACGAGCCGGAAGCGCCCGTCTTCGGCAGTGTCACGGCACCGGCTGACGTGGTGCTCGGTGCACCGCTCCTCGAGCATCGCCTCCTCACCGGCCTCGCGGAGCTTGAGCGCAGCGAACTCGCGCATGGTCTCGTGGAGGTGGTAGCAGGCGATGCCGTGTTCATCCGTCTTGATCACCAGCGACCTGTCGACCAGCGAGGAAAGCAGCTCGAGGATCAATTCCGCCGGCACCTCCGGTGAGGTGCACATTCCCTCCACGTCCTCCAGGAGGAATCGGCCGGCGAACCCGCACAGCCGTCGCAGCATCGCGCGCTCCGGGGGCCCGAGGAGGTCGTGGCTCCACTCGATGGTGGTGCGCAGGGTCTGGTGGCGGGGAAGAGCGGCGCGGCCGCCAGCCGAGAGGAGGTTGAAGCGGTCACTGAGACGGGCGAGCACCTGCTCCACGCTGAGCACCCGGGTGCGCACCGCCGCCAATTCGATCGCGAGCGGCAGACCGTCGAGCCGGCGGCAGAGGTCGGCGACCACAGCGGCGTTGCTCTCGGTCAGGTCGAATCGCCCGGTTGCCGCCGCGGCCCGTTCGCTGAAGAGGATGACCGACTCATTGAGGCGAAGCTGGGCCAGAGGCTCGGGCGCGTGCGCCGCCGGCAGGGGAAGGGGCGGGACCGGGACCACCTGCTCGCCGGCCACCGCGAGGGGCTCGCGGCTGGTGGCGAGGACACGCAGGCCGGGAGCGGCGCGCAGCATGTCAGAGATCAGCTGCGCCGCGGCCGGGAGCAGGTGCTCGCAGTTGTCGACGATGAGGAGCATGGCCGCGTCGCGCAGGTGAGAAAGGACCAGGGTGCGCGGCTCGGTGGAGGTCTGGTCGCGGAGGTCGAGCGACGCCATGACCGCGTTGGCGATGAGCGCAGGGTCCTGGATGTCGGCAAGCTCCACCAGCCATGCCCCTCCGGGGCGGCTCGAACCGAGGTCGGCGCCGACCTGCAGCGCGAGGCGCGTCTTGCCGACACCACCGGGGCCGACAAGGCTCACCAGGCGCCCGTGCGCAAGCTTGCGGCGGAGCTCCGCGATCTCCTGGCGACGGCCGACGAAGCTGGTCGTCTCCGCCGGAAGGTTCCCCGTGCGGTGGGCGCGTCCGGCCATCGGCAGCAGCCTACCACGGCCTCGCCCAGCACTCCGGGGCGACTCAGTGCTCGATCAGGGGCAGCACGGATGACCGCGGTCGGGCTCCCCAGGTAGCGTCGCCACATGGTCTTTGAGCTGCCGACCCAGCGGGTCGAGGTGCGGTTCGCCGGCGTGCCCCCGGTGCACCAGGTGGAGCGCGCGTCGGGGGTGAGCGACGTCGTGAGCGACGGTCGCATGCTGCGCTGCCTGGTCTGTGGCAGCTTCCAACCGTTCCTCGAGGCGCTGCGCGGTCACGAGGTGCTGAGCCTCACGACCTCGCAGGTGGTTGACGTCACCGGGCAGGCGCTGGAGGGCGATCAGTGATGGAGCCGCCGGCGGCGCTGCGGCTGGCGACGATGACCGCCGGGGTGGGTTAGCTCACCTACCTGGCCTCGCCACTGCCCAAGCCGCAGCTCGGCCGTCTCGTGGCGGCGGCCGACTCAGTACCAGTTCCGGGACTCCACGGAGGGCGGGTGCCGGCCGCCCGGGATAGGGTGCTGGCATGGTCAATGACCCGCCGACACCGAGGGCCGAGGCGAGCCGGAGATGGCTGCGGTGACGCAGACCATTCAGGCCGCGACGATGCGGGCCATCGTCCAGGCGCGGTACGGGCCACCCGATGTCCTCGAGGTTCGCCAGGTCCCCCGCCCCGAACCCGGACCAGGTGAACTGCTGGTGCGGGTTCGCGCCGCCGCGGTCAACCCGCTCGACTGGCACCTGGTCACCGGGCTTCCCCTGATCGCCCGCGCCTCGATGGGGATGCGCCGGCCCAAGCAGCTGCTCGCCGGCGTGGACCTGGCCGGGGTGGTCCAGGCGGTGGGCAGCGGTGTGACCCAGTTCCAGCCGGGCGACGAGGTCTTCGGGGGCGGCATGGGCGCCTTCGCTGACTACGCGCGGGCCAAGGAGGGGGAGCTGGCCCCGAAGCCGCACTCCCTCAGCCTCGAAGAGGCGGCCGCGGTCCCGGTGGCGGCGATCATCGCGCTCCAGGCACTGCGGGATCATGGACGCCTGCAGGCTGGCCAGGCCGTCCTGATCAACGGGGCGAGCGGCGGAGTGGGCCTGTTCGCGGTGCAGATCGCCAAGCACCTCGGCGCCGAGGTGACCGGGGTGTGCAGCGCCGGCAACGTCGAGTTGGTCCGGTCGATGGGCGCTGACCACGTCGTCGACTACGCCGCCCAGGACTTCAGCTGCGCCGGCCGGCGCTACGACCTCATCCTGGACAACGCTGGCAACCATCCCCTCAAGGCGCTGCGGCGGGCGCTCACCCGCCGGGGGACGTTGATCTCCAACAGTGGCAGCGGCGACGGGCGCTGGCTCGGGCCGATGGGCCGGATCGTGAAGGTGAAGGCGGCGGCGCCGTTCGTCAGCCAGCGGCTCGTCTTTTTCGTGGCCAGGGTCAACCGCGCCGACCTCGACCAGCTCGGTGAGATGGCGGACGCGGGCACGCTGAAGGTGGCCATCGAGAGGATCTACCCGTTGGAGGAGACCGCCGCAGCGCTGCGCCATCTCGGCGCGGGACACGTCCGCGGCAAGCTCGTCGTCACCGTCGCCGACCGGTAGCCGAAACCGATCACCACCGACTCAGTACCGCGCCCGGGACTCCACGGATGGCGGGTGCCGCCCGGAGGGATAGGGTGACTGTGATCGAGGGTCGGCTCGATCGTTCATCCACAACAGAGGAAAGGGTCTCCACGTGAATGCAGACGCTCGTTTGGTCAGATGGCTGGGGGCGGCGTTCCTAGCCCAATTCATCCTCAGCGTTACCACTGACCCTCTCTCATCGTCAATCCAGGCCGGCAAGATCTCCGCGGTCATGGTGAGCATCGCCGACAACGCCGTGCCGATCCGGGTGGACATCGTGCTCTGTCTCGCCACGTGCGTTGCCATCATCGTCATGACATCGCTGCTCTACGTCATCCTGAGAGGATGCAGTCGGCCAGTCGCGCTGGTTGCTCTGGTCCTGTGGCTCTTTGAGGTCATGCTGAGTGCGGTGGGCGTACCGGGGCTGTATGCGCTGCTGATGCTCAGTGCAGACTTTGTCAAGGCTGGTGCCCCGCCGACCTCATATTACGAGACGCTCGCCGTTTTCCTTCATGGGCTTGGGCAGCACGTAGGCGACATGTCCCTGCTGTTCTTCGCTCTCGGAGCCTTCCTCTGGTACGGGCTGTTCTTCCAGTCGAGACTCGTTCCGCGGGCGCTCTCGGTCTGGGCCTTGCTGGCCATGCTGCCGGTCTTGGCCGGCACCCTGGCGCAGGTTTGGGATAGCAGTCTCAATGTGCCGTTCGCTCTCTACATCCCTTACCTGCCGTTCGAGCTGGTGATTGGTCTGTGGCTTCTGGTCAGGGGTCCCAGCCCAGCGTTCAGCACACCGTGATGTTCGAGTGGGAGAGCCCAAGCCGCACCCGCGCATGGCATCCGGTGCCAGCCGCTTCACCATGTTGCGCAGTTTCGTGAATCCCGAGGCCGACTTCGTCATCGTCGGTGCCGGACTGGCCGGGCTCCAGGCGGCGTTGGCACTCCAACGCGCCGGGAGCTCGGTGGTCGTATTGGAGGCGCGTGACCGTGTGGGAGGCCGGACCCTCTCTGCCATGGCTTCGACGTCCCCGGATCCCTCTCTCGTCTTCGACATGGGCGGGCAGTGGATCGGTCCGGGCCAGACCGAGGTGCATCGGCTGGCGCGCGAGATGGACCTCCACCCGGTTCCGACGGCGGTCCCGGGACGGACGCTGTGGGACCTGGGCGGCGGCGCCAAGCGAGGTTCACCACGGGTGCCGCCACTGCCACCGGGCGCCTTGGCGAGCGTGCTGCTCGCGGTGGCCCGACTCAACCGCATGTCACGCCGGCTGCCCCTGGCGGCGCCGTGGGAGGCAGACGAGGCGCCGGGGTGGGATGACATCACGTTCGAGAAGTGGCTCCGGGCTCACGTGCGGACCCGTGGGGGACGGGCCCTTCTCGGCCTTTACGTGAACGGGCATCCGGGCCTGGAGGCCAGCGAGATGTCCGTCCTCGACGTGCTCTTCATGCTTCGCTCCGCGGGGTCGCTCCAGCACCTGCTGCACGCCCAGGACTTCCGGCTCATCGAGGGTGCTCAGGAGCTCGCTCGTCGATCGGCGCTGCGCCTTGGAGATGCCCTCGTGCTGGAGGCGCCAGTCGCCGCTATCGACCAGGACGAAGGGGGCGTGACCGTTTCCTCTGGGTGCAAGACCATTCGTTGCCGGCGGGTCGGCGTCTGCGCCCCGCTCCGGGTTGCGGCGGAGATCGCTTACTCCCCGCCGCTTCCGGCCGACCGCGTGGCCCTGATGCGCAGCCGTCCAACGGGGGTGCTCATGAAGTTCCACGCCGTGTACCCATCTCCTTTCTGGCGTCGCAATGGTCTCAACGGGCAAGCCTTCAGCACATCTCACGCCATAGCCGCGACCGGCGACAACTCCCCCGGGGACGGCAGCGGACGAGGCGTCCTGGTCGGGTTGACGGGAGCGGACCGCGCCCGCTCGCTGAGCGCCCTGCCGGGTTCAGCACAGCGGGAAGCGCTCCTCATTTCCCTAATCGACCTCTTCGGCGCCGAGGCTGCGGAGCCGGAGGCGTTTGTTGTCGAGGACTGGAGCAGAGAGAGGTGGACCAGTGGCGCCGCAGGCGGCGGCGATGCTTCTCCCCGGACGTGGACGACGGTGGGACACGCCTACCGCGCTCCTTCGGGTCGGGCCCACTGGGGTGGCACCGAGACGTCGCCTGAATGGCACGGCTACATGGAAGGGGCTCTCCGGTCGGGGCTGAGAATGGCCCGCGAGATGGTGTCGGCCGAGAGAGGGCCGGAGGGAGGCTGACCCGAAGGTGGCTGTAACTGAATTCAGTTCGGCCGGAGCAGTACCCCCTGCAGGACTCGAACCTGCGACCTGCGCGCTTAGAAGGCGGCTTCTCTATTGATTAGGCGGTTGCTTAGTACCTCGCGAATTCAGATGCACCATCTGCCTCGCCAATGAAGCTGTAAAGCACCGGCCGCCTGCCACGTTGGGAAGTGGCTGGGATAGAGAGTTTGCCGGGCTGGTGGCCATCGGCCGCCGAGATGTGGCTCCCACCCTGGTCCCAACACAACTCGCGACCACGATATCCGCGGTGGACCAGTTTTCGGGGGGCCGGACAGGGAGTGGACGGATCGGGAGTTGGGCCCAAAGTCAGGACACACCTCGGAGCCTCCGAACCTTTGTCCCTCGGGACGACCGAGGACCTCGTGTTGGCATCGGTCACCCGTCGATGTACCGAAGAGCCGATGGAAGCGCCGACATGGGCCCGTGGCAGCTGGTGGGAGTGGTTCTTCAACCCCGGTCCCTGCTAGCATCGCGGAGCTGGAGGGTTATACATGTACGTAGTCGATGCGGCCCTTCCGACCGTCGTGCTCGTGGCGACGATCGTCCTGGTTGTGATGCTGGTGCGCTACTTGGGGAGAAAGGGTCAGCGCCGCGTGCCTTGAAGCGCGACTGATTCAGGTCCTGAAGGCTGGGGTGGGGGAGAGCTCGGGTGCCCTTCGAATAGAGGTGACTTCCTGACCGACGGTGGGGACGACTATGGGGCGCGTCACGATCACCGACAGCCGTACCCCCTGCAGGACTCGAACCTGCGACCTGCGCGCTTAGAAGGCGGCTGCTCTATCCATCTGAGCTAAGGGGGCGCCGAGGCTCCAGTGTAGGACCAGCCCGAGGGGACAGCAGTCGGATCTCCGGGGGGGCACCCGTATAATCACCAGGCGCGCCGCCGGCCGGCGCGATCCCTGTGCGGTGGCCATAGCTCAGCTGGTTAGAGTGCCTGACTGTGGATCAGGAGGTCGAGGGTTCGATCCCCTCTGGCCACCCACCTCCGCCCCGGCCCACCGGCCGCGGGCCTGGAGGACCTCCTTGAGCAGGGTGGGCCGGTCGCTCATGAGCCCGTCCACCCCGAGGTCCAGCAGCCGCTCCATCTCGGCGCGGTCGTCGATGGTCCAGACGTGGACCTGGAGCCCTCCCCGGTGGGCGGCTCGGACAAAGGCGCGGTCGACGACCGGCACTCCCCACTGGGACGTGGGCACCTGGGCACAGGAGGCCCCGAAGGCCGGCATCCGCCCGGCAAGGGAGGTGAGCCGCGCGGTGACAATGCCGTGCCGGCCCATCGAGGTGCAGACCCGCCCGCCGCTCAGACGGCGGAATCGGCGGAGCCGGCCGTCCGAGAAGGAGCCGATGCAGATCCGGTCGGCGGCCCCCAGCCGCTCGATCAGCGCGGCGAGAGGCGCCACCACCCGTGAGGTCTTGGCGTCGATGTTGAACCGCGTCTGCGGGAAGGCGACCAGCACCTCCTCGAGGGTGGGGATCCCGATCCCCGTCCCCCGGAGCGGGTGGGTGCTTCCGCCGTCCTGGCTGAAGCGGTGGGCGGCGTCGGCGCGCCGGATCTCCTCCAGGGCCCGCCCGGCGACCGGGCCGGTGAGGTCGGTGACGCGGTCGAGGGTCTCGTCGTGGAAGGCGAGCAGGACTCCGTCGCGGGTGAGCTGGGTGTCGGTCTCCAGGTGGAGATAGCCGAGGTCCACGGCGGCCTGGAACGAGACCATGGTGTTCTCGGGGTGCTCCAGGGAGCCGCCCCGGTGCGCAAAGGCGAGGGTGCCGCGCGTCGTCAGGTAGGGCCGCTTGATGGCGATCATGGCGCGGAGGGTACGACAGGCCCTTCAGGACGGGGACGTGCGGCCCATGTGCACGGAGGCGGTGAACCGGTAACCTCGGCGGTTAGAGTGCCTGCGATGCCGCAACCCCAACTTCGCCTGCCCGCCTCCGGCGTCCTATGCCCGCGGGCCGGCGCCCTCCGGGTGCGCACCTGTGGCTGATCCGCGGGGCTTCCTCACCCGGGGACGAAGAGGTCCCACCCGCCGGCCGGTGGAGGAGAGGGTGCGGGATTGGCGTGAGGTGTACGAGCCCGCCTCTCCAAAGGAGACGGCCGACCAGGCGGCGCGCTGCATGAGCTGTGGGACCCCGTTCTGCCTGAGCGGCTGCCCGCTCGGCAACCTCATCCCCGAGTGGAACGATCTCGTCCACCGGGATCAGTGGCGTGAGGCCGCCGAGCGCCTCCATTCCACCAACAACTTCCCGGAGGTGACCGGGCGAATCTGTCCCGCACCCTGCGAGGCGTCCTGCGTGCTCTCGATCAACGACGAGCCGGTGACCATCTCCCCCATCGAGAAGCAGATCGCCGAGGTCGCCTGGAGCGAGGGCTGGGTGGTGCCGCGGCGGGCCGCGATGATGACGGGCAAGCGGGTGGCCGTGGTCGGCTCCGGTCCGGCAGGCTTGGCCGCTGCCCAGCAGCTCGTCCGAGCCGGCCATCACGTGGTCGTCTACGAGCGTGACGACCGCCCAGGCGGCCTCCTCCGCTACGGCATCCCCGAGTTCAAGCTCGAGAAGAGCGTGTTGGACCGCCGTCTGGATCAGATGCGCGCCGAGGGGACCGTCTTCGAGACGGGCGTCGAGGTGGGCAAGGATCTCCTCGCCGATCGGCTCCTCGCCGAGGTGGACGCGATGGTGTTGGCCGGGGGAGCGACCGTACCCCGCGACCTCCCCATCCCCGGCAGGGATCTGCACGGGGTCCACCAGGCGATGGAGTACCTGCCCCTGGCCAACCGGGTGCAGGAGGGTGATCTGGACGAATCCCCGGTGAGCGCCAGGGGTCGCCGGGTGGTGGTGATCGGCGGNNACCAGCTGGAGATCATGCCGCAGCCTCCGGAGCGGCGTGACCCGAGCACCCCCTGGCCCCTCTGGCCGCTGCAGCTGCGCACCTCCGCGGCTCACGAAGAGGGCGGCGAGCGCCTCTGGTCGGTCTCCACTCAGCGATTCCTCGGTGACGGTCGCGGGCAGCTGGCGGGGCTGGTGCTGGCGCAGGTCGCCATGACGACGGACGGCGGGCGGCCCGCCTTCAGCGTGGTGCCGGAGACCGAGACAGAGTTGGCCTGCGACCTCGTCCTCCTGGCGCTCGGTTTCGTCGGGGCAGAGCGCTCTCCGATGCTTGCCCAGCTCAGCGTGGAGCTGGACGCGCGGGGAAACGTCGGCCGCGACACACACTGGACCACGAACCGCGAGGGGGTGTTCGTCTGCGGGGACATGAGCCGCGGGCAGAGCCTGGTCGTCTGGGCCATCGCCGAGGGACGGAATGCCGCCGCCGCGGTGGATCGCTGGCTCATGGGTGAGACGGTCCTCCGCCCGTCGTTCGCACTCGCCGAGCGCCGCTGAGTCCCGGCTCTCCGGCGGCGGGCATGCAGCCTGGCCCCGAGGTGGGCCGGGGTTGGTGCCCGTTGACGGCTGAGATCGGCTCTAGCGTGAGGGTGTGAGGAAACGGTCGCAGGCAGCCGCTGCCTGACGCGCTTCGGCGATCGCCCAGACGATGAGCGAGGCTCCCCGGGTGGCGTCGCCGCTCGCGAAGACCCCGGGGGCAGCGCAGAAGTCGGCATCCACGGCCACCGCACCCGCGTCGGTCAGCCGTCCTCCGAGGCCTTCGACCAGTGCTGGAACGGCCACGCCGTCGAACCCGATGGCGAGCAGCACCAGGTCCGCCGGCATCAAACGGTCCGTTCCCGGCCGCGCCGTGAACTCTCGACGGGATCCCGCGCGCTGCACCTCGCACTCGACGGTCTCGATCGCCTCGACCTGCTCGGTCCCACGGAATCCGGTGACCATCACCCCGTACTGGCGCCGTCCCCCCTCCTCATGGGCGGGGTAGGTCTGGAGGACCAGCGGCCACTCCGGCCAGGGGTTGCCCGCGGGGCGCGTCTGCGGCGGCTCCGGATAGACGGAGAGGACCTCGACGGAAGCGCAGCCCTCGCGGTGGGCGTTGCCGAGGCAGTCGGCGGCGGTGTCCCCGCCCCCGATGATCACCACCTCGCGGCCGGCGGCCGAGATGGCGCCCGCGGCCGGGACTGTTTCGCCTGCGACCCTGCGGTTCTGCTGGA
>PLNE01000068.1 GCA_003141695.1 Candidatus Dormiibacterota bacterium
AGCGACCACTACTGGCTGACCGGTCACACCGAGCCAGGCGGCGTCCTCCTCCTCCGCGCCGCCGGCGAGGGCCACGATGCGACCCTCTACCTCGAGCCGCGGTCCGACCGCTCCACTCCCGCCTTCTTCACCAACGCCAGCACCGGGGAGCTGTGGGTGGGCCCGCGACGGGGGGTGGAGGAGACCGCGTATCTCCTCGGCCTGGGCTGTGCCGCCCTGGACGGTCTGGCCGGGGACGTGGGGGGGCTCGACGGCCCGGTGCTGGTACTCCGCGGGCTCGACCCGGCCGTCGACCGGCTCGTCGCCGAGCCCGACGACCCCTCGGAGGAGCGCCGGCTCGCGCAGGAGCTGGGCGAGCTGCGCCTGGTCAAGGACGACCACGAGATCCGGATGCTGGAGCGGGCGGTCGAGGCGACGGTCCGCGGCTTCGAGGACGTGGTCCGGGCTCTCCCCGAGGCCATGGAGCAGGGGGAGCGGGTGGTGGAGGGGGTCTTTAACCTCCGCGCCCGGGTCGAGGGCAACGACGTCGGCTACGAGACCATCGCGGCGAGCGGGACTCACGCGACCATCCTGCATTGGAGCAGGAACGACGGGGAGGTGCGGAGCGGCGACCTCCTCCTCCTCGACGCCGGAGTCGAGAGCGACGAGCTCTACACCGCCGACGTCACCCGGACGCTGCCGGTCTCGGGTCGCTTCACGCCGGATCAGCGCCGCTTGTACGACCTGGTCCACCGCGCCCAGCAGGCGGCGATCGCCGAGGTCAGGCCGGGAGCGGCCTTTCTGGCTCCCCACCGTGCCGCGATGCGGGTGCTCGCCGAGGGGCTGGAGGAGCTCGGCATCCTGACCGTGTCCGCCGACGCGGCGCTCGCCGAGGACGTGCAGGCCCACCGCCGCTACACCCTCCACGGGACCTCCCACATGCTCGGCCTCGATGTCCACGACTGCGCCCATGCCCGGGACGAGGAGTACCGCGGGGGTGCGCTTCGCCCGGGACACGTGCTCACCGTGGAGCCCGGTCTCTACTTCCAGCCCGACGACCTCACCGTCCCGGAGGGGCTGCGGGGCATCGGCATCCGGATCGAGGACGACGTCCTGGTGACCGAGGACGGCTGCCGGGTGCTGAGCGGAGGGCTCCCCACCGATCCGGATGAGCTGGAGCGCTGGATGACGGGGCTGCGTGGCCAGGAGTTGCAGCTCCGGCGCCCCCTCGACTGATCGGGGGGGCCCATATCCGGCCAGCTCTGCGTCAGCTCCGCTGCTCGGTCGGTCACGCACCTCAGTGCGCTCCCTCCCTGCGCTGTCCGCTTCCTTGATCTGACCGGCCTGGGCGCCCCCCGCGATCGGCCGCTCCGAGCCTGGTACACTCACGCCTCCGCAGCTTTCCTGCGTCCGGCGTCACCGCCTTGGCCACCTCGGCGGCGAACCGAATCTCGCCGGGCGCCGTTCAGCCCATAGGAAAGGAGGTGCGCGCGTGGTGCGCGACTACGAGCTCATGTACATCGTCCGGCCCGAACTCGACGACGACGCGCTCCGGACTGCCACCGAGTCGGTGGACACCCTGATCCGCGGCCTGGGAGGCACGGTCGGCAAGACGACCATGTGGGGCAAGCGGCGGCTCGCCTACGAGGTCGATCGCCTCCGCGACGGCCACTACGTGATCACCCTGCTCCAGCTCGACGGGACCAAGGTGGCCGATCTGGAGCGCGCGCTCCAGATCCACGACACCGTCTTTCGCCATCTTCTGGTCCGCGGCGACGAGACCATGCCGGCGGCCGAGGACGGCGCCGTGCCGGAGCCCGGCGATGGAGACCCCGTCCCCGAGGCGGCACCGCCCAGCGGCGAGGACGACACGGCTGACGACGCGGCTGACGACACGGCTGACGACACGGCTGACGACGCGGCTGACGACGCAGCCGACGAGAAGGACGACGCACCCCCGGCGGAGATCGCCGAGGGGGATGAGGAGTAGCCATGGCCGGTTCCCTCAACAGGGTCATGCTGATCGGAAGGCTCACCCGCGACCCGGAGCTGCGCTACACGCCGAGTGGCACCGCGGTCTGCAACCTCGCCCTCGCCACCAATCGCTACGGGACCGACCCGAGCGGTGAGCGGAAGGAGTACACCGACTACCACGACGTCGTGGTGTGGAACCAGGGCAACCGCAAGCTCGCCGAGCTCTGCAGCCAGTACCTCCAGAAGGGCCGCCTGGTCTACGTGGAGGGCCGCATGCAGACGCGCTCCTGGGACGACACCCAGTCCGGTCAGAAGCGCTATAAGACCGAGGTCAACGCCAACGACGTCCAGTTCCTCGACAGCCGCCAGGATGGAGGCGCCCCCGCAGAGAGCGCCCCGAGCGCGGCCCCTGCCGGCGCCTCCGCTGAGGTGGCCGGCGACATCGACCCCGACGACATCCCCTTCTGAGGTCTGACAGATTCCCATGCCTGATTTCGACCGCCGCCGCCGCAAGGTGTGCAGCTTCTGCCTGGAGCACCAGGACGTCATCGACTACAAGGAGGTCGCCCGCCTGCGGCGCTACCTCTCCGATCGGGGCAAGATCCTCCCCCGCCGGATGACGGGGGTCTGCTCCCGCCATCAGCGCCGGCTCACGGTCGCCCTGAAGCGGGCCCGGCACATAGCGCTCCTGCCCTACACCGCGGATCTCCGCTGACCCGGCGCCGGCCCGGCCAGCCGTAGCGGCGAGGCCGGCACCGGATCCCCCCACCGCGGAAGGCGTGACCTATACTCCGGCCAAGGTTACGTACCCATGCGCCGGGCCCGTCTTCTCCACGTCCTTGCCAGCGCCCCGGTCGCCGTCCTCCTGACGGTCGCTCCAGCGCTGTCGGCGGCTGCCGTCGGCGCCGCCAGCATCCCGCCCCCGTACGTCGTCGCCATCGACCCCGGCCACGGGGGCAGCGACCCGGGTGCGCTCGGGCTGGACGGCCTGGTCGAGAAGGACCTCACCCTCGACGTCTCGAACCGGCTCGCTGCGCTGCTGCGTGCCGACGGGGTCACGGTGGTGATGACCAGGACGACCGACGCCAGCGTGAGCATCCAGCAGCGTGCGGACATCGCCAACGCGGCCGGCGCCGATGTCTTCCTCCCCATCTACTTCAACTCCTGGACCACGCCCATCCCGGATGGCTCCGTCGTCCTCTACCCCTACGCCCGGGACATCCCGTTCGCCACCGACATCAGCCAGGCCGTGACGAACTACATCAGCCCCGACGGCGACAATGACGGCGGGATCGTGCTGCGCAACGACTGGTGGCTGCAGCCGACCATGCCCACGGCGACGATCGAGAGCCTCTTCATCAGCAACCCCCACGACGCCGCCCTGCTCACCAAGGCGAGCTTCCGTCAGGGTCTCGCCGAGGCGCTCCGGAACGGCATCGAGACCTACCTTCCCGGGATACTCCAGCGCCAGCAAGAGGTGCGGGCCACCACCCCGGCCAAGCTCCTGCCCGTCAGCGGCCCGCTGGCGGTTCCTCCCACGACCCATGCGACGGCGGCGGCCGGTGCTCAGAGAGTGCCCGCCTCCACGGCGCCGCCGGTGAAGAGTGCGGGCACCCCCGCGGCGCTGCAGATCCTCGAGGTGCTGATGCTCCTCGCAGCCGTACTGCTTGCCATCCGCTACCGGCACCGCCTCGTCGGCCTGGCCGGCTCCGGCTTCGCCCGCGTCTCGACGCGGGCCCGCGACAGCGGCCTCCACCACCGGACCCTGCAGCGGCGACGGCGGCTGACCCGCGAGCGCGGCCTCACCGCGGCGGGCGGCGGCGGCGCACGCAGCCGCCCCGCGTACGACGATCTCTTCGCGGAGAGCCGGGGCGTCTGGGATCGGGCCCTGCCGACCGGGCATGGTGCGGTGCCGGAGGATCTGCTCTCAGCGTCCTTCGAGGTGCGCGGCCGGCCCGTGAAGCCCGCCCGCCACCCGGCCCTGGACGAGCTCCCGCTCTGAGTTCGGGGCGGCGCCCCTGCTCTCCGGCTCGGTCTCTCTGCTGGCCTCCGGCCCTTCGGCTGGTCAAAGGGCGATTGGTACACTCACCGTCAGCGCCCGCCCGTGCCCACGAGGAGTGCCATGGCCCTCGAGCAGCAGCTACGCGTACCCGGTCCGACCCCCCTCCCCGAGCGCGTCGTGCGCTCCCAGTCGCGGCCCATGATCAATCATCGAGGCCCTGAGTTCGCGGCGCTGATGGCGGACGTCTGCGGAGGCATCCAGGAGGTCCTGCGCACCCGCAACGACGTGCTCCTCTTCCCCTCGAGCGGAACGGGCGGCCTCGAGGCCGCCGTCGCCAACCTGCTGAGCCCCGGTGAGAAGGCGCTCTTCTGCTCGGTCGGCTCGTTCGGCGATCGCTGGGCCGACATCGCGACCGCCTATGGGGTCGACGTGGTCCGGCTCAAGATGCCCGAGGGAGAGGCGATCGACCCCGAGGATGTCGAGCGTCTCCTCGCCGAGAACCCTTCCATCGAGAAGGTCTTCGTGACCCACAACGAGACCTCGACGGGGGTCACCAACGACATGCCGCCGATCGCGGCGGTGGTCAAGGGCCGGGGCAAGCTGATCGCGGTGGACTCGGTGAGCGGCGCGAGCTGCCTCCCGCTCGACACCGACGGGCTCGGGCTGGACGTGGTCGTCACCGGCTCGCAGAAGGGCTGGATGGCACCTCCGGGCCTCGCCATGATCGCGGTCTCGAAGGACGCCTACGCCGCCGCGGAGCGCGCCAAGCTGCCCCGTTGGTACTTCGACTTCGCCCGCGAGAAGAAGTTCCAGGAGCGCAACCAGACATACACCACCCCCCCAATCAGCGTCATGTACGCGGTCCAGGAGGGGCTCCGGATGATCCTCGAGGAGGGCGTCGAGAACGTCTGGGCGCGCCACACCCTGGTCGGCTCGATGGTCCGCGGCGGAGTGGAGGCCGCGGGGCTGCGCCTCTTTGCCGCCAAGCCGTATCGCAGCAACACGGTGACCCCGATCCACAACCCGGCGGGGACGCCCGAGGAGCTCTCGAAGCTGCTCACCCTGCTGCGCACCAAGCACGGGCTGGTGCTCGCCGGCGGGCAGGGCGATCTCAAGGGGAAGATCTTCCGGATCGGCCACCTCGGAGCCATCGACGTCGGCGACGTCTTTGCGATCCTCGCCTACCTGGAGCTGGCCCTCAGCGAGCTGGGACTGCTCAGCCGGGTGGGTCTGATGGTGCCTGCCGCCCAGGCGATCGCCCGCGAGGGAGTCGCGAGCGCAGAGCCAGTGGGGGTGCACTGATGACCGTCGCGGCCACGACGGGGGTCGCCACCGTCCACATCCTGGTCGCCGATCCCATCGCCAACGATGGGGTGGAGCGGCTTCGGGCTGCGGGTGAGGTCGTGGTCGCGACCGGGCTCTCCCTGGAGGAGCTGAAAGTTCGGATCGCCGACGTGGACGCGCTGGTGGTCCGCAGCGAGACCAAGGTGACCGCCGAGGTGTTCGAGGCGGCTCCGCGGCTCCGGGTCGTCGGACGAGCCGGGGTCGGGGTGGACAACATCGATCTCGAGGCCGCGACGCGGCACGGCGTGCTGGTCCTGAACGCTCCGACCGGTAATACCATCGCGGCGGCGGAGCACACCATCGGGATGATGCTGGCCATGGCACGCAACATCTCGCGGGCTGACGCGTCGATGCACGCAGGACGCTGGGACCGCAAGGCCTTCATGGGCACGGAGCTCCGGGAGAAGACCCTGGGGTTGCTCGGGCTCGGCAAGATCGGATTCGAGGTGGCGCGGATCGCCTCCCAGGGGCTCAAGATGCGGGTCATCGCGGATGATCCGCTGGTCACCGCGGAGCGGGCCGAGCAGGCGGGCGCCGAGCTCGTCGACTTCGAGACCCTCCTGGCTCAGTCAGATTTCCTGACCGTCCACGTCCCCCTCAACGACAAGACCCGTGGCGTCATCGGGGCGGCCGAGCTGGCCCGGATGAAGAAGGGTGCCCGGCTGATCAACGTCGCCCGCGGCGGCATCATCGACGAGCAGGCCCTCGCCGACGCCGTCCGCGAGGGACACATCGGTGGCGCTGCCATCGACGTCTTCACCAAGGAGCCGGCGCCCCCCGAGAATCCGCTCCTGTCGGTGGCCGAGCTGGTGCTCACCCCCCACCTCGGCGCCAGCACCACCGAGGCCCAGGTCAACGTCGCGACCGACGTCGCCGACCAGATCGTTCAATACCTGGGTGGGGTCGGCCCGCGCTACGCGGTTAACCTGCCGTCCATCCAGCCCGAGGAGATGGCACGCCTCCGTCCCTACCTCGTTCTCGCCGAGAAGATGGGGTCGCTGGCGGCCCAGCTCGCGGGAGAGAAGATCAGCCGGGTGGTCTGCAGCTACGCCGGGGAGCTGAGCAAGGTCGAGCCGAGCCCACTGACGGCCGAGGTTTTGCGCGGGCTCTTCAGCCACTTCACCGACACGCGGGTCAACGCCATCAACGCCAAGCTGGTCGCCAAGGACCATGGTGTCTCCGTGGAGGAGCGCACCACCACTCGCGACCTCGACCACGCCGATGCCCTGCTGGTGGAGGTCATCGGCGGAACCCGGCTGACGCTGGTGGGCACGCAGTTCGAGGGCCAGCCTCGGATCACCCGGATCGATGACTTCCGGGTCGACATGGATCCCACCGGCCTCTTCCTGGTGGTCCAGCACAACGACCGACCCGGCGTCGTCGCCAAGGTGTCGGGACTTCTGGCCAGCAATGACAT
>PLNE01000076.1:0-53228 GCA_003141695.1 Candidatus Dormiibacterota bacterium
GGCCTCCTCCGCAGGGAGGGGGGTTATGGGGAGGTGTCAGGAGAGGTGAGGGAGGAGGCCGGCAGGTGCCAGCCTCCTCCGCAGGGAGGGGGAGACTATCGAGGTTCCAGCTTCTCCGCCACCCGGAGGCGGGCCGACCTGGACCTGGGGTTCACGGCCAGTTCCTCTGCGTCGGGTCGGATCGCCCTGCGGGTGAGAAGGAGGAGCGAGGCCCGGTGAGCGCAGGTGCAGAAGGGCTGTTGGGGCGGACAGAGACAGTTCTGAGCTGCGACGTGGAGTGCGTTCTTGACAAGGGAGTCCTCGAGAGAATGAAAGGAGATGACCCCAAGACGCCCACCGGGCCGGAGGAGCGATATGGCGGCCTGCAGCCCGCGACGGAGGCTCTCCAACTCGTGGTTGACCTCGATGCGGAGCGCCTGGAAGGTCCGGGTGGCGGGATGTATCCGCTTTGGCCAGAAGCGGCGCGGGATGGTCTGCTCCACCAGCTCTCGAAGCTGCTGGGTCGTGGCCATCGGGCGTCGCCGCCGCTCCCGGACGAGGGCCCGGGCAATCGCGGTGGCGAACCTCTCCTCGCCGTAGGTGCGGATCAGGGCGGTCAACTCGGCCTCGTCCCAACTGTTGAGGATGGTGGCCGCGGTCTCGGTGGCCGCGGTCTGGTCCATCCGCATGTCGAGCGGGCCGTCCTTCCGGAAGCTGAAGCCGCGGGCGGGATCGTCGAGTTGAAGTGAGGAGGTGCCAAGGTCGAGGCAGAGGGAGTCGGCGGCGACGATCCCGTGGCCCGCGGCGAGGTGATCGATCTCGGCGAAGTCACCCTGGGCGAGGATCAGCCGCTGACCGGCGGTGCCGGCGAAGCGCAGGCGGGCACGGGCGATCGCGGTGGGGTCCCTGTCGATGGCGAGGACCCGCCCGGTCGTGCCGACCCTGTCCAAGAGCGCGGCGGTGACGCCGCCGCCGCCCAGGGTCCCGTCGATGGCCACCTGGCCTTCACGGGGCTGCAGGTTCTGTATGAGAGGTGTGAGGAGGACCGGCCGGTGGAGGCTCGCCTCAGGCGGCTCCCCGGGCGTGGCATCGGCGGACCTGTCCATGCCTGCCACGATCGGCATGGGCGGGTGTGTCCAGATCGGCGCCGCTCACGACGGCGCCGGTGCGTGGGCGATGAAACCCATCGGATTGATGCGATCAGTCAGCTCGGTGAAGAACTCGGGAGTGAGCTCGCGCGTCTCCTCCTCCCAGCGTTCGGTGGAGCAGAGCTCGACGAACTCGCCCATGCCCACGAACGTGGCCCGCTCCCCGATGGCGGCGAACTCACGGTGCGACGGGTGGAGCAGCAGGCGACCCTGAGAGTCGAGCTCGACATCACGGGTGCCGGCATTGACCCGGCGCAGGTACTTGCGCTGCTCCGCGGGTGTCCCGGCGGTGATGCTGAGGGTGCGCAGGTGCGCCTCCCAGGTGGCGGTGGGCCAGATCACGAGGCGTCCCTCGGGGCCGATAGAGACGACCGCGCCCGGCACCAGGTGCGGCCGGAACTGGGCGGGGACGGCCACCCTCCCCTTGGCGTCGACGGCGTGATCAAATTGGCCGAGGAGCACGTGAGATCACGCATCGCCGCCGGCACAGGGCCGGAGGCGGATCGGGTCAGGGACCTTGCGGTCACGTTCACCACTTCTCACCACTTCTCACCACCAGAGTGGCCGAAGACTACTCCGGCCGGTCCAATGCGTCAATCAGAACGGATGTACGCCCGTCAATCGGAACGGATGCCCCTTCCCCACCGAGCGGGCCGGGCGCACCCCGGCCCACTGCGCCGGCCTCCCGGCAAACGGGCGGGGGGCGAGGCGTCAGAGGCTCTGGGAAGTGGGTAAGCTGGAGGCCTGTACACCACAATCACGGCTATCACGCCAGAAAGCTGGCGCCGGCTGGGGCAGTTCTTGGGGGAGCCAGTGCCAGATTTGGAGATGCGACCGCCGGCCGGCAGCGTCGCTGTGAGCGGATGACCGGCGCCCAGCCGGTCCGGGTGCTGATCGCGGATGACCAGACCCTCTTCCGGTCCGGTCTGGCCGGCCTTCTGGACGCGGACCCGCGGGTGACGGTGGTCTCCGTGGCCCGTGACGGCGTCGAGGCGGTGCGCAGGTGTCGGGAGATCGAACCCGACGTCGTCCTCATGGACATCAAGATGCCCAATCTCGACGGCATCCAGGCGACCCAGCAGATCGGCGCATCGAACCCGGAGATCCCGGTCCTGATCCTCACCACCCTGGAGGCCGACAGCCACGTGCTGGCGGCGCTGAAGGCGGGGGCCAAGGGCTACGTCCTCAAGGACTCGGAGCCTGAGGCGATCATCTCCAGCATCTTGGCGGTGCACGCGGGGGAGCGGGTGATGGCCGGGGCGGTGGCCCAGAGGGTGCTGGGGATGATCACCGGGGACACCACGCCCAAGGACTTCTACGACGGCCTCACCTCCCGGGAGATCGAGGTCCTCACGCTGATCGCCGGCGGGGCGGGCAACAAGCAGATCGCCTACAAGCTGTCGATCAGCGAGAAGACGGTCCGCAACCACATCAGTCACATGTACGAGAAGCTGCAGATCTTTGACCGCTCTCAGGCCGTCCTCTATGCGGCTCGCAAAGGCCTGATCCAGCTGTAGAGGCCTACGCCGAGGCCCTCTGCGACGGAGTTAGGTCCGGCCGTGGCTCCCGTCGGCGGCGGGCGGCCCTCGCACCCCGGGGCCCGGTAATGGTGGGGTGAGAGCTCACTGGCGGTCGGGCGACGGACAGCCTGCTCGGCCCGACCGCCGGAGGGCCGAAGGTCCCTAGCGAATGACGGCTAGATCATGCTAAGAACTTCACTCTTACAGCCGCGGGCGGGAACCGGCGCCAGCGGCCGAGGGCGTTGGGGAAGGTTGCGGGGGGACCGGGGGTGCCGGAGTTCGAGCGGCGGCCGATGTGCCGGATGGTGGCATGGGCGGCTCGGCCCATCCAGCGGTACCGGCCGGCTCGCACCTCACTGGGTCTGCCCCTGAGGCGTGGCCGGACGCCCCTCATGCTGATGCTGGCCCTCCTCCTCATGGCGGCGTCGCCGGTTGCCTCCATGAGCGGCCCACCGGGCGGGCGACCGGCGGCGGCGGCGCGGCATCGGTCCAGGAAGAAGGAGGAGGACAGCCCCCGCCAGCCGGCGCTGGGCACCGAGCTGACCCTGGCGGCGGCGCTCAGCAGCCAGCGGCCCCCCGGCGGCGCCGCCCTCGACGAGACGCGGGCCTGGCTGGCGCGGGAACTCCACGACGGAGCTGTCCAGCGCCTCACCATCATGGCCGTCGAGCTGGAGCAGCTGCAGCGGACCACCCGGGCCGCCCTCAACGACCTCCGCCAGCTCCTCTACGGGCTGCGCGACGAGCCCGCCGTCGACGCGCGCTTCGTTGACTCCGTCCGCACCTCTCTCTCCGAGCTAGCCGGCGAGACCGGGATCGAGGCCGACCTGGTGGTCCAGTCCTGGCCGGAGGAGCTGCCCTTCCACCTCTGCGCCAATCTGCGCCGGGTCGCCGGCGAGGCGCTCAGCAACGTCCGCCGTCACAGCGGTGCCACCCGGGTCGCGGTCACCCTCCAGGCCCTCGGCAGCTCCCTGGCGGTGACGGTGGCGGACAACGGCCGCGGCATCGGGAACGATGAGGGCGGCTTCGGGCTCCAGGGGATGGGCGAGCGGGCTCGTCTCCTCGGCGGCCGGGTCACCGTGGAGAGCCCTCCCGGGCGGGGGACCACCGTCCGCTGCATCGTCCCCTTCGGAGGCATCACGTGATCACCACCAAGCCCGTCCGCGTTCTCATCGCCGACGATCAGACCCTGTTCCGATCGGGGCTGGCCCGGCTCCTGGACGACGACCCGCGTGTGACCGTGATCGCCGAAGCCCCCGACGGAGTGGAGGCGGTGCGGCGCTGCCGCGACCTGGAGCCGGACGTGGTGCTCATGGACATCAAGATGCCCAACCTGGACGGCATCCAGGCCACCGAGCAGATCGTGGCCGCCTGCCCCGGCATCCCGGTGCTCATCCTCACCACCTTCGAGGCTGACAGCCACGTGCGGGCGGCGCTGCGGGCGGGGGCCAGCGGCTACGTGCTCAAGGACTCTGATCTCGAGGCGATCATCTCCAGCATCCTGGTGGTGCGCTCCGGAGAGCGGGTGCTGGCGGGTCCGGTGGCCGAGAGGGTCCTGGGCATGATGACGGGCGACATCACCCCCAAGGACATCTACGACGGCCTCACCTCCCGGGAGATCGAGATCCTCAAGCTGATCGCGAGCGGCGCCGCCAACAAGCAGATCGCCTACAAGCTCTCGATCAGCGAGAAGACGGTGCGCAACCACATCAGCAACATGTACGAGAAGCTGCAGCTCTTCGACCGCTCTCAGGCCGTCCTCTATGCGGCTCGCAAAGGCCTGATCCAGGTATAGAAGCCCACCGGCGCTGGAGAGCACCACCGGCTCCGGCGCTAGACTGAGAGGGCAAGCCGGTCGGACGGCCGCGGGCGGTTCGCCGCCTGAGGAAAGTCCGGACTCCAGAGAGCAGGGCGCTGGATAACGTCCAGTCGGGGCGACCCGAAGGAGAGTGCCACAGAAAGGACACAGCCACGACCCACGCGGTCGCGGCAACGGTGAAATGGTGGGGTAAGAGCCCACCGGCGGTCGGGTGACCGGCCGGCCAGGTAAACCCCGCCCGGAGCAAGGTCGAACAGGGGCGGACGCCTCGGCGTCCAGGGGCTGCTCGTCCCAGGTCCCGGGTCAGACCGCACGAGGTGCCGGGCAACCGGCATCCAAGATGGATGGCCGTCCCCCACCGCGGGTGGGGACAGAATCCGGCTTACAGACCGGCTTGCATCGCTCTCCACCACCACTGCGTGGAGCGCGCTCCGGGTCGCCCGGCGGGAATGTGAGCGCCTGGCCGTGCGGCCGAACACGCGACATGGGGTGCAGGAGTTCCCGTTCAGGGCAATCGGGTGCCTGCCACGATCGGGGGTGGTCAGACGGCCCGTGCAAAATAGGTCAAAAGGCCCGAAGCCTTGGGTACATGGCCCGGCGTTTGACCACTTTGGCGGGCTGAACCTCGGTAACGACACATGCTATAGTCCTGTAACAGCCTGGTGGCCTTGACGGGTCCGGAGTGGTTTCGGAACGGGGGGCCGGGGATCAACTCAGGCTGTGCGGGTAAGGAGGGACCCATGAGAGGGGAAGCTGGCACTGGAGCTTCTGGTACCCGGCGGGGGCCAAAGGTCGTTCTCGGAATGCTGGGTGCGGTGGCGCTGATGGCGGCGACGGCGGTGGTCGCGCTGGCCAACTACGCCACCGGCCTTACCCTGACGGGTAAGTGCTTCGACACTTACACGAGCGGCACTCTCGTCACGCAAAACGCACAGACCGCGACCCCGCCGCACAGCGTGACGCTCGAGGTCCTCGCCTCCAAAAACGGAGGCAGTACATACCCGTACTTCGTCGCGAATACCACGATCGATCTGAAGAGCGGGCAGAACTCGTACCTGTGGTCGATTTACACCTCCAACGCCGCGTACTTCGCGACGCCGTACGATGCGTGGGAGGTCACCGTCGAGTCCACCTCCGGGGTCACCAACCAGATCTCCGGGCCCGTGAAGAGCACCACGCTCTGTTCGCCCGTCCCCAACACGCCCGAGTCGCCGCTTGCGGTGGCGCTCCCGCTGGCGGGGCTTGCGATCTTCGCCGGTGCATTCGGCGTCGTGATCCGTCGCCGCCGCCGCTCGGCGTCCGCCGTCTGAGCGTCTGAAGCATGGTGCCGGATCTGAACGGCACCCCAGTGGGGGGGGGGAAGCGGTGGTGAGGCGGCCCGAGCCGGGCCGCCTCACACCGCCGCGCTGGCGGTCGCTGACGGGTGGGGGCGAGCCGCGCGCCCTGATCGTCAGGGCGGTGGTGGTCACCGCCCTGGTGGTGGTCGCCTACCAGTACTCGCTGGGGACGCTGCTCTCCAGCCTCGGTGAGGAGACCCCGCTCTCCTACCTGGGGCTGGTGCCGCTGATCTCGCTGCTCCTCATCGCCGGGCTCATCTACCTCCCCGGGCGGCCGCAGCGCGACATCCACGACCGCTACCTCGACTACATCGTCGGCCTCCCGCTGCTGGTGGTCGCCCTGCTGGTCGTCACCCTCGGGCCGGCCAGGATGTCGACCTTCTTCTGGCTGTGGCGCCTGGACCTCCTCTCCCTTCCGCTCTTCGTCGCCGGGGCGATCGCCATCGCCTTCGGGGTCAGGATGCTGTGGCGGCTGCGCCTGCCGGTGGCCTTCCTGCTCCTCGCCTGGCCTCCGCCGTACACCCTCTGGCTCAACGGGCTGCTCAACGGCGTCACCAACCTCACCCTCTCGGCTCTGCACGCAATCGTGGGATTGCTGCCGCTGGCCGTGCCGCTCGGCTACGGCGACGGCTCGTTGTTCCAGCTCACCCACGGGAGCAGCACCTTTGTGCTGAGCGTCGCCTCCGCCTGCTCCGGGGTCAACAGCGTGCTCGGCTTCCTGCTGGTGGGGGCCGCCGCCGCGGCTCTGGTGCGAGGGCCCCGGCCGCTCAAGCTGCTCTGGCTGATCGCCGGCATGGCCCTGATCTGGAGCCTGGACGTGGTGCGGATCATCCTGATCTTCGCCGCCGCCGACCTGTGGGGCGAGAACTTCTCGATCGACGTCCTCCACCCCTTCGTCGGGCTCCTCTTCTTCAGCCTCGGAGTGCTGGGGATGATCCTCCTCATGCCGCGCTTCCGCCTCCAACTCCTGGGCCCGCCGACGGTCACGCCGTCCACCGACAAGCCGCCCTCCGCCGTGACCGAGCCCCGGCCCCGTGTCCGGCCGCGGCCGGCGGTCCGGCGTGCTGCCATTCCGCTCCTCGTCCTCGCCGTCGCCGCCGCCGGCGTGGGCTTCGCCGACCTGGGGTTGGGCCAGTACCAGCTCCTCGCCCAGGATCTCGGACCTCCGCGGGTGCAACCGGTCACGCTGGTCGATGCGGCGGTGCCGGGATGGGCGCTGAAGTTCGTCGCCACCTACGGCTTCGACAAGCTCGAGTTCGGCACCGACTCCACCTGGGACCGCTACATGTACCTGCCCGGGGGTACTTCAGTCGTGCCGCAGACCGTGCCGATCACCCTCGACGTCATCTCCACCTCGGACCTCGGCAGCTTCTCGACCTACACGGTGGCGGACTGCTACCACTTCCACGGTTACTCGGAGACCGAACAATCCAGTGTCGACCTGGGAGGCGGGGTCGTCGCCAACACCGTCGTCTACGAGGTCCAGGGGGGCCTGTGGTGGGCGGCGGTCTACTGGGAGTGGCCGGTGACCACGGCGTCGGGCGAGACCTACCAGCGCGTCGTGCTCAATGAGCTCGCCGACGTGAACCCGACGGGTTCGGAGGCGGCCCTGATCGCGTTCGCGCGAGACGTGGTCGTCGCGACCGGAAGTGAGTCGGCGGTCGCGAGCTCGGCATGACCCTCCGGAGGGGGTTCGATGACGCCCGCTGAGCGGGAGGAGTACGCGCTGAGAGAGAGCGTGAACGGCCTCCGGCTGCGCCACCCGGACTTCTCCGCGAGTAGGGTCCTCACCAAGCCTCAGGTGCTCGCGCTTGCCGTTCTGGTCGGCGCCGGCGCTCTGGGCCTGATCTTCGCCCCGCTCGCCGTCGGCCTGGTGCTTTCGGGGACGATCACCGCCGTCTATGCAGCAATGCTCGTGCGCAACATCGCCATGTTCCGCCGGCTGCTCACGCCCTCCGCCGGCTTCGAGATCAGTGACGCGGAGGCGAGGGCGATACCCGATGACGCCCTCCCCTGCTACACCGTCATGGTCCCGGCATTCGGCGAGCCCGAGATCATCGCCTCCACCCTGGAGGCGATGAACCGACTCGAGTACCCGAGATCCCGCCTCGACGTCAAGCTGCTGCTGGAGGCCGACGACCAGGCCACCCGGGGGGCGGTGGAGGCGGCAAAGCCCGCGCCGAACATCGAAGTCGTGCTCGTCCCCCCGGCCCAGCCCCGGACAAAGCCCAAGGCTCTCAACTTCGGTCTCAGCTGGGCACGCGGCGACTACGTCACCATCTACGACGCCGAGGATCGCCCCGACCCGCTTCAGCTGCGCCGGGCGGTGGTGGCCTTCTCTCGCGCTGACCCTCGGGTGGCCTGCCTCCAGGCCAAGCTCGACTACCACAACCCGGGACAGAACCTGCTCACCGCCTGGTTCCGGCTCGAGTACCTGACCTGGTTCGGCTTCACCCTCCCAGCCATCGCACGCGGGCATACACCGGTGCCCTTGGGCGGCACGTCCATGCACATCAGGACCACCGCGCTCAAGGCGATCGGGGCATGGGATCCCCACAACGTCACCGAGGACTGCGACCTCGGGGTGCGGCTGTACCGCATGGGGTACCGGACGGCAATCCTCGACTCCATCACGTACGAGGAGGCCAACAGCGACCTCATCAACTGGGTCAAGCAGCGCTCCCGCTGGGTCAAGGGATATGCGCAGAGCTGGCTCGTGCACATGCGCCACCCCATCCGACTCCGGCGCGAGCTGGGCACCCGCGGCTTCATCGGCTTCAACCTTCTCGTCGGCGCCACGACACTGACGTCGGTGCTCAACCCCTTCCTCTGGACCCTGACCGCGCTGTGGTTCACCCTCCACCCGCTCAGCCTCTCGAGCGTCTTCCCTGACCCGATCTACTACCCGGCAATGCTCTCCCTGATCCTTGGCAACTTCCTCGGCTACTACGCAGGTTTGATCACTCTCCGGGCCACCGGCAGGTCGGAGTTGATCAAAGCCGCGCTACTCATGCCCCTCTACTGGGTGCTGATGTCACTGGCCGCGATCCGGGCCCTCCTGCAGCTCCTCATCTCCCCCTTTGTCTGGGAAAAGACGGTGCACGGGCTGGACACGCCCCTGCCGGAGCCGCGAGCGTGAGCATCGACGCCGTAGCGGTCGCACGCCCACGTTCGAGCACGCGGACCTGGCGTCTGCATCTGCATCGCCCGTCGCCCGTCGTGCTCTGTTTCGTGGTCTCCCTTCTCGTCTACGAAGCGGCCGCCTGCTACGTGAGCATCCACGGCAACACGGCCTCGCTCGCTGGCGACGGCGTCTCGCGGGTCGAGACCGCCAACGCGATCCTCTTCAGCCGCGACCCTCACCTCGCTGCCATTGGCTTTGTCTGGGGTCCCATCCCGATCCTGGCCCTGCTGCCGCTGGCTGCCTTGAAACCGATCTGGCCGGCACTGGTCACCAGCGCATTTGCGGGCAACCTCGTGTCGGCCGTCTTCATGGCCGGGGCCGTGGCGGTGATGCTGCGCCTGCTCACCGACCTCGGTTTGAGCCGGTGGCTGCGGTGGGCGCTCACGGCTGCCTTTGCGCTCAATCCGATGATCGTCTTGTACGCCGCCAACTCGATGAGCGAGGCGTACTTCCTCTTCTTCCTTCTGCTCGTGGCCCGGGAGCTCCACCTGTGGTTGCGCACCCGGCAGACGGGACGGCTCGTGGCCACCGGCTTCTACCTCGGCCTGGCATACCTAACCAGATACGAGTCCGGTGCGGCGGCCATCGCGGTTACGGGCATCGTCGGATTGGCCACCTTCATCGCCAGCACCGGTGGCTTCCGGCGGCGAATCCGCCCCGCGCTCCTCGACTCGATCATCGTCGCCGCGCCATTCCTGGTCGCCTTCGCCGGGTGGGCGATCGCCAGCTGGCTGATCACCGGGGTGCCGTTCCAGCAGTTCTCGTCAGCTTACGGTAATGCGGCCCAGATTCAGGCGAACGGTCTGCAGACCCCGTCCACCCTGGCGCAGACCGTGACGTTGGCGGAGCAGGGGATCCAGTGGATGCTCGCCTTCGAGCCTTTCCTTCCGATCATCCTGGTGGCCTGCCTGCTGGTGGTCGTTTGGCGTCGCGATTGGACCGCCCTGGGCGCGCCGGCGGTCCTGGGCGCGGTCCTGGCCTTCATGGTCTATGTGCACATGACCGTCAAGGTCGTGCCATCGCTCCGGTACTACATCGCGGTCATCCCGCTCGTGGTCCTCCTCGTCGGCATCGTCCTCTCCTCCCGTTCAGACACAGCGCCGGGAGTCCCCGTGAGCCAGGCAGGGGGGCACCCGTCTGCCCCACCGAGCAGCCGGCTAGCCTCGATAGGAGGTGCCCGCGGCGATGCCCGTCTCGGGTGGGGCAGAGTGGCAACCGTCACCGTCGCTCTGCTGGCCATGGCTGCCACGATCCCTGCGGGCTTGATGACGATCACCAACTCAGCGGACAATCCCGACGACGCGGTAGCCGTTCAGGCCCTGGTGGCGCTCGGGCCGCTGACTCAACAGCAGCAGCAGGCGTCGCTGCGATTCGTGGTCGATCGGCAGGTCAGCGAGTACATGGACTCAATGCGCCTGGGGCGCGGGACGGTGTTGATCGACAACTTCATCGGATTCGTGGTCGTGCTATCGTCATCCAATCTGGACCAGTACGTCACCACGCCAGACCTCGACTTTCAGCAGGTCCTCGCCGATCCGGCTGCGAATGGGGTGCAGTACGTCCTGATCCCGCCGAATACGGGCTTGGGCACTCTGGACGCCATCAACCGTGCCTACCCGGACGCCTACGCCACCGGGAAGGGCATCGGTACCCTCGTCAAGACCTTCCAGGATCACAGCGACCTCGGGCACAACTGGAGGCTGTACCGAGTAACGTCCTCCAGCTGACGCCGCCAGGGATCAGCTGGCCTTCTCGTGCCGGGCAGCACGGTGCCGCCCGGAGGCTCACCCGTCGGCCAGCTCTGAGATCAGCGGGTCGCCAGGCCCGATGTCGTAGGAGCAGGTGTTCCCGCCACCCGGGTTGCTAGGCACGTAGTCCCAGGGCAGGAACCCGCTGATGCCGGCAGCGAACTGCGCGGACATCTTGGCGCCCATGTAGCTTGCGCGGGTCGCGTCCGAGACGCATCCCGACAGGCCGTCCTGCGCCTGGGTGCCGACCTCGCCAACGATGAGGGGCTTGCCATCCGCATGCGCTGCGGCCAGGGTGGCTGAGAGATATCCTGGCAGCGCCATGGTGTCGGATCCGTAGTCGTGGTAGCTGGCCACGTCGACACCCGAGCTGCCCATTACGTACCCGTAGTCGCTGCCCTGCGCACCGCACTGACCAATCCCCTGCATCCCGGACTCGATGAGAGCAGTGGGATCGAGGCTGTGGGCCTCGGCCCCCACGGTGTCAAAGAAGGAGCGCAGCGCCTGGGCCGCCTGCGTCTCGTTGACGCAGACGTAGCCGGACTGGGTGGGTGACGGCTCGCTGACCAGCTCGATCATGGCGATGGTCGGGTTGTTCGCATAGCGCTGGAGAAAGTCCTGCATGTAGTCCCAGTAGGAGAGCGGGGTGCTGGCCGGCCACGCACTGCTGTCATGGACGTCCATGTAGCCGCCGCCATACCAGGCGGCGTCCTTCCACTCGTTGTCATCGCAGGTGCCGCTCTCGCCAGTGAGTGCCGGGATGACCTTGATCCCGTATTCGGCCGCAGTGTCGATGACCCGGTCGATGCCGGCCCAGTCCAGCTGGCCGGTGGTGTAGTTGGTGGCCAGGGCCTGGAAGGCCCAGAAGCGGACCACGTCATTGGGGGCAAGCGAAGAGAACAGATCGTCCAACTGGGTGTCGGTGAGCTCGGGGCCGCAGCCGGCGTTGACGCCCCAATCGGTGGCCGCCTCGTAGGCGTTGACCCCAGTGAAGGTCCAGGGACTGCCGTCGAGGCACAACTGATCACCGCAGCGGGTCACGAATCCGGAGGAGCCTCCTCCGGGCGTGGGAACAAACGCCGCCGGGGAGCTTGATGTCGAGGTGCCGGCGGGCTGGCTGGCCGACGAGGAACCGGAGGTGCTCGAGCCCGCCGCCACGACGGTCGTGCCCGTGCCCGTGCCGGTGCCCGACGGGGTCGCGGAACTGGTGCCCGACGGGGTCGCGGAACTGGTGCCCGACGCGGTCGCGGAACTGGTGCCCGACGCGGTCGCGGAACTGGTGTCCAATGGAGTCGCGGAACTGGTGCTCGCCGGGGTCGCCGTGCCGGACGGCGAAGCGGTGGGCGCACCCGCCGACGTCGATGTGGGGATGGCTGTGGCAGTGCCTTGGAGATCCGCGAGGGATCCGGACGGACCGGACGCGGACGCCGCTGCCGGCCGCGAGGGGTTGACGGGCCCAGCGCCCACCGTCAGCCCTGTGGTCAGGGTGAGGGCCATCACTCCGAAGAGGGCGGTCCCCCTCAGCAGCCGCGATGACCGCAACCTGCCCAGCCAGCGCATCGGTCTCCTCCGCCGAGCGCTCTGGGCGGACCGGCGGAAGACCGTCGGGTTGCCCGTCGGCGGCCCGGCTGACTGTGGTTAGCAGCCCCGTGGCTTTGCGTCCCCGCCTTGCAGCGGGTTTGCCTTTGACGACAAGACCGATGCTAGGCGCAGAGTGCGGGGGCGCCTCTGACGTCAGATCACGGGCCGGTAACGTTCGGGTTGCCTGCACCGGGACGCCCGGGTGAGGGCGGTCACGAGCAGGGCGCCGGAAGCATTAACCTGGCCGTCGACGGAGCGGCCAGCTGCTCCACGAAATGCGGAGCCTCACCGAAATGACCACAGGCCGAGTTCGGCGGCGTACTCGCCACAGCAGCGACCGGCGGTCGAGGCAGACAGCGCACCTGATCAGGCTCCTGCTCGGTGCCTGCCTGCTCCTGCTCAGCGCATGCGCTCCAGCGACCTCCACCGTGGGCACGCCGCCTCCCGGATCGACGCCGCTGCTGCCGGCCACCGCACCTCCGGCCACGCCCACACCGACGCCCCCCTCGTCTCCAGTGGCCCTCCCCTCCTACCAGGCGGGCGTCAACCTCCTCTTCTACGCCAACTCCGGCTACCCGACGGGGCTCTCCACGATGCTCACGGAGCTGCGCCACGACGGGGTCAACAGCATCGCGATCACCTTCCCCTTCTACCAGGCGAGTCTCACCGCAGACTCGGTCGCGAGCGGTACGGGTACCCCGCCCGACACACAGCTGGAGGGGCTGATCAACACCCTCGAGGGGGATGGCTTCAGCGTCATGCTGAGGCCGCTCCTGAATGAGACCGACCTGGCGCCGCAGTGGCGAGGAGCCATCGAGCCCAAGTCGCCCACCGCATGGTTCGCCAGCTACACCACGCTCATCTCCCATTACGCGCAGCTGGCCACCACCACCCACGTCCAAGCGCTCGACATCGGAACCGAGCTGTACTCCCTCGAGCCCTTCACGTCGGACTGGGCATCTCTCATCTCCGCCGTACGGGCCCTCTATCCCGGCGCCCTGACCTACTCGGTCAACGGCAATTCGGAGGCGTCAGGGACCCTCTACGACGGCTTCTGGAAGGATCTCGACTTCGTGAGCGTCGATGCGTACTGGGACCTCGGGGTGCCGGACGGCACCAGCGTGGACGGGCTCGCCCAGGCATGGCAGCCATTCCTCACCAACATGACCACCGCGGCAGCCGGGCAGCGCGTGGTCCTCAGCGAGGTCGGGGTCGTCCCTCAGGAGGGCGAGCAGGACCACCCCTGGGAGTCGCTGCTGTCCGGTCCGACGGACGCCGCCTTCCAGAAGACGTACTACCAGGCAGCCTGCCAGGCGGCGGCGGAGGCGGGGGTGGGCGGCATCTACTGGTGGGAGGTCAACCTGGGAACGCCGGGACCCTACGATCCCCTCGGGACGCCAGCCGAGCAGGCGATGGCGGTCTGCTTCACCACGGGCGGCTGACCTCGAGGGTCGGGACGCGCGCCCAGAGGGAGGGTGCAAAGGCCCAGGCGAGTGTACGGGGGGCGGATGGCGACCGCGACCCACCCCCCGTACACTCGCCAGAGGGTCGAGCCCACCATGATCAGATTCCGCCCCCTGCGACTCCTCACGCTCTCGATCGCAGGTGTCACCGCAGCCATGAGTACCGGGTGCAGCCCGTCAACCTCCGGCACGGCGAGACCGCTGTCGACGTCCGCGAGCGCTCACGCCATCGGGGGGGCGGCTCCGACCCCTTCCAGCCCGGACCCACCGACTGCAACCGGCGCGGCCGCGCTCCACGTCGAGGGCAACCGGCTGGTCGACGCGGCCGGAGCGACGGTCCTTCTCCACGGCGTCGACATGAGCGGGACCGAATCGACGTGCGCCGACGACTGGACAACCGATCCCTTCGGCGGTCAACCTGAGGACGACCCGGCCACCTTCGCCGCCATGCAGTCGTGGGACATCAACGCGGTGCGCATCCCGCTCAACGAGGATTGCTGGCTCGGGATCAACGGTGTGAAGATCGGTGGCTCCGCCTACCGTGACGCGATCGTGAAGCTGGTGAACGACCTCCAGGCCGCGGGCTTTTACGTGATCCTGGATCTGCACTGGTCGGCTCCGGGCACCCAGATCGCACTCTCGCAGAACCCAGCGCCGGACGAGGACCATTCGCCAGCCTTCTGGTCGAGTGTCGCCTCCACCTTCGGCTCGGACGCCGGCGTCCTCTTTGACCTCTACAACGAGCCGTACTACTACTGGACGACCTCGGGAGAGAACCAATGGCAATGCCTCTGGCGGGGCTGCACACTCACCGAGTACGTCACCGGAGGCCACCCCTACACGGTCAGCACCCACTGGAGCACCGCTGGCTTTGACCAGCTCACCACCGATATCCGCACCGCTGGGGCTCCCAACGTGATCATGGCGGGCTGCGTCAACTGGGCAGACGACTGCTCGGGCTGGGCCTCATCCTTCGGCGAGTGGGGGTCGGGCGACGCGAACACGGTGGTCTCGTGGCACACCTACCCCGGTGAGGGCTGCGACAAGGCGTCCTGCTGGAACTCGGTGATCGCGCCGCTCTCGGCCGCGCATCCGGTCATCGTCGGCGAGACGGGGGACTCGTCGGCCGGCCCGGAGACCTACCTGCCGACCTTCCTGCCCTGGGCGGACGGTCACGGGCTGAGCTACCTGGCCTGGACCTGGAACGCGTGGAAGGACGCCGACGACGTCCTGGTGACCTCCATGACCGCCGGGTCGCCCACGGCGGGCGAGGGCACCTACTACAAGCAGCACCTCCTCTCCCTGGGCTGAAAGGCCCGGTCACCCCCTGGCCCCAGGCGAGCCAGGCGACCTTGCGCGCACGGGCCTTAATACCCTACACTCTCGGGTATTAAGTTCTAGCTGAGCTGGGGGCGGGTGGGCCGCCAAGTCCAGGTCGCGATCTCGGGGGGGGCATGCCGTGACTACAAGCCTGGCTTTGCAGCCGGATTGGGCGGGACCGTCCGCAGCCGCTTCCCCGAGTGGTGGAGCGCTCGCGGAAGCACGCACCTGGTTGGCGCGCGAACTCCACGACGGAGCTGTGCAGCACCTGACCGTGATGGTCGTGGAGCTGGAACACATGAAGCGGGCGTCCGCGCCCGCCGCCTTGGAGCGGCTGCAGGCCACCACCCGCAGCGCGCTCGCCGAGCTTCGCCGCCTCCTCTACGAACTGCGCGACGAGCCGACGACGGAGTCCGGCTTCGCGGACTCCATCCGCGAGAGACTGGAACAGCTTGCCGCCGCAACCGGCATCGAGGCGGATCTGGTCATCCACTCCTGGCCCGATGAGCTGCCCTCCCAGCAGGCATGGAACCTCTCCCGCATCGCCTCGGAAGCCCTCACCAACGTCCGCCGTCACAGCGGGGCCAGCCGTGTGACGGTCACCCTCCAGGTGCTCGACTCCTCTCTGGCAATCACCATCACCGACAACGGCCGCGGCCTGGGGAACCCGGAATCGGGGTTTGGGCTGCGGGGAATGCGCGAACGAGCGCACCTGCTCGACGGTCGCATCACTCTCGACACGCCATCCGAAGGTGGCACGAGGGTGCGCTGCATCGTCCCATTCGGAGAATCCGAGTGATCACCACCAAGCCCGTCCGCGTGCTCATTGCCGACGACCAGACGCTGTTCCGTTCGGGCCTGGCCCGGCTCCTGCGCGACGACCCGCGGGTCACCGTGATCGCCGAGGTGGCCGACGGGGTCGAGGCGGTCCGGCAGTGCCGGGAGCTGGAGCCGGACGTCGTGCTGATGGACGTGAAGATGCCCAACCTCGATGGCATCAAGGCCACGGAGCAGATCACGGCAAGCATGCCGGGTGTGCCGGTGCTCATCCTCACCACCTTTGAGGCCGACAGCCACGTCATCGCCGCCCTGCGGGCCGGCGCGAGCGGCTACGTCCTCAAGGACTCGGAGCCCGAGGCGATCATCTCCAGCATCCTGACCGTGATGACCGGCGAGCGCGTCATGTCGGGACCGGTCGCCCAGCGCGTGCTGGGGATGCTGACCGGCGACACCACGCCCAAGGACTTCTACGACGGGCTCACCGCCCGTGAGATCGAGATCCTCAAGCTGATCGCGACGGGCTCGGCCAACAAGCAGATCGCCTATAAGCTGTCGATCAGCGAGAAGACCGTCCGCAACCACATCAGCAACATGTACGAGAAGCTGCAGATCTTTGACCGCTCCCAGGCGGTCCTCTACGCAGCGCGCAAGGGGCTGGTCCAGCTGTAGCGGGCGCCTCGGCGTCCAGGGGCTGCTCGTCTCAGGTCCCGGGTCAGCCGCACGAGGTGCCGGGCAACCGGCATCCAAGACGGAGGACCGTCCCCCAGCCGCGGGTGGGGACAGAATCCGGCTCACAGCCCGGCTTGTATGACCCTCCGGGCGAGACGGAGGGCTCTTTCCGGGACACGGCGCGCCCATTTGACTCAGACAGGCGCCTGCGCGCCCGTCTGACCGATGTCAGCGACCGCCGCTCCGCCGACGGCGCCCGGGAGGATCGGCGTCGCCGCCCGATCCTCCAGGCCCGTATCTGGCACCTGTGACATCCGTGTCACGTACAAAACGCGCCACGGTGATGAACGCGTAACGCTCCGCCAACGAGCCCTGGGATAGCCGAGCTCGCAGTCCAGGTCCCGGACCAAGGTGGTCGCAAATCGCAGCCTGTGAGGGTGAGCCCAGCCCACCTGCCCTCGGACACGAGGAGATCACCGGCCATGACCACCCTCCGACTCTCACCCCGCCGCCACCTCTGGCGATATCTCCCGGGCGTCTGCCTGGTGGCCACCGCCGCACTCTCGGTCCCGCCGATGATGGCATCGCGCCTCACGGCGGCTCCGCTCGCCATCCACGTCTCGGGCAACCAACTGGTCGACGGGGCGGGCACCCCGGTCACGCTCCACGGCGTCGACCTCTCCACCATGGAATACGCCTGCGATCAGGGCGGGACTCCCACGAGCCGAGGCTGGAGCCTGTACGGCGGAGCGCCCCTCGATCAGCTCAGCACCTACCAGGCGATGGCGAGCTGGGACATCAACGCGGTCCGAGTTCCGCTGAACGAGGACTGCTGGCTGGGGATCAACGGGGTCAACCCGGCCTACGGAGGAAGCAACTACCAGAGTGCGGTCGCCACCATGGTGAGCCTGATCCACCAGGCGGGGATGGTCGCCATCCTCGACCTCCACTGGAACGCACCCGGGGCATATGCGGCGATCGGTCAGCAACCGATGGCCGATGCCGACCACTCGATCACCTTCTGGCAGTCCGTCGCCACCACTTTCAAGAGTGACCCGGCGGTGATCTTTGACCTCTACAACGAGCCGTTCCTCTACAGCAGCTACTTCACCAACCCCTCCCAGAACGCGTGGCAGTGCTGGCTCGACGGCTGCTCGCTCAACCAGTTCGTATCCGACGACCAGATCGGGCCGAGCGGCCAGACCACCGGATACACCACCTCGTACACCTGGCAGACGGCCGGGATGCAGCAACTCGTCGACGCCGTCCGCCGCACCGGAGCCACCCAGCCGATCCTGGTCAACGGCGTGGACTGGGCGAACGATGACTCGCAATGGTTGGCCTACGCCCCCCAGGACCCCCTTGGCCAGCTCATCGCGGGCGCCCACGACTACCCCGGGGAGTCGTGCGCCACCCCGTCGTGCTGGGACACCCAGCAGGCGCCGATCTCGGCGACCTACCCCTTCCTGGTCGGCGAGACCGGGGACTCCACCACGGCTCCGGTGTCATTCCTCCCCACCTTCCTCCCCTACGCAGACAGCCACGGGTGGAGTTACCTGGCCTGGACATGGAACCCCTGGGCAGACGCCAATGACGTCCTGATCACCGACTGGAGCGGCACTCCCAACGCTGGCGAGGGCGCTTACTACAAGCAGCATCTTCTCAGCCTCGGTCAGAGCCCGCTCTCCAGCTCGACGGGGACGCCAGCCCCGACCTCCATGGCCACCCCGACGCCGAGCGCCTCCGCTTCGGCGACAGCCACCCCCCGCCCGTCGATCATGGCCACGACCACGCCGCAGAGCGCGATCGCGGGGCTGGTCAACGTCGAGCCCTCGATGCGGCCATGGCATTACACGGGCGCCAACCCCCAGTCGTGGTGGTGCACCATGCCCCTCTGCACCAGCGACTTCAACGTCAACGGACAGGGGCCGATGGCCACGGTCACCCGGGAACTTCAAGCGGCCAAGAACGTCGGCGCGTCGATGGTCCGGCTCGAGATCCCCTGGCCGCTCATCGAGACATCGCGCGGGGTGTTCGACTGGAGCCGGGCTGACGCCATCTTCGCCGCCAGCGAGTCGGTGGGAGAACCGATCCTGCCCGTGCTCATGTGGACTCCGCAGTGGGCGGGTGGCGGCGCGGCACTCAACCAGCCCGCGACCAACGTCTCGGACTGGACGACCTTCGTCACCGACTTCACCCAGCGCTACGGCTCCCTGGTACCGGCGGTGGACGTCTGGAACGAGCCGGACAGCGGCAACTACCTCTACAACGGCTCGGCCCAGACCTATGTCACTGACATCCTGAACCCGGCGTACGCGGCCATCAAGGCGGTGGACCCGGGGCTGGCGGTGGTCGAGGCCGGTTCCGCGAATGACGCCGGCGGTGGGACCCCCTTCCTCTCGTCGGTGATCGCCGATGGCGGCAAGTTCGACATCGCCTCCTTCCACAACTACGCCGGAACGTGGAGCTCAGAGGCTCAGGCTTACCGCAGCGCCCTCAATGCCGCCGGGCGTTCCGCAACGCCGATCTGGATGACGGAATTCGGTGTCCAGTCGTCGAGTGGCAATCAGAGCGCGGCGCTCCAGAGCGTCTTCGGCAGCAACATGCCGATCCAGGTGGCGGGCTGGTACAACGTTCGAGACACCGGGGCCTGGTCCTGCACTAGCACCACGTACACGGAGGTGAGCGCGGCGACCTGGGGTCTGCTCAACAACGACTTCTCTGCCAAGGCGTCTTACGGCGTCCTGCGGAGCCTCCTGCTCGGACGGTCGGCGCCGGCACCAACCGCCACGCCGACGCCAACGCCAAAGCCAACGGCCACTCCGACGCCGACGCCGACGCCAAAGCCAACGGCCACTCCGACGCCGACGCCAAAGCCAACGGCCACTCCTCCTGATTCACCTCCGCCATCGGCTTCTGCGCAACCTACGCCGAGCCCAACGTCCTCTCCGATCCCTGCGCAGTCCGGGCCCAACCTCCCCTGGGGCGACAACTTCGCCGCTGACGCGGCCGGGAGCATCCCAGCAGGATGGAGTGTCTCCGGACTGAACGCAGGCTTCGCGGTGAAGGGCGGGGACGGCACCTACGGCAACGTCTACGCACACACGGGCTGGACGGCGACCACGGTGGCGGGCAGCACCGCCTGGACCGACTACACACTCAGTGTCGACGTCAGGCCGAGTGCCTGGCTCAGCGAGAGCGACACCATCGACTTCCGATACCTGACCCCCAACTTCACGTACGCCGTGCGGTTCGTGGGCGGCAGCGTCATCGAGCTGGTGCGCGTCAACGGCGGCACATCCACCGAGCTAGCCAAGGTCAGCAAGAGCTACTCAGCGAGCTGGCACCAGGTCGTGATCCAGGCGAGCGGTGCGGCGCTGAGTGTCAGCCTGGACGGCACCACGATCATGACCGCAAGCGACTCGACCTTCACGCGCGGTGCCATCGCGTTCGGTGCCAACGCCCCGGTGGAATTCGCGGACGTGCTCGTCTCCTAGGCCTAGAGAACGGGAAGGCGGTGGGGATCGCCGGTCGGTCCCCACCGCAACCCGCCTCGCGCCCCGTCCGCGGGGGCGGGGGCTCGCCCCCCGCTCCGGCGGCGGCGGGTACGGCGCCGAGAGCGTCCCATTCCATGATGGGGTGCACGCTGCCGGTTTGCCCAGCTCCCTGGGCGGAAGTCCCGGTCTGGCCGAGGACATGGAGCGGCGGCCCCGGGTGCCCCTCCCCGACTCCGAGCAACGGCCCATTCCCCCCACTCGCCGGCCCACCTAACCTCGGAAGCAAGGACCGACGCGGGGGTGAGCATGGACATCGGCCGGACGCTGACGCTGCTGCTGACGATCAGCGGCGGCCTGATCGCGCTCGCCCCCCTCTACCTGCTGGTGCTCGCAGTGGCCGCGCTGCTGCACCGCCACGCGGAGCCGGCGCCCGGTCGCGGTGAGAGCCGGATCGCGGTGCTCGTACCCGCTCACGATGAGGAGCCGTTGATCTCAGGCTGCCTGGCCTCGCTCCGGTCCCAGGACTACCCGGCCGGCCGCTTCCGGCTGGTGGTCATCGCCGACAATTGCAGCGACGGCACCGCCGACGCGGCCCGAAAGGCGGGCGCCGAGGTGCTGGTTCGCGACGAGCCCGAGCTCCGGGGGAAGGGGCGGGCCCTGCGCTGGGCGATGGACCGCCTTCTCAGCGAGCTCGACCCGCCCGATGCGATCGCCGTTGTAGACGCCGACTCGACCGCCGATCCGGGCATGCTCCGCGCCCTCGAGGCCGTCCTGGCCGGCGGCGCGGAGGCGGCCCAGGCCGACTACCTCGTCCTCGACGGCAGCGGGTCGGGGACACCCCTTCGCCAGGCGGCGTTTCTGCTCTTCCACCGCACCCGCTTCGCGGGAAGGGCGGCGCTGGGCCTTCCCTGCTCCCTCGTCGGCAACGGGATGATGTTCCGGCGCAACCTGCTCGAGCGGCTGCCCTGGAGCGCATTCAGCGGTGCCGAGGACCTCGAGTACTCGATCGACCTCCGGATCGCAGGTGTCCGGCCCGGCTTTGCGGCGGCGGCTAGCGTGGCAGGCCCCGCACCCGGCTTTGGAAGGGGCGCCGCCACCCAGCGGATGCGCTGGGAGGGGGGACGCTTCCACGTGGTGAGAACCCGACTGCCCCGCCTCCTCTGGGCCGCTCTGCGGCACCGCGACGCTTCGCTCGCCGAGGCCTCTCTGGACCTCGCCATCCCCCCTCTCGGGCTGCTGACCATGCTTGCCCTCCTCGGGGACGCCGCCAGCGTGGCCGCGACGGTCGGCGGGCTGGTTCCCCCGTGGGCGGGTGCCACCTGGTGGGCGGCGTCGCTGCTGCTCACCACCTACGTCTTCGTCGGCCTGCGCGCCGCGCGAGCCCCGAGCTCCGCCTACCGCGCCCTCCTCCACACCCCCCGGTTCCTCGTCGCCAAGATCGGCACCTACCTCCGGATGACACGGGGGCTGGGTGCGGACCGCTGGGAGCGCACGGAGCGGCCGGCGGAGGCGTCGCTCCGGAAGCGCCGGAAGACGGTGGCGAGCAGCGCCCCCGCTCTTTCGCGGGTCATCATCGGCGGCGTCCCCATCGACACGGTCGACGAGCAGGGGGCCGCCGAGAGGATGATGGCCGCGATCGGGGCGGACGCGCCGCTGCAGGTGAGCACCGTCAACCTGCAGTTCCTGGTCACCGCGCGGCGCCGGCCGGAGGTGCGGAAGGCCCTCAATGGTGCCGGCCTCAACGTGGCCGATGGCGCTCCCGTCCTGTGGCTGGCTCGCCTTCTGGGGCATCCCCTCCCGGCCCGTGTGGCCGGAGCGGACCTGGTCCCCACGCTGATGGGTCTCGCCGCCCAGCGTGGTGCTCGGGTCTTTCTCCTGGGCGGGACGGGGGGGGTGGCCGCAGAGGCTGCCACCCTTCTCGAACGTGCCAACCCCGGTCTCCAGATCACCGGAACCCATGAGCCCCCGCCGGCGGCCGTGGACGAGATGGCGGATGACGAGATCCTGAGCCGCGTGGGTGAGGCCGGTGCTGACATCCTGCTGGTCGCGTTCGGCCATCCCAAGCAGGACCTCTGGATCGCGCGCAACCTGGACCGTCTCCCGGTGTCAGTGGCCATCGGAGTGGGTGGTACCTTCGACCTGATCGCGGGGCGCTTGCATCGGGCCCCCGCCTGGGCTCGTCGGAGCGGATTGGAGTGGCTCTTCCGGCTCGCCCAGGAGCCGCGCCGGCTCGGGCTCCGGTACGCCGCATGCGCCGTCTGGCTACTGGGCGTGCTCGTGCCCGCCACCGCCTGGCAGCGGCTGGTGGGGGCTCCCAACCGTATCGCCCACGACGCGGCGGAGGCCCGCGCCGCAGAACCCGGCCATGAGGCGGCGATCTCGTGACCCGGACCGGACGGCGGCTCGACGGAGTCGATGGCCTGCGAGCGCTGGCTGCTCTGTGGGTGGTCCTCTTCCACATCCGCGCCTTCACCGGGGCCCGCCTGGGACCGTTCGACTTCTTCGTACGCAGCGGATCCACCGGGGTCAGCCTCTTCCTGGTGCTGAGCGGCTTCTGCCTTTACCTTCCGATCGCACGCGGCGGGGCCGAGAACTTCCGGGTCTGGCGTTTCCTGCGCCGGCGCGCCACCCGACTTCTCCCCGCCTACTACGTCTCACTCGCCGTGGTCCTGCTGGTCACCGTCCTTGCGGCCACCCAGCTCGGGCTCACTCCCCTCAGCGTGCCCGGGGTGGCGATCCAGGCGGCAACCCACCTGACCATGACTCATTCGCTCTTCCCGAGCACCTTCTACGCCCTGAACGGCGCCTACTGGTCGTTGGGCCTGGAGTGGCAGCTCTACCTCGGACTGCCGCTCCTCGTCATCGGAGTGCGGCGGTTCGGGCTGGCCCGCACCGTCGCCGCCGTGGTCGTGGTGAACATCGCCTACCGGCTCGGCCTCCAGGTCGCGATCGACGCGCACGCGATCGCCGCTGGATCGGGGTTGGCCACCGATGTGCTGCCCAATCTGCTTCCCGGCAGGTGGGCGGAATTCGGCTTCGGCATGGTCGCCGCCAGTCTGTACGCGACCGGGCGGATCGGCCGGTGGGCGCCGCGGGCCGGGTGGGCCATCCTCGGGCTAGTGCCGCTCACGACGGTCGCGGTGCTGTCCGTGGGCAGCCCGCTGGAACATCTCCTCTTCGGGGCGGTGTTCTTCCTCCTTCTCTGCGTCGTGGCGGCCGGTGGGAACTGGCTCAGCCGGCTGGTCTCGTGGCGACCTCTCGCGGCGGTGGGGGTGATGTCATACAGCCTCTACCTGGTTCACCAGCCGATCGTCCGGACTCTGAGCTTCCTTCTCCAGCACACCGGATCGCCACAACTGGTGTTCCTCGAGGTGCTCCTCTGCGTTCCGGGGATACTGGTCATCGCCTGGCTGCTCTTCGTCGCCGTGGAGCGGCGCACTCTACGTTCCTCAGGAGACACCGAGCCGGGCAGCCCGGAGGCACTCCTCCTCGCACCCCTCCGGTGGACGCGCCGCCGCGGCGGGTCATCGCCGGGAGTGACGGAGGCCGCCTAGCCTGCTTCAGGCGGCGACGGCGCGGGCGCAGCCGGGCGCAGGCCGGACGCCACAAGGCGCGGGTCGGCTCCGTGCCAAGACACCGCCGTTGGACTTCCTACTGCTCGTGGCGTCCCCGAGGATGAGGCCATCGCGCCGTCTGGTGGGAAGTTGGAGGATGGCGGCGCGGACAGCGTGGGAGGCCCGGTCTCGTAGGGACATTCGCCCAGCGTCTGAGCGGAGAGTTCCCATCGCGTCACGATCCGGTGGCGTGCAGGATTTATACATGCTCACCGACGACAGGTTCACCGACGAAGAGGTGTCGCTGACCGGCGTCAGAGTGTCGACTCGATACCCGGCGCTGCGGCTCACCGTCCTTCCCGGGGAGATGTCGGACGGAAGCCCCACCCGGCAGATCGCCACCGCGCGCTGGCGCGCCTCCCTTATCGGATGCGATCTGCTCGCCGCCGTAGGCGCCACCCTCCTGGCCGTGGTCGGCCGGTTTGGGGTGACTCAGCCGCTCGGACCCACGGCGCCCTACGTCGCCCTCGTCGGCGTGGGTCCTCTGGTCTGGGTCGCTCTGCTGCTGACGACCGGCACATACCAGGAGCGGCGGATCGGTACCGGCACGGCCGAGTTTGGCCGTATCGCCAACGCCGGGCTGTGGATGTTGGCGGCACTGGTCGCCGGATCCTATCTGACCCACAGTGAGCTGTCGCGCGAGGTGACCGCGGTCGCCGTCCTGGCGATGACCTGCTTGAGTCTGGGAACGCACATCGCCGGACGGCTGCTCCTGCACCGGCGCATCCGCGTCGGCGGGGCGATCCACCGTGTGATCGTGCTCGGCTCCGAGACCGAAGCGCGAGGACTCGTCGACCACATCACACGGCTACCCAATGCCGGGCTCAAGGTGGCAGGCGTCTTCATGGTCGAGGGTGCGGATCGCGGGAAGGGTTCGGCCTTTGGGTTGGTGTGCCCAGTCGACGAGGTCATCCAGACGGCCCGAGATGCCGGCGCCGACACCGTCGCGGTCGCCGGCTCGGGAGTCCTGAGCGGCGCCGATCTCCGCCGCCTCTCCTGGGACCTCGAGGGCACCGGCATCCGGCTGCTCCTCGCCCCGGACGTCACCGAGCTCGCCGGCCCCCGGCTGGTGGTCCGCCCGGTGGGCGGGCTGCCCCTGCTCGATGTCAAGGAGGCCAGCTTCACGGCCACCAGCTGGGCGCTCAAGTCGTCCCTCGATCGCGTGGTGGCCGTCGCCCTCTGCATCGTGCTGTCCCCCATCCTGGCCGGCATCGCCCTGGCGGTTCGCGTGAGCAGCCCTGGTCCCGTCCTCTTCCGCCAGAAGCGAGTGGGTCGGCACGGCCAGGAATTCACCCTCCTCAAGTTCCGGACGATGTACCAGGGCGCCCACCAGCAGCGAGACGCGCTGCTCGCCCACAACGACCACGACGGCGTCCTCTTCAAGATCCGGAAGGATCCGCGGATCACCCCGATCGGACGCTTCCTCCGCCGCTACTCGCTGGACGAGCTGCCTCAGATCTGGAATGTCCTCACCGGCACGATGTCGCTGATCGGACCCCGTCCACCGCTGCAGTCGGAGGTCGACGCCTACCCGGCCGACCTGCGGCGCCGGCGCCTCCTGGTCAAGCCCGGAATGACCGGGCTCTGGCAGGTGAGCGGCCGTTCGGACCTCTCCTGGGAGGAGACGATCCGGCTCGACCTCGAGTACGTGGAGAACTGGTCGGTGCTGCTCGACGCAGCCGTGGTCTGGAAGACATTCCGAGCCGTGACCTCGGGTCGCGGCGCGTACTGAGCTGCCCGGCGCGATCCGCTCCCCGACCCGGGATCTCGCCCGCGCCATCCAGCGCCCCCGTGTCGACATCGTCATCGCCGGCGACAGCCTCACCGCCGGCATGCACGCGTCGGACCGCCGCCGCAGCTATCCCGCCCTGGTCGTGGCGTCCCTCACAGCAGCCGCCGGTGGGCCGGCGTCGGCGCACGTCGCGGGCCTCCCCGGCGGGCGGGTCCAGGACCTCCTCCGGCGGCGCCCCCCGGTCGGCCGCCGGCTCGTCGTGGTCGAACTGGGCACCAATGACTGGGTTGGATACCGGCCGAGCGGGCCCTGGAGGGCCACGCCGCTGGCGGAGTTCCGAGGGTTGTACGCCCGTCTGGTGCAGCGCCTGGTGGGCCGGGGGACGCCGATGCTGATCTGCCTGGGGGTCTGGGGACCGTCAGGGGGATGCAGCGAGGTCGGCGCGGCCCTTGACGGCTTCGACAGGGTGATCGCCGCGGAGTGCGGAGCTCGAGGCGGGCGGTTCGTGCCGCTCTCCGCCATTCACGACGACCCGGACGCGCGCGGTCCCGCGGGGCGGTCGACGCCATTCGGGGTGTCCGACGAGACGCACTCCAACGATCGGGGTCACGCCCTCATCGCCGGCCTGGTTGCGGCGGCGGCTAGCGCGCGGGCAGCGTCCTGAGCATCCCCAGGGCGGCACGCGAGACCTCGGCGGCGCTCAGCTGCGCGAGCCCGCCGACTCCACGGCAGATCGGTGACTCGCACCCTGAGAGCACCCCCCAACGGCCCAGCTCGCACCAGCTCCCCCCCGCCCGGATTCCGCCCGGCTGGAGCACCCGGCGAGCCGCGCTCGGCTCCATCCCGGTTAGGCGGCCGTCCTCCGGCCCGAGAAGCACCAGGCTCGGCGTACCGACGGCGCCGGCCACCGACGACGCCGCGCTGTTAACACAGATCAGGAGATCGAGGCGCCGAACCACCTCGACCAGCTCGCCGAAGCTGGTCCGCCCCACCGCCCGGATCGGAGCGACGGGCAGCTCGGCAGAGACCTCCTCCTGGAGGGCCAGCTCGTTGGCCGACCCGGTGAGGATGATGGTCGCGCCGATCTCCCGCTGCAGGGTCGCAGCGACCGCTGCGAAGCGGTCCGGCAACCACTGCTGGCAGGACCAGTCTGCGCCGGCGTGGATCCCGACCAGGGGCCGGCGCGTCCCGGCGATCAGGCGTCCGGCGGCTGCGATCTCCGCTGGCGACGGCCAGAGCTCCACGGGGCCGCCGTCATCGCTGATCCCCACCGCCGCCAACACCCGAGCGTTCTCCCGCCGCGACGACTCGACGGAGGCGGCGGGAGCCGCGGCGTGCGTATACCCGTCCGAGCCATCGCTGACCCCGGCGCGGATCCGCGATCCGACAGCCCCGGCGAGGCGGCGCATGGGCCTGTTGCTGCGGTGCAGCACCAGAGTGGCGTCGTACCGGCGCCGCCTCAGCCTCAGGCTCAGGGCGGTGACCACCGCCCCCTTCTCGACGCGGCCGAGCGACGTTCCCTTGTGCTGGAAGTCCCTCCATTCGATCACCGCATCGACATAGGGGCAGTGGCTGAGCACGGGACGGGCGCTGCGCAGCGCCAGCACGTCGAGGCGCGCCCCGGGCAGCGCCGCGCGGAGGCTGCGGAGAGCCGGTGTCGCAGCCATGGTGTCGCTGAGATGGCCGTACACGACGACCAGCAAACTCCGGCAGTCGGAGAGACAATCCACCTGGGGGGGAAGGAGAACCTCCGCTGCCGCGTCTGCAGGCCCGGCCGTGACGGCCATGCTCAGAGCGTGCCACACCGCGAGGTGCTCACTCCATAGGCGAGATGGCACCGAGGATGTCCTCTATCGCCCATGCCCGCTGGGGCAAGGCCCGGAGGGGCGCTGCCGCTCATGCCGACGGCAGGGACTCCACGAGCCCCATGCCGGCGAGCAGCCGAGCATAGCGAGAGGCGGTTCGAGGGGTCACGTTGATGAGCCGCCCCGACGAGCCGCCTTCGGCCACCCACCGGCACATCGCGAAGAGAGCGGATCCTCGAGACCAGATCGGACCGCTGAAGGCCCAGAGGCAGGTGTCGAGGGTGCCGATCAGCCAACCGGGGTGCCCGCCCCGGAGCAGGCGCCGTTCGGCTCGGCGGAGGTCGGAGAGGTCGTTCACCGTGATGAAGGGAGTCCACCCATCCCAGCGGCCGGCGGTGTAAGTCATGGCGGTCAGTCCCCCGATGTCGACGACCGCCCGCGGCGGCCCTCCAAAGGCGGCGCAGGTGAAGGCGTACTCGAAGCCCGCCTCGCGCACCGCCTCGAGCACCCCGCGCCCTGGCGCTCCGGGCTGGAACTCGGTGAAGGGGCGGATCGGCTCGAAGAGGCGTCGCGCGGGGCTGTCGCGTACGAGTGCCCGCAGCGACCTCCCACCGCTCAGGTTGGCTGCGCCCTCAAACGAGGACCCGAGAGGGCGGGGGTGGTAACGCACCCGCACATAGGGCGGTCCCGCCCCGACCGCCACCCGCCGGGGCGACTGCGGCACGAGGGGAGCATCCATCACCGGCCACCACCCGAGTGGCGCGTTCTCCCGGCCGCCGAGCCGCTCGGCGACCTCGGCGACGCTGCGGCGAAGCGTCGCCGAGAAACGGTCCAGGGGCGCCTCCGACTCGATCATCGCCCCACACCCGGCGCTCGCGAGCAGGAGCTCGACATGGGGTGCCAGACCCCCGAGATGGCGCGGTAGACGGGTCAGGGTGAGGGGGGGGCAGGACATCTGAGCGAAGCTCGCGGTGGTGAGCACCAGCCCGGCCGCGAGCGAGGTGAGGCCGAGCACGTCGGCCAGGGCGTGGAGGCTCTCGAGCTCCCGAGCCATCCCGGTCCAGAAGAGGAGTGTGGTGAGGACGCGGCCCTCGCGGGCCCAGGCGCGAAGCTGTCGATCGCTCGGCTCGACGGGCGAAGCCATGGCCGGCCAGGGAGCGGGCGCTTCGGCGAGCACGGGGAAGGGTGGCCTCCCCGGATCGACCAATTGAAACGCGGTCCCCAGCCGCGAGAGGGCCAGGAAGTCGCGGTCGTCGTGCTGGCGGCCATGGACGGCGTCCACCTGGCGGAGCGGCTCGGCAAGACGCTCCACCACCTCGGTCTGCGGCGAGCCGTGAATCCCCACCCAGCCCCGTCGGACCGCGGTCGGGACCCATCTCCCCACCAGCTCGGGATCCCCGAGGAGGAAGCCGCGACGATGCACCGCCCAGCGCTCCGCCATCCAGATGGTCTCGGTCGCGACCGATAGCGTCGGCTGCGGCCGCAGCTCGGTGGCCCCCTCGAGCGGCGGGCCGGCGAGCCAGAGCGTCTCGACCTCCCTCCCCTGGCTCAATGGACGCAGCTCATCCTCATCCCGCTCCGCGACCGCCAGCAACCGCCGGTGGACGACCTCGGGGAAGGCGAAGGCGCCGAGCCCGGCGCCGGGTGCACGGCCCCGGCCCACGACGAGCAGGGTGCCCGGCATCCTCTCCGAGCTGGCGGCGAAGACCTCCCCATAGAACTGGACCACCTCCGCACTGCGGGAGCGAAACCGGACCCCGAGCTCATCGAGGGTCGGGGTCAGCACGGACGGGCCCAGCGATGCGGCCTCGACATCGAATCGCCCGAGCACGAGAAGGAGTTGCTCGAGGTGGTGAGCGCCGGTGAAGGTTCCGCCACGCATGTCGTTGGGATCGCCGCCGAGGGGGGTCCCACCGCCGTAGTGGCTGCCCGTGGGCCGGGCGTCGAAGTAGCACTCGAACAGCTTGCCCTCGGCCTCGGCCAGCCAGGCCAGGGTCGCGCAGACGGCGTCGCGGTCCGGGTGGTCGGCGGGGGCGAGGAAGAGGAGCAGCGGTGGCCGGTGACGCGGCATCAGCAGAGGCTAGACGTCATGCCAGGACCTGGGTCGCCGACGCCTGGCCGCACTCTCCGCCAGGCAGCGCTCGATCAGATCGCGCGGGGGGCTGTGGAGGTCGGGAACGGCACGAACACGGGCCAGGTCGAGTCGCCACCGTCCGGCAAAGCGGATGCCGGTAGCGCGATCCGGGACCAAGAGGAGGGCGGAACGCCGAGCCTGGCGCCGCTCCAGCCAAGAGCGAGGCCAGCCCCGCCCGAGGTGAACGGCCTCCGGGTCGAGGAGGCTGACGAGCCTCCGGCTGACGGAGCCGCTGAGTAGGCCGGCGGAGCCACCGGCGACGGGAACCACCAGAGGATCATGGCCGGACGCCGTCGCTGACAACCGAAAGGCCACGGCGCGGCGGAAGCCGCCGCGGTCAGCCTCAGGGGCGGAGCGGGACATGGTGCGCACCGCCGTCGGCACGGTCAGGTTGGGCGCGTGCCTCGCCGGCTCCGGCGCGGCGCCGCAGGAGTCCCGCAGCGTCGACGTCGTAGTTGCGAAGGCAGCGGCGGTACCCGAACTCGAACCAGAGACCCCGCCGAAGGTCGACGGGCAGGCGATGGGGACGCCGCCCGGTGAGCCAGCCGGTGAGGCAGCCACGCCGCGTGTCACGCAGCCAGCGACGGCCGCGAGCGTCTCCTGCCAGCGTCTGCTTGGCCGCCAGGGCCCCATTGCCGAGGGCGTAGCTGCGCTGACTGCGCAGTGCCATCCGACCCGAGCGAGTGCCTGCGGAGTGGAGCACCAGCGACCGTGGAGTGGTCAGCATCGGCACCCCGAGACCCTCTAGGCGCAGCTTGTAGTCGGTGTCTTCGCCGGCGGGAAACTCGGCGCCTGCGCCAAGGTGGATGTCAAAGGCGCCGACCGCCTCGGCCACCTGGCGCCGGATCGCAAAGTTGGCTCCGATCCAGTCCCACCCCTGGGGCGGTCGCCGCGGCGTTGCGGCAGGATCGTAGACCGCCTCGGCCGGGGTGATGGTCGGGCAGGAGGAGAGGGGTCCCACCGCTCCGTTGGGGGCGACGGCGCCTCCGACCAGGCCTATCTCCGGGGCCGCGGTGAAGGCGGCGACAATCGTCTCCAGCCAGGCAGGGTCCGCCTCGCAATCGTCGTCGAGGAAGCTCACGACCTCGCCTTGAGCCTCCCGGAATGCCGCGTTGCGTGCCCGGCTCAACCCACGGCGGGCGAGGTGAACATACCGCACACGCCGATCGCCCAGAGCTCCCGTGGTGGTCGCGGCCCTCAACAGCGCTTCGGTGGCGGCGTCTCCCTGGCCCAGCACCACCACCTCCCAGTTCTCCCAGGTCTGTGCACAAATTGACTGGATCGCGGCACCGAGGCTGCCCGGCCGAGTGGCCGGGATGCAGACCGAGACCCTCACCCCCGGCTCCTCAGCCCGCTGGCCCTTCCCTGGAGCTCATGTTCGCATCCGTCCGGGGTGGGGCGGCCGTCACCGTGCCCCGGGCGCGTCGACAGCACCTCCGCGTAGACCGCGAGGAGACGGTCGACCATCGCCTCCAGATCGTAGTCGCCGGCCCGGCGGCGCGCCGCGCGTCCGACCCTGGCCAGCAGGAGCTCGTCGGCGACCACGGCTCCGACCCGCGCGGCCAGGGTGGGGACGTCACCCGGCGGCACCAGGAAGCCGTCGACCTGGTCGGTGATGACCTCGTCGAAGCCGGAGCCGCTCGTCGCCACCACGACCCGGCCCAGAGCCATCGCCTCGAGGCAGGCGTTGGCGAGGCTCTCCCAGTGCGAGGGCATCACCACCACCCGAGCCGCTGTCACGATCGGGAAGAGACGGGCCTGGAACATCGAGGGCAGGAAGTGCAGACGCCCTGCGGCGTCGCCACACCGCTCCCGGGCCTTGTCCTCGAACGAGCGTCCAGCCATCCCCATGTCCTCGCCCACGAACACGGCGTGGAGGCCGGGGCGGGATCGCAACACCGCCGGCAGGGCTTCCACCCAGGTGTCGAGGCCCTTGCGCTGCTCCAGGCGGCCGAAGTAGAGGACGTACTCGAGCCCGACCAGTTCGGCGGGCACAGCCCCCATATCGGACGCCGGGGACCGGATCCCGGTGGGGACCACCGCGATGGTGCCGCGGTCGATTCCCCAACGACTGGCCACGCGGTCGGCCAGAGCCGCCGACGGGGAGATGACCCTGGCGCTGCGCCGGACCTGCGATCGCTCCAGCCAGCGGCTAGCGGACTGGCGCCGTCGCTGGCCCCACGGGACCGCGTTCAATTCCTCAATCAGAAAGTGGGGAGTGGCCAGACGGGTGACGATCGGCGTCCTGCTCCGGTGCGAGTACCACCAGCACTCGGCACCCCATTCCGACGCCTGGACGATGTCCAGGACGCCGAGGCGCCGCAGCGCCCGTTCTACGCCCCAAGCCCGCGCCAGCACCCGCGGCTGAAGGCTCGGCGTGGGGATGCGGTGGATGTGCACGGAGTCGACCGTCTCGCTCCGGAGCCGCGGCACCCCGGGAACGAGGACGTGAACCTCATGGCCTCGGGCAGCGAGTACTCGCGCCGTCTTGTCCGTGTAGCTCCCGATCCCGCCACCCTCGGGAGGGAGCCCGGGGCTCACCATCGCGATCCTGAGGCTGGGAGCGCCGACGCGCAGTGCGGATAGGTCCTTGCGTTCGGTCGCGGACCCTGCCCGGCCGGCCACGTCAGGGAGCCGGTCGCCGCCCCGAGACGGCGTAGGACTCGGCAAGGACGAGTGACACCCTCCGAATCCCCTCTCCGCGCCGCGAAACCCAGCGCCAGAGCGCCGACGTCGCCCTCAGCGCAGGGGCTTCGGCCGGCCTGGGGATGATCGGGTATTGCTTGGTCCCCCGGACGTAGACGGGCAGTCCGAAGATGACCGGCCGGACCTTCACATCGACGAGTCCCGCCTCGGCGAAGGCCCGGCACATCTCCCGAACCGGGATGTACTTCTGCCAGAACTCGGGGTCCAGCTTCCTGCCGGTGAGGCGCCTGGCCATGGTGTGGGGGCCGAACCAGCGCTCGCGCCCGGTGCCCCGCCAGACCGAGACCGGGGTCTTGGTGACGATGACCGCGCGTCCCCCCGGCGCCACCAGATCCTCCAGCCGGCGGACGATGGAGCGCCACTCCGGAACGTACTCGAGCACGCGCACGCTCATCACCCGGTCGAAGGCGCGGTCCGTGACGAAGCTGGCCGCGTCGCCCTGCACGAAGGTGACGTTCGGCTCCCTCACCGCTTCTCGAGCCCGCTCCAGCATCCTCTCCGAGAGGTCGAGAGCCGTCACCTCGCCAGCCTTGTCCGCAAGCAGCGGCGTCCAGGTTCCCGGGCCGCAGCCGATCTCCAGGGCCGACCCGGCCGGGCCGTCTCCCAACTCCTCGACAAGGACCTGGCGGGTCAGCCGCTTCTCGAGCCGGGTAACCCGGTTCTTCTCCCAGCGCATGTCGCGGTAGTAGGCGGCGGCACGATCGAAGACCGAGGCGATCCCCTCCTGCACCCGCCGGCCGTCGTCCAATCTTGTTTGTACCGGAGACTCGCCAGGCACCGAGACGCTTGCTGCACACATGGTATTTGGATCGTACGCAGCGCTCTCGCTGCTGGCCATGGGACAGCCAACACTCGGCCTGGGACACGTGTCTCGATCATGCGTGGTGCGCCCATTCCCCGCACCGCCGATGGAGCCCACCCTTCGCAGAAGGAACAAAGGGCGGGATTCCCGGTTCTGGTTGGGGACGACCGCAAGGAGGTTTCGACGTGGGCGGCGACACTGCGAAGATGGGGCGCCGGCTCGCCACCCTCGGGGCCCTAGCCCTGGTTGCGGCCGGGACCGCGGCCTCGGTGGGCCCGGTCCGGGCAGCCTCCACCCACATCGTCCAGGACACCTTCCAGCGGGCCAACCAGAGCGGCTGGGGCACCGCCTCCGACGGGATGACATGGACGTCGGGCTCGGGCCTCTCGGTCTCGTCGGATGAGGGCCTCATCACCAACCTCGGTTCCTCCAGTGACTTCCAGATCCTGGGCACCGCCACCACCGCCGACGGCAACGGCCTGGTCCGCTTCGCCGCCACCCAGTCGAGCCTGGCCGGCATGATCCTGCGCCACCAGCCCAATGGCAACATGGACCTGGTCCGATACAACGGCAGCGGCCAGTTCCAGTTCTTGGTCGACTCGGGCGGGAGCTGGAACATGGTGTCCAGCACCGGCTACTCGATCACCTCCGGGACCTTCTACTGGCTCAGATCCGAGCTTCAGGGGAGCAGCGTCTCCTTCAAGGTCTGGCCTGACGGCAGCACCGAGCCCTCGGCCTGGACCTGGTCAGGGACCAGCACCACCATCACGGCCGCCGGGACCATGGGCCTCTACGGCTATGCCAAGTCCGGCAGCGAGGTCGAGTTCGACTCCTTCTCGGTGGCGCCGCTCGGCACCGTGACCGGACCGACGGCGGCGCTGACCCTGAGCCCCTCGTCCACCCCGGTCGGCGGCACCGTCACCGCCAGCGCCTCAGGATCATCGGCGGGCACGTACCCGATCTCCAGCTATACCTTCACCTTCGGCGACGGCACCACCATCGGTCCGCAGGCGGCCGTGACGGCAACCCACGTGTACACCATCGGCGGGGTGTTCACCGTCACGGTGACGGTGACGGACAGTGCCGGTGACAGCTCCCAGGCCACCGCCTCGGAGACGGTCGGGCAACCGGTGGCAGCGCTCATCGTGAGCCCGCCCTCGGGTAACTCACCCCTCGCGGTGACCGCCGACGGCGCGGGATCGTCGGATGCGAGCGGCGTCGCCATCACCGCGTACACCTTCAACTTCGGGGACGGCACCACCATCGGGCCGCAGGCGAGCCCGACCGCCGGCCACACCTACACCACCGCGGGCGGCTACACCGTCACCCTGACCGTCACCGACGCCACGGGCGCCACGTCGAACGCGACCGCCCCCGTGACGGTGAGCGGGAAGAACGGACCGACGGCAGCACTGACCCTGAACCCCCCGTCCACTCCGGTCGGCAGCACCGTCACCGCCAGCGCCTCGGGATCATCGGCGGGCACCTACCCGATCTCCACCTACGCCTTCAACTTTGGCGACGGCACCACCATCGGTCCGCAGGCGAGCTCGACGGCAACCCACGCGTACTCGACGGGCGGAGTTTTCCCGGTCACGGTGACGGTGACGGACAGCGCCGGTGACATCTCCCAGGCCACGGCCTCGGAGACGGTCGGGCAACCGGTGGCAGCGCTCACCGTGAGCCCGTCCTCGGGCAACCCACCTCTTGCGGTGACCGCCAACGGCTCGACGTCGTCGGATGCGAGCGGCGTCCCCATCACCGCGTACACCTTCAACTTCGGGGACGGCACCACCATCGGACCGCAGGCAAGCCCGACCGCCGGCCACACCTACACCACCGCGGGCGGCTACACCGTCACCCTGACCGTCACCGACGCCACGGGCGCCACCTCGACGACGACCGCCCCGGTGAGCGTGGGCGCGCCCTACATCGTCCAGGACACCTTCCAGCGGCCCAACCAGAGCGGCTGGGGCACCGCTTCCGACGGGATGCCCTGGTCCTCGGGCTCGAGCCTCTCGATCTCCTCGGACGAGGGACTGATCAGCAGCTCCGCCGCAAGCAGCTTTGAAACGCTGGGCTCCGCCACCACCGCCGACGGCAACGCCCTCGTCCGGTTCCTGGTCAGGTCCACCTCGACCGACACCGCCGGCATCATCCTGCGCCATCAGTCCAATGGCAACATGGATTTGGCGCGCTATGACGGCAATGGCCACCTTCAGTTCCTGGTCATGTCCGGCGGGAGCTGGACCGTGGTGTCGCAATCCTCCTTCTCACCGAGCGCTGGAACCTTCTACTGGCTTCGCGCCGAGGTCCAGGGCAGCAGCGTCTACCTCAAGGTCTGGGCTGCCGGATCCACGGAGCCCCCGTCGTGGACGTGGTCGGGGAGCAGCAGCACAATCACGAGCGCCGGAAAGATGGGCCTGTACGGTTACGCGGCATCGGGGGCGCCCGTCGAGCTCGACTCGTTCGCCGTCGCCACGGTGAGCGCCGCTCCCCCGAACTCCACCGTTACCGGCAGGGTGACCGCGAGCAACGGCGGATTCGACATCGCGGGGGTCACGGTCTCGACGATCCCGGCCAGCACCACCGCGACCACGGGCTCCTCCGGCACCTACTCGCTACCGGTGGCATCTGGACCGTACACGGTCGTCTTCACCGCATCCGCCGTCGGTTACAACGACAACGACGTGGCCGGGGTGACCGCGCCCGCGGGCGGCAGCGTCACCGCCAACCAGACGCTGGTGGCAATCCCCGCCGAGGACGGGATGGACACCTTCACCCAGCCCAACCAGACCGGGGGCTGGAGCCCCTCCACCGATGGTCAGCTCTGGACGAGCGACATCGCCAGCCCCCCCAATGGTGTGGCCATCAACGGCGCGGGCGTCACGGGCAATCAGGCATGGGTCGACACCTCGGGCTCGACGCTGCAGGACTTCGACACCTGGATGGGCTACCCGTACGCGAATCAGCAGGTCACAGCGGATGTCGACATCAGCACGGTGGTGCACGACACCACCTATCAGCATGGGCCCCGGCTGCTGGCTCGCGTACAGGGCGGCAGCAGCAGCTGGAACGCCATCGTGATGACGATCGACCCTCCCGATGGATCCAACCCGATGGGATGCACCGCCGGTGACCTCTCGCTCTGGGTCACCATCCCGAGCAGCTGGACCGAGCTGGCCATGGTATGCCAGACGATCACCCCGGGGACGACCTATCACGCTATGCTCGACGTGATCGGCGACCTCGTCGAGGGCGAGGTGTGGACGGGGAGCAGCGCGCCCGGATGGCAGATCAGCGCGACCCAGAGCAAGCTGCTGGGCGCGGGGGAGGCGGGAACCCGGACCACCGGCTCGTACGTTGACTGGGCCAACTTCCAAGAGGTGCCGATCACTCAGATCAGCGGACAGGTCACCTCCGCCGCGACCGGCGTGCCCATCCCCGGTGCCAGCGTCACCTTGAGCAATGGACTGACGACGACGACCGACAGCAACGGCGACTACAGCCTGAGCGGCCCCCCCGCCTCCCTGGCCGGCGGCACCTCCTACACGGTGACGGCCACAGCGAGCGGCTACTCAACCGGCTCTAACCCCGTCACTCCCGTATGGGGAGGCACGAGCACGGTCAGCTTCAGCCTAACGTGAGGTCCGCTGGGCCACAGGCCTTCCCGGTCGCCTTGGCGCGACGCCGGCCGGTTCGGTATCAGCGCACCCAGCATGCGGGCTTCGCGAGTTGGTAGGATGGCTGGCTCGTACGCGTGACAGCATCAGGGAGAGCCCGCCATGAAGCTGAGGCGTCGATCGCGCGCGCTCGCGGTGGCCCTTGCCGGGGCCTTGGTTGGAACGACGTTCATCTGGCTGGCCTGGTCCGCAGCGCCGGCTGCCGGAGCCTCCAGCGGCCCTGCGGGTGGCGTCAACGTCGAGCCCTCCATGCGGCCCTGGCGCTATGTCGGCGCCAACCCACAAAGCTGGTGGTGTCAGCCACCCAACTGCACCTCCGACTTCGCCAACCCGGTGGCGACCGCGACCAGCGAGATGCAGCAAGCCAAGGCGCTCGGTGCGCAGAACGTACGCCTGGAGATTCCCTGGCCGCTGATCGAAACGTCGTCGGGAGTCTATGACTGGAGTCGTGCGGACGCCATCTTCCAGGCGGCGAGCCAGGTGGGCATCACCATCGAGCCCATCCTCATGTGGACCCCGCAGTGGGCCGGCGGAGGCGCGCAGCTCACGAATCCTCCGTCAGCCGGTGACATGCAGGCATTTGCTCAAGCTTTCGCCCAGCGTTACGACTCGGGGATCAGGCGCGGCGTCGAGATCTGGAACGAGGAGGACACCGGCAAGTACTTCACGGGGTCGGCCGCGGCCTACGTGAGCCAGATCCTGAATCCCGCCTACGCCGGGATCAAGGCGGTGGATACCGGCATCCCGGTGATCCTGGGCGGAACCGGCGCGGACTCCAATGGCTCCTTCCTCGGGGCGGTCATCTCTGCCGGAGGGCACTTCGACATCGCCGCCTTTCACAACTACGGCGGGTCGCCGATCGGCCAGGCGCAGACGTACCAGACCGTCCTGGGCAACGCGGGCCGCTCCGGCACACCCATCTGGCTCGGCGAATACGGGTCGGAATCGGGTACCAGCAGCCAGATCACGCTGATCCAGCAGGTACTGGGTCAGTCCTCGCCGATCGCGATGGCTCAGTGGTACAACCTTCGCGACACGGACTCCTGGACGTGCTGCCCGCCCGCGGATGTCGACGCGGGGACCTGGGGGCTGCTGACATCCGGGTTCAGCCAGAAGAGCTCCTACACCACCATGCAGGGGTATCTGACCGGCCGGACGGCGGCGCCGCCACCCGCGACCGCCACCCCCGAGCCTCCTCCTCCGGCGACCCCGACCTCCGACTCCACGCCCACTCCAGCTCCGAGGACCCCCGCTCGGAGCTCCCCCACCCCGACCCCGACCCCGACCGCGACCCTGACTCCAACCGCTCTGCCGGGGGGTCCCTCCCCCTCTGCTGCGATCGTCGCCACGGTGGGCCACGGATCCACCCGGAAGCCCGGTGGCGGGATGCCGTGGGCGCTGCTCGCCGCCGCTGCGGTGGTCGTCGTCCTCCTTGCGGTCGGGGCGGCCGTCTGGGCGATGCCCGGCCTGCGGCGCCGGGTTCTCCCGTTCATTTAGCGGCGGACGCGATCCCGAGCCGATCAGGCCGCCCGGGTGCGCGTCGGCCGAAGGCGCCGTATCGTCTTGCTCACGGCATCACGAAGCTGGTCGCGCTCGTCCTCGCTCAGGACCCGCAGCAGCAGGGCGAGGGCCGGGAAGACCACCAGGCCGCTCGCGATCCCCACCGCCAGCCCGGCCCGCGGCATGACCAGCTCCACGACCAGGGTCATGCACGCGGTGGCCACCAGAGCCTTGCCCAGCCGGACCAGGGTGGCCCCGGAGAAAGCCCTGCGGGTGAGGCCGATTCCGATGCCAGCGATGACGAGCTCGGTCAGGACAAGGCTGATCGCCGCACCGATCGCTCCATTCCCCGTCCTGTGCTGGAAGTAGGGGATGAGAATCAGGTTGCAGATCGGGTTGAAGACGCTCGCGAGCGCCATCACCTTGGTCCAGTCCATCTGCCGCCTGCGGGCGATCAGGACCTGGTTGACCATGGTGCCGAAGTACATGAGGGGGAGGCAGCCCGCGAGGATCATCATCACCGGAACGGACTCGGCGAAGGCGGAGCCGTAGAGCAGATGGATGAGCGCCGGCGCCACCAGGATGGTCCCGGCACAGACCGGCATGCTCAGGATCAGGACCAGCTCGATCGAGTTTCGCGCCGTGCGCCAGATCCCATCGCCGCCCTCCTCAGCTCCCTTCACCATCTGGGGCAGCCAGGCGGTGGAAAGGATGGTGGGGATGAACATCAGGGTCCCGAACAGCTTGGTCGGCAGCGCGTACCAGCCCAGGACAGTGCTCGAGGTCATGAGCCCGACCATCAGGTCGTCCACCCAGAGGTAGATGGTGAAGAAGGCGGCAAACCCCCAGTAGGGCAGTGAGGCTATGAACAGCCAGCGCATTCGAGCCACCGTGACCCGCCAGTCGATCCGGGTGAGACCGCGCACCCAAAGGAAGTTGAGCCCCATGACCGCGGCCATCACGGTGATCGAGGTCAGCAGGAGACCGAGGGCGCGGACACCGAGCAGCACCAGGGCGACCGCGCCCGCCGTAACCAGCGTCTTGGTGATCACCCCGTTGTAGGCGAGGTATTTCATCTTTTCGGCGGCCTGGAACGCGGACTGGATGGGCTCGGCGAGCAGGTAGAAGATGCACATCCCCCAGCCCAGTGCGATGGCCATCCCCTCCTCCGGCCCGAGGTGGCCGAAGAGCGCGACCAGAATCACGGCACCGAGCACGGGCAGGGAGATGAGGCCACGGAGTGCGATCGACGTGCCGATCAGCTCCGGCGCCCGCTCCGGATCTGCGGCAACCTCGCGAACCAACAGCGGCTGCATCCCCAGCCCGATCAGGACGGTGAGCACCCCTCCGGCGGCGACACCCAGGGTGTAGATGCCGATCTGCGCCGGGCCCAGTACGCGGGGGACCACCAGCGACCAGACGAGGCTCACGCACCAGGTCGAGATCTGACTGCCGGTGAGCAGCACGACGTTGCGGGCGAGGAGCGCGCCGGATCGGCGTGCGCCTCGTACGGGGGCGGCCGCTTCGACCACTGCCACGTCTGACACGATAGGGCAGCTACCGTGCGTGGCCAATGGTGATCGCCGGAAGGCCCGGCCGGGGATCACGGCTCCGAGCAGGACATCCGCCCAGCACCCACGGCCGATGTCCCGGCATCTCAGTCGCGTCGAGCGCTGCCGCCGGCCGGCCCATCCCCCGCCCAGATCGCCGCCAGCCGCCGGCCGGCGCCGCTGAGGCCGAAGCGCCGTTCCGCCGCCTCCGCCACCGCGCTGCGCGCCGCACCGCTCCCTAGGGCGTCCGCGATCGCACCGGCGTAGGCGGCGGCACCGAGCCCCGATGCGCGGAACCCGTAGGGCTGCTCCAGCATCTCGGTGAACGGGTAGACGGGGAGGGTGACCACGGGAGTGCCCTGAAGAGCCGCCTCCGCAGCCACGTACCCCCACTCTTCGAAGAGACTGGGGAAGAGCAGCGCATCGGCGGCACGCATCCGCCGGTGGACCTCGACGGCTGGTAGCCGGCCTCTCACCGCCACCGCGACCGCGCCGGGGAGGTGGTCGAGCCGATCCTGGATCGCGCCGACGTTTCCACCGACCAACTCCAGCTCCACTGCGTGCCCCCCGCCGCTCAGAATCGCGACGGCGTCGAGGGCGAGGCCCACGTTCTTGCGCGGGTGGCCGAGGTCACCGCAGCAGAGGAGCAGACGGTATGGGTCACCGGGACCCCTCCCCTTTGCACCGTCCTCGCTTGGTTCGCCGAGCAAGCGGACCGGCGGGGTGCACTGGACCGCGTCGAAGCCACGCCGGCGCAACTGTTCGGCCAGGATCCGGGTCGGTGTCACCACGATGTCCGCCGCGCGGTATCCCCGCACATCGTTGCGGTAATGGAGGACCCCCTTGACCGCCAGGCCGGCGCGGCGGGGGAAACTGCCTCCGCTGTGCCGCCAGGTGCCGGTGGCCCGTCCCAGGACCGAGTGGGGGTGGTACCAGGCTGCCACGAACACCCGCTCCGCCAGGGGCCGGACCGTGGCCGCCAGGTGGGGGTGGTTGAGGTGAACCGCATCGAAGCCGTGATCAATACGCGGGCGCGCTGCCGCCAGCGCCGTGTCCAGTCGGCGCGCCGCGTATCCGGGGGAGAGCCGCTCCCTCCGGCGCTGTGCCGTGGTGATCGGCCTCATCCCCAGCGATACCACCCGTATGCCCTGCAGGCGGCCGCCCAGAACGGAGGCGAGCTCGTCGTCCGCGACCAGCAGGGTCACGTCGTCCACAGCCGTCGCAGCGGCTGCGGCCACCTGCTCGACGTAGGTGTTGACCCCGCTCAGGGTACCGTCGTGAACGCCCACCAGGACGCGGAGGCCGCGACCCTTCCCGGTCATGCGCGGGGCGGATGCGGCGGTCGGTGCGACACTCATGGTGGCAACCATCGTCGCCCATGCCGGCCGGCCGGCACAACTGAAATCGCGGCAGGGAACCGGGACATCCCGGTCCGCAAGGTGGGCGGTCGCGGCCGCCTGACCAGGACCCCTGCCGCGCCCAACCCGGTGGGACCGGCCCGGAACCCCGCTCCTCCCATGGCCGGGATCGCTTCCGCTGAATACGATCGAAGCGTCATGGCCATCGATTCCAACCCGTGCCCCCCAGAATGAGCCGCGCGCCCTCCGCGCCGGGCACCGACCTGGCCGCAACGGACGCCCGCCGTCGCATCCTCCTGATCTGCCCCGAGCCACCGGCACCGCCCACCTGGGGCTTTGCGCTGCGCGTCTACCACCTCGGTCGCGAGCTGGCTCGCCACCACGACGTCACCCTGCTCACCTACGACAGGGGCGACCCCAGCCGCGACTGGCGCCAACTGGAAGAGCTGTTCCGGGTGCGCCGGGTGGAGGCGCCGAGTTCGGCACGCAGCAAGCGCAGGACACAGCTGCGCTCGCTGCTCTCTCGGCGTTCGTACCACCTCGGCTCCCTTCGCTCCGCGGGAATGCAGCGGGCCATCAACGAGCTCACGGCCGGAGAGCGTTTCGACGTGATCCAGGTCGAATCCAGCCAGATGTCCGGTTTCGACTTCCCCTCCGGGCCGACGCTCGTGCTCGACGAGCACAACGTGGAGCACGACCTCATGCGCCGGGTCGCATCGGTCGAGAGCTCGTGGCTTCGCCGCTTCTACCAGGGCATGGAGCAGCGCAAGGTGCGAGACGAGGAGATCGCCGCCTGGCGGCTCGTCGACGGCTGCACGGTGACCTCGGTCCAGGACGAGCGCACGGTTCACGAGGCGGCGCCCGCCACGCCCACGAGGGTGATCACCAACGGCGTCGACCTCGAGCATTTCGCGCCCATCCCCGGCACCGTCACCCCGGACAGCATCGTCTTTGTCGGCAGCATCAACTACCGACCCAACACCGACGCCGTCCTCCACTTCGCGACGCGGATCCTCCCCCTGGTGCGGCGAGCCAGGCCGGCGGCCACCTTCGCAGTGGTCGGCCAGGGCGCGCCGGCAGCCGTCCGGCGCCTCGAGGGTCCGGGAATCCGCATTCTCGGTGGCGTTCCCGACGTCCGGCCCCACCTCGCCGACGCCGCGGTGGTGGTGGTCCCGCTCCGGATGGGCGGCGGCACCCGCCTCAAGGTGCTGGAGGGGCTCGCCATGGGCAAGGCTCTGGTGAGCACCTCGCTCGGCTGCGAGGGCATCGACGTCAAGGATGGCCGGCACCTCCTCGTCGCCGACTCACCGGAGCGCTTTGCCGAGGCGGTCGTCAGGCTGATGGCCGACGCGGAGCTCCGGCGCGAGCTGGGTTCTGCGGGACGCGAGCTTGTCGAGCGCAGGTATGGCTGGGCGGCGGCCGCCGCGGAGTTGGACGCCTTCCACCTACAGCTCTCCGGCTCCACGCGTGCCGGCCGAACCCGGCCAGTCCCAGCGTCGCAGGCCCTGGCGACGGGAGGGTCCTCTTAGGATGTCCGCCGCACTCGACCGTGAGATCTTCACCGACGGGTCGTACGCCGACATCTTCCGGCCCGACACCAGCAGCGACCCATTTCACGCCCTCTACCGCCGCAAGCGGGACGACGTTCTCGCCGCCCTCGCTCAGTTGCCCGAGAGCAGTCGCATCCTCGACCTCGGCGGGGGCATGGGACGGATCGCGGTGCCCCTGGCGGCCCTCCACGCGGTGACACTGTGCGACATCTCGAAGCGGATGCTGGATCTGGCCGCGGCGAACGCCCAGCGCGCCGACGCGCCGGACGGGCACCTGATCCTGCGTCAGCTCGACGCCGGCAAGCCACTGCCCTTCCCGACGGCGAGCTTCGACGCCGCCGTCGCGCTCGACCTGCTGGTCCATCTCCCGGACCCGGTGGCGACCCTGCGCGAGCTGCGCCGGGTGCTTCGACCGACAGCCGTGCTCCTCGTGGACATGACCAACTCCAACCCGCTGTGGACGCTGCGCTACCCGCGCTACGTGGGACGGCGTCCGCGAAGGTGGCTCGCCACCTGGCGCGGAGGAGGGGTGCTGCCGGATTGGCAGGAGATCGTCCACCACCACGGGCGCCGCGAGTTCGAACAGATGCTGTCGGACGCCGGCTTCCGGGTGAGCGGTCGCCGGGACTACGGACCGCGCCTCTCCCCCAAGTGGTTCCTGCGCCGCTGCCACCCACGCTGAGGCGTGCGCATCCGGCACGGTCCCGGGACATCCGCCCACACAGGCGGGGACATGGGCGGTGGACACTGAGGTTGCTCCCATTCCGGTCCCGGTTGATCCGATCGAGACTATGGAGTCATGAGATTCCTCGAAACCCTCTTCCGCCACCGGTTGCTCGCGATTGCTCCCGTGATCCTCGGGCTTCTCGTGGCCGCTGGCTACGAGGTGGCTCAGCCACACTCCTACACCTCGACCGGTGACCTCTGGGTCGACGCCACCACCCCCGGCCAGAGCAACGCCGGGACAAACACGTACGTGGACCCCTCGACCAACCAGCAACTGGTCATTCAGGAACTGCTCACCAGCCGGTCCTTCGACATTTCCGTGGGTCAGCGGGGCGGGCTGGCCGGTTACCTGGGCGCGCACCCCGGCGGCGAGGCCACGGGCCTGGCCGCAATTCCGGGTCTGAAAGACCTTATGGGCTCGTCCCAGGCGCCTGTCGACGACCAGATCGTGACCCTGCTCGCCACCGAGGTTACGGTGGCCACGGCCGGTCCTCAGATCGACGCCATCACCGCCACGGGGCCGACCTCCGCCGTCGCCGCCGGCACGGCCAGCGCAGTCATGGCCGAGTACGCGAGCCAGGTGGCTCAGGAGCAGACAGCCAGCGACCAGCTGGCCGTGACGTACTACAGCCAGCAGGTCAGCCAGACCCTGGTCGCCGAGCAGACCGCGGAGCAGAACCTCGAGAGCTTCAGGGCGGCGAACCCGGGCGTCCCCGCTGACGGCACCGGTAACGCCACCGCCACGGCGCTCATCCAGGCGGCGGCCGACGCCACCACCGCCTACGAGGCGCTGCTCCAGCAGTACGACACCGCCGAGCTCACCCTCGAAGACGCGTCGAACAACGTCGGCTTCCGGGTGATCGACGCACCCCAGGCCGGAACACCGATCAGCACCAGCAAGAAGCTGCTGGGCGCGGGCCTCGCCGGTCTCCTCGTGGGCATCGTCGTCAGCCTGCTGATCATGAGCGCGCTGACCGCCGCGGACAAGACGGCGTACCGCGCGGAGGACATCAAGCGCACGCTCGGCCTGGAGGTGGCGGGCAGTATCGGGCGCGTCGCGGGCGGCACGTCCGGTGCCAGCCCCCAGGGGACCCAGGCGTGAGCGGGCAGCCCCTCTCCCACCCGGCACTCTCTCGGGTGTCCCCCTATCGCACCGCTGACGCCCCCGAGCAGGCACGGCCTGCCACCGACGAGGCACAGCGCGCCCAGTCGCTGCTTCCGCGCTCGGTGCTCCAGGGATGTCGAGAGGTGCTTCAACGAATCAGCGATCAGGAACCACGCAGCTACGGCGTGACCAGCAGCCTGCGCGGCGAGGGCCGGAGCACCATCGCCGTGGGGATGGCCCTGGTCCAGTGGCTCGACTACGAGCGGCGCACCGTGCTCGTCGACCTCGACCTCGAGCACCCCACGCTCCACGAGCGATTCGGGGTCAGCGACGGGACCGGGCTTGCCGACCTGGCTGATGGCCATTTCGCGGTGGAGGACTACCTCCAGCGAATCGCCGGCGACGTGTGGCTGCTGAGCGCCGGACGGCTGCGTGAGGACGCCCCGCGGACCCTCGCGAGGCTCGCCCAGGGCACGGTCCTCCCTCAGCTCGAGGAGTGGGCGGATGCGCTGGTCTTCGACCTGCCTCCCCTTCTGGGATCGCCGACCGGCCCGGGGGCAGCCAAGCTCTGCGCCACCCCGGTGATGGTGGTCCGGGCCGGGCTCACCCCTCTGCCCATCGTCAAGCGAGCGACGGACAGCCTCCCGGTGGCTCCACCGGTGGTGCTCAACGGTGTCCGCTCCGCTCTCCCGGCTTGGATCCGGCGAGCCACGGGTGACTGGAAGGCATGATCTGGCCACTGCTGGCGTCGTTCGCCATGGTCGGCGTCGCCCTGATCTGGCGTGAGCGGGCCCGGAAGGCTCAGATGGCAGCCCTCGTAGTGACGGCGATCGCCCTCGGCTACGTCTGGATCAACCTGGGCAAGGTGTGAGGCCGTGGCGGTCACCGCCCTGAGCGTTGCCGACCTCCAGCGCAACGAGAGGGCGCGACGCGCCCTTCTCGGCGGCGCCGGGATTGCCATCGCAATCCTCCTCGGGCTCGCCGCAGGCGCGATCGGCAAAAGCCAGGATGCGATCGGGCTTGCGATCGCCGTGGCCCTGCCCGTCATCTGGTGGTGGGCCCCGGCGACCGGGGTCATCACCCTGCTGGGCTGCTCCGCGGTCGTCGAACAGTTCCAGTACTCGATCGCGGGCAAGCCCGGGCTGGACGCCTTCACCGACAAGATCCCCTTCTTCACGAGTCTCCAGGGCGGGGTCGGCCTCAGCGGTCTGGTGTTCAGCCCCGCCGACCTCTCGGTGATCGTGCTGCTGCTGGTCTGGCTGACGCGTGGAGTGACCCGGGGGGAACTGCGGCTACCGCGCTCCCAGGTATCGGCGGCGGTGGCCGTGATGGTGCTCCTCGCCCTGCTCGCGCTCGTGCGCGGGGTGGGCCTGGGTGGCAACGACACCCGGGCCGCGCTCTGGGAGGTCCGCCCCTGGATCTACTTGGGCGCCACCTATCTGTTCGCTTCGCAGTTCATCACCACGCGCCGAGCCTTCCAAGCGGTGCTCTGGACCCTCGTGCTGGGCAGCGGCTTCAAGGCGATCCAGGGCGTGTACATCTGGATCCAGACGCGCGGCCTCAACCTGGGCACAGCACCCGCGATCCTCGCCCACGAGGAGTCTTTCTTCTTTGGGCTGTTTGCGATGCTCACACTCGCTCTCTGGCTGTACGGGCAACGGGGATGGCTGCGGACCACCGCCACCGCCCTCCTCCCCCTGGTGCTTCTCGCCGACTTCGCCAACTCCCGGCGCGACGCCGTCCTGATCCTGGGCGCCGGCACACTCGTGTTGCTGGTCCTCACCTACGCGGCGCTCCCCGAGCGCAGGGCGATGCTGCGCCGAGTTGCCGTGGCGGCGCTCCTGGTGAGCGCGGTTTACCTCCCCGCGGAGTGGAACGGCAGCGGCACGTTTGCCGAGCCCGCCCAGGCGGTGCGCTCGGCGATCGCCCCCGATGCGCGCGACCAGCTCTCGAATCAGTACCGGATCAACGAGGACGCCAACATCGGGGACAACATCGCCCACGGCAACCCCCTGCTGGGCACGGGTTTCGGGGTACCGATCGACTACGGGTACGTTCCCATCGTCAACATCCAGAACGTCGACAGCATGATCCTCTGGGAGCCGCACAACGACGTGCTCTACATCTGGATGCGCATGGGCATCCCCGGCGAGCTGGCTCTCTGGCTCCTGATCGCCGCCGGCATCCTCGCCGGGACGCGGGCAACACGCTCCACGGACCGGGAGGTGGCCGCCCTCGGCGCCGTGGTCGCCTCAGCCACGGTCGGATGGCTGTTGATGGGCTACACCGACATGGGATTCACCTGGTTCCGGATCGCCATCGTGTTCGGCGGCCTGCTCGGCCTCCTGCACGCCAGAATGTCCCGCGACCCGTCACTGGCGGCTCATGCCCGGAACGATGTCCCTGCGGCGCGATCGGCGCGACCTGCCGCTTACGGGGCATCCTCCCCGCGCCCGCAGCCGGCCGCCCTGCTCGTGGCCGTGAGGGATGACCGCCTGTGATCATCGACGCCGGTGGCGGACCCGGTGAGCGGTCGGTGGGCAGGCAGAGGCGGGCTTCTCGACCCTCCGCGGGGAGCCGGGCACGGCTGGCCGGCACCCAGACCCTCGCCTACCTCACCAACCACGTGGTCAACCGCACCCCGAGTCATGGGTTGCGCGGCCTCTGGTACCGGCATGTCCTCGGCATCGAGGTCGGGCCGAGGGCCCGGATCCTCCTCGGGCTCCGCCTCTGGATCTACGGACCCGGTCAGATCAGGCGCTCGCAGATCCGGATCGGCTCCAGCACCTGGATTAACCGTGATTGCGCCCTCGACACCCGAGGCGGGCTCGCGATCGGCGACCACGTGAGCATCTCCCCCGAGGTCGTGGTGCTCACCGCCGACCACGACCGGGACGACCCCCGATTCCCGCTGCGCCACCGCCGGGTCGTGATCGAGGACCACGTCTGGATCGGGATGCGTGCCCTGATCCTGCCCGGGGTCCGCATCGGCAAGGGAGCGGTGGTCGGCGCCGGGGCTGTGGTGAGCCGCGACGTCGAGCCTCTCTCGATCGTCGTCGGGGTACCCGCACGGGCGGTGGGCCACCGCAGCCCCAATTCCCTCGGCTACACGTTCGACACCGCGCCGGTCCCGCTCTTCGAGTAAGAAGAGCCGGGGGACGCCCCGCCTCGCTCTTCCGCCCACCAATTCCGTGTACTCACGGTATTCACGCTCGCCGCACGGGGCCAACGGCGCACTCGCGCCTCCCCGGGATGGGCTCCCGGAATGATGGGCGGCTGTCCCACAACGCCGACCATCCTGCCCATGCCGGCGGCCGGGAGCAACCGTTGCCCCGCCTCCGACTCTCCCGTACAACGAGGAGATGACAGCAGACACGCCCAGCGCATCGTCCAGGATCACCTCCGACCAGCGGAACGTGCTGGTCACCGGAGGCGCCGGCTTCATCGGCAGCCATCTCGTCGAGGCCCTGCTGCGGCGCGGCGACCGCGTGGTTGTTCTCGACAACTTCGATCCGTTTTACGACCCCGCCATCAAGCGGGCGAATCTGGCCGGATTGCGGGGCCATCCCGGATTCGAGCTGGTCGAGGGAGACCTCCTGGACGCCCGGGACCTCGATCGTGCGTTCGCGACGGCACCGTTCGATGCCGTCGTCCATCTGGCTGCGCGCGCCGGCGTCCGTCCCTCCATCGCCGATCCCGATCTCTATGACCAGGTCAACGTGCTGGGCACCACCCGCCTCCTCCAGCGTGTCGCCCGGGGAGGAGGGGCACACCTGGTGTTCGCATCGTCGTCTTCTGTGTACGGCTCGACGACCCCCGTCCCCTTCCGTGAGGACGCGGCCGCAGACCGCCCCTCGTCACCGTATGCCGCCACCAAGCGGGCGGGCGAGCTGGCCTGCTACGCGGTCCACGAGCTGTATGGGATCCCGGTGACCTGCCTGCGGCTGTTCACCGTGTACGGCCCCCGCCAGCGCCCCGAGATGGCGATCCATCGGTTCACCCGCCTGATCGCCGCCGGCAAGACCGTCTCCGTCTTCGGCGACGGTTCGGCTCGCCGCGACTTCACGTACGTCGGGGACATCGTCAGCGGCATCCTGGCGGCGGTCGACCGGCCGAGCGGCTTCCGCGTGTACAACCTCGGAACCACCCACACCACCCGGCTCGACGAGCTGGTCGAGCTGATCGCGTCAATCCTGGGCGCACCGCTCAGGATGCGCCACGAGCCGCTCCAAGCCGGTGACGTGCCGATCACCTACGCCGACATCAGCCGAGCCGAACGGGAGCTCGGCTACCAGCCCCAGACCTCCCTGGAGGCCGGAGTCCGGGCTTTCCTCGCCTGGTTCCAGGAGCAGTCGCTGGCATCGGCCGCCTGAGCCGAGAGGGATCGCGGGCAGTGGCCCGCGCCGCCGCCGGAGACGCTCGCGGCGGGGTGGAGTACCGTACGACTCCCGGTCGGGTGGATCCCGAGTTGCGGCCGGCGGACCGGACCCGTTGCCGGGGGTGGAGCTGTGGCTGAGCTGAGCCAGATCCGGATCCTGGTGGTCGACGACCACCGGGCGGTCGCGGAGTCGATCGCCATGGCCGTCGACCTGCAGCCGGACATGCGCTGCGTCGGCATCGCCGCCACCGTCGCCGAGGCGCGCGCGGTCTTCCTGACCGCCCACCCTGACGTCCTGCTCACCGACGTCCGTCTCCCGGATGGCGACGGCGTCGAGGCTTCCCGTAGCCTCCTGGAGCTGGACCCGGAACTCCGGATCGTGGTCCTCACCGCCTACACCGACGTCGAGCTGGTAGCTCGCGTGGCCTCCATCGGCGGCTGCGGCATCCTTCCCAAGGAGAGCAGCATCAGCAGCGTCCTGGGCGCACTCAGGAGGGCGGGGGAAGGTGCGATGTCGGTGGAGGGGGGCGTCCTGAGCGCCCTCCTGGAGGATGCGCAGGGCGCTCGCCCGGCGGTCTCCGCCCCGACGGTGAGCCTCACCGAGCGTGAGACCGAGGTGCTCGGGTGCCTCAGCCAGGGTCTCGACCCGCAGACCATCGCCCGCCGCCTCGGGATCAGTGTCCACACCTGCAGGGGGCATGTGAAGAGCATCCTCGGGAAGCTCGAGGCGCACAGCCAGCTCGAAGCGGTGGTCAAGGCGATGCGCTGGGGCCTGGTGCCCGACACGGAAGCCCGGCGGTGACGGCGGTGCCGGAGGACGAGGCGGACGGCCCCGCCCCCGAGGCGGCTCCCCCGCGACCGGAGGTCGACGACCAGGTGGCCATCCTCCGGACCCAGGCACAGCGCCTGGTGCGGGCCAATCTGGCGCTGCTGCGCCAGGTCCGCCCCGGCAGCGTCCTCCAATGGATGACCCACGACATCCGCACCGTGGTGGGCGCGGCCCACGCTGCCGTCCTCCTCCTCGACGGGCCGGATGGCTCCCCCGGCACCTTTGTCTATTCGGGCCTGGCGCGGAACGCGGCGGGAGCGATCCCCGCGGAGAGACCGGAGGCCCACGGGCTGCTCAAGGAGGCGATGGAGGCCGGTCGGTCGATGCGGGTGGCCGGCCTCTGGCCGCCCGGCGGCGGTGCCACCCTGCCCGCGGGCCATCCGACCGTCGCCTCCTTCGTCTCCGCGCCGCTCATCCGGCACCGAGTGGTCATCGGGCTCCTCTACGCGACCAACAAGCGGGTTGCCCACGAGTTCACCGTCGAGGACGAGCACTTCATCGCCCACATGGCAGCTGAGCTGGGGCGGACGCCGCTCCTGACGAGCGCCGCCACCCCTGAGCTGGTGGACCGGATCGCGGTCACGTCGCAGGCGCTGCGCAAGGAGATGGAGGCGACCCGTTCGTTCCTCAGCAGCCTCTCCCACGAGCTGCGGGGATCCATCGCCGGGATCCTGGTGTCGGCGGAGCTCATCTCGGACCCGGCCTACGAGAACCTCGACGAGCAGCAGGTCCGCGCGGTGGGACGGCGCATCTACAGCGTCGCCGGCAATCTGCTGGCGCTGGTGGACAACCTCCTCGACCTGGGCCGGCTGGAGGCCGGACGCCTCGACGTCCGCCCGCAGCCCGTGGACCTGCCCGCCGTCTTCGACGACGTCGCCGCCGTGATCTCCCCTCTGGCCGGCACCGCCGGGGTCGGGATCGAGTGGCCGGCGACCGCCGGCGTCCCCCGGGTGCTCGCCGACCCCATCCGCCTCCGCCAGGTGCTGGTCAACCTCCTCACCAACGCCGTCAAGTTCACCGCGTCGGGCGGACGCGCCTGGCTGGAGATCGCGGCGGACCCGGAGAGCGTCTGCCTCACCGTCTGCGACACGGGCAGGGGCATCCCGCCTTCCGAGATGGAGAGGATCTTCGAGCCCTTTGAGCGCGGGGAGGGAGTGCACGGCCAGGGCGTCGGCCTCGGCCTGGCGATCTGCCGGAGGATCGTGGAGCTCCACGGCAGCCGGCTGGAGGTGAGCAGCCAGCCCGAGGTCGGGAGCCGCTTCTGGTTTCGCCTCCGCCGGTCGCGTGAGCCCCTCCCCCCTCGCCTCCTCCGCCCGTCCGGCGGTCAGAGCGCGGTGCCCGGTCAGGACGGGCGAGCCGCCTCGATCCTCGTGGTCGAGGACGATGCCGCCAGCCGGCAGTCGATCAGCGACGTCCTGAGCGCGGCCGGCTACCGGGTGCGATCGGTGGCCACCCGGAGCGGTGCCCTGGAGGCGATCGCCGGCGCGGCGGCGGACGCCGTCGTCCTCGACGTCCAACTCCCCGACGGCAACGGTCTGGAGATCATCGGCAGCCTCCGCAGCGGGGTCGACCGGCCGCTCGCGGTGGTGGTCCTCTCCGCCGACCGGATCGGAGACACCGCGGAGCGGGCGATGGCGGCGGGTTGCGACCGCTTTGGGCTCAAGCCGATCGCCGCCCGGGATCTGCTGGGGCTGATCGCCGGAGCTGTGGAGGAACGCCGCGCGGGGTCACCCGCGCCTCCGCGCAGCTAGCTGGGGACGGTCCAGGTCAGGCTGTCCCCGGTGTCGTCGAGGGCAGTGGGGCGGCTCGTGACCCCGTAGCTGAGCCAGCCGGTGGTGCAGCTCCCCGGCGACAGCTGCTGCAGCGAGAGCTCCGGCTGCCGGCCCACGGTCGGACCGGTGGCGACCCCGACCTGGGTCTTGTCGGGCTCGGTGAGAACGAACTGGAGCGGCGAGGCGATCGACTCGACAGGCCCGGCACAGATCTTCAGCTGGACGGCAGCGTAGAAGCCGCCGGGGGGCAGCGGGTTGTTGATCGAGCTTCCCGAGGCGAAGTGGTCCGCATAGCCGAGCAGGGTCACGCTGCCCCCGCTGAGGGTCGCCTTCGTGACGTCGATCACAGTTGGCGGCGGGGCGGGTGTGGTGGTCGGCGGAGCGCTCGGGATCAGCTCGGTGGTGGGCGCGGCGGCACCCCCCCCGCCCTGGGGAGTGTCCGCGGTCGTCGATGCCGTGACCGCTGCCCCGCGGGTGGCGTGGTACACCGCGAACGCCCCGGCAGCGACCACGATCACAGCGGCCGCCAGGAGGGCGGGACGGGAGACGAGGCGGGCCCAGCGGCGGCTGACGCGCAGGGCCTGAGCACGAGCCGGCTCTCCCGCCAGTCTGCTCAGCGGTGCAAGACGCGTTGGCGCAGGAGCCACGCCCCGGGAGGACGGGGTCGCGCGCCGGGAACGCGGGGTGACGCGCCGGGAGGGCGGGGCGTGCCGGAGGGGGACCACGGGGGCCGCACTGCGGCGGCGGGCCAGCTCCTCGGAACGGGTGATGAGGAGATTGCGCTGCAGGTTGTACCCGATCTCGGTCAGTGAACCCTCGCTGCGCAGGCGCTCCAGCTCGGCCAGCCGCTCCTCGAGCTCCATCGGAGCACCCACCTCCGCCATCAGCGCGATCCAGCCCCCGGAGAGAGTCAAGCGCCGCGGAGTGGAGCCGATACCCTTCTCCGGCCGCGCCACGCCGGCGGGCGCGGCGAGACAGCCGCCCCTCCATTCTGGGGCCGTCCCGCACACGCCGCTACCACCCAAATTCGGTGGTCCCACCGCCCCATGTGGGGGCTGGTACGCGATCCCCCCACCCCGTACCCTGATATCGGCGGGGGGCTCGCCGGACACTCGCATCGAGGCCCAGCGAGAAGAGCCCAGAAGGCGCCGTGGTCATGGGGGGTGGCTGGCTCCGCGTTTCGGGGGGGACGCGATCCAGGACCACGGCGCCGGGCGCTCCGGGGGGTTGGGGAAACTCGGAAGGACGCGACCCGGGTCCTGGCGGTTAGGGAGAAGAGGAGGAACCGTGGTCGAGGTGAGGGTGTGCCCGCCGTGATATCCCGGTTTGCCCGCCGCCCGGAGAGCCCGAAGCCACTGGACGCGCCCCCGGTCAAGACGTCCCTCCCGCTCGGGGAGATGCTGATCGGGAGGGGTGCGGCGACGCCGGCGTCGGTCCGCGCCGCGCTGCGCCGGCAGCGCCGCGACAAGCGCAGGATCGGCGAGCTGCTGGTCGACGCCGGCATCCGCGAGGGGGAGGTGGTCGCCGCACTGGCGGAGCAGCTCGGCTACAGCCCGGTCGACTTGGAGAAGGTCACTCCTGAGCAGGAGGCCCTGTACCTGATCGACCCGGCGACCGCGCACGCGCTGGGTGCCCTGCCGCTCCTCATCGACGATCTCGGGATGGTCCACTGCGCCGTGGCCGATCCGGCGGACACGGCCCGCATGGAGAACCTCCGAGAGACGATCGGGCACCCCGTGCTCCCACGGCTGGCGGGGAGGCTGGCCCTGGAACGGGCCCTGGATCGCCACTACACCGTGCTCCACAAGGTCGACCACGCGGTGGCGCGCGCCGTCGTCGACCGCCAGGAGGCACCGGCGGCCAGCCTCGCAATACCGCTGCGCGCGGATGCCCCGGTGGTGCAGATCGTCGACCTGCTGCTCACCCAGGCGCTCCGTGACCG
>PLNE01000076.1:53244-77152 GCA_003141695.1 Candidatus Dormiibacterota bacterium
CAGCTGGAGATGACCATCGACGGACGGCCGGTGGACATCCGGGTCTCGACCATGGAGACGATCTGGGGCGAGAAGGTGGTGCTCCGCCTCCTCGATCGCACGAGGTCGCTCGTCCCGCTCGGCGACCTGGGGTTGCAGCCGGGAGCCCGTGACCGGGTGCGACGGCTCATCGACTCGCCGTACGGGATGCTGGTGGTGGCCGGGCCTACGGGCGCCGGCAAGACCACGACGCTCTATGCGGCGCTCAGCGAGCTGGACAGCGCGGCCCGCAACATCACGACCATCGAGGACCCGGTCGAGTACCGCTTCGACAACATCAACCAGGTCCAGATCAACCGCCTGGCGGGGACCACCTTCGCCAACGGGCTCAAGGCGATCCTGCGGCAGGACCCGGACATCATCCTGGTGGGCGAGGTCCGGGACGTGGAGACCGCTCAGATCGCGATCCAGTCGGCACTGACCGGCCACCTCGTGCTCTGCTCGATGCACTCCGCGGATTCAGTGGGGGCGATCTACCGCTTCATCGACATGGGGATCGAGCCCTACCTTGTGGCCTCGGCGCTGATCGGCGTGGTGGCCCAGCGGCTGGTGCGGCTCGTCTGCGAGCGATGTGCCGGATCGGCACCGCCCACCCCGGCGGAGGCTGCCTTCTTCCGAGCCACCATCGGAACCGAGCCCCCGGCCCGCCTGCCCCAGGCAGTCGGCTGCGCGCGCTGCACCGGGACCGGTTTCCACAGCCGGGTGGGCGTCTTTGAGTGCCTCCAGGTCGACGACCCGGTCCGGGAGAGGATCGTGGCGAGATCGCGTCACGCCGAGCTCCTGGAATCGGCCGTGGGCAACGGGATGCGCACCCTCCAGCAGGCCGGCTGCGACGTAGCCGCCAGTGGCCGCACCACCCTGACCGAGGTGATGCGCACCGTGTACACGATCTGAGGCGCCACAGATGATTGATGCAGCTTCCGCGCAACCCCGGCGGATGCAGCTCTTCGACTACTCCGCCATCAACCCCGACGGCACCGAGATCAAGGGGATGATGGAGGCCGCCGACCAGGAGGCCGTCTGGCACGCCATCGCGGTGCGCGGGCTGCGGCCGACCGCGGTGAAGGTGCGTTCGCGGGCACCGCTGCGCGGCTTCCTGGACGGGCTGACCAAGGTCAAGCTCCAGGAGATCGTCGTCTTCTGCCGGCAGCTCTCCACCTTTGTCCGGGTGGGAGTGCCGCTCACCTCCGCGCTGGAGACGATCGCGGAGGGGGCGACCAGCAAGCGGATGCGCCAGGCGTGCGCCTCGATGGTCGCCGACCTGGAGCGGGGTGGCCTGCTGAGCGCCGCCGTCGCACGCCACCCTCAGGTGTTTCCCTCGGTGCTCGCCGATTTGCTCCGGGCGTCGGAGATGACCGGCCACATCGACGAGGTGCTGATCCGCGCCGCCGACCACTTCGAGCGCGAGATGGAGACCCGGACCAAGATCCGGGGCGCGCTGATGTACCCGGCGATCGTCTTGTGCATGGCGTTGGCGGTGGGGGCCGGGCTGGTGGCCTTTGTCCTGCCCCAGTTTCGTGAGCTCTTCGCCGAGTACGGTGCCAAGCTCCCCGCTCTCCCAGCGGCGCTGCTCGGCTTCAGCACCTTCGTCGGGAACAACATCGCCTGGATCCTGCTGGCGCTGCTCGCCGCCATCCTCGGCGGCGGCTACTACCTGCGCACCGAGAAGGGAAAGATGCAGTTCAACAGCGTCCTGCTCCGCCTCCCCGCGGTCGGGGAGATGATGCGCGCGGCCAGCATCGAGCGCTTCTGCCGCGCGCTGAGCGACACTCTGGCGGCCGGCGTGCCCGTGAGCACCAGCTTCTCGGTGGTCGTGGAGAGCACCCGCAACCCCGTCTACCGGAGGGCGCTCCGCGAGGTCGGAGCCCAGGTCGCGATCGGCGAGAGCTTCTCGCGCTCGCTGCGCCAGACCACGCTCTTCCCGCCGCTCGTGGTCCAGATGGTCAGGGTCGGCGAGGAGACCGGCACCCTCGACCAGCACCTCGCGGAGACCGCCAAGCTGTACGACAGCGAGCTGGACAACCGGCTCAAGCGGTTGACCGCGGTGGTGGAGCCGCTGCTCATCATCAGCGTCGGATCCATCGTCGGTCTGGTCGCGATCTCGCTGATCCAGTCCATCTACGGCTTCGCGTCGGCGTTCAAGGGATGAGGACTGAGCTGCCCGGTCGCCGGTGCGGGGCCCTGATCTCCTCCCGTCGCCGGAGGCGGCGTGGGGAGGCGGGCCTGACCCTCATCGAGATGCTGGTGACGATCGCGGTGATCAGCATTGGAGTGGTCGGCATCGCCTACGGCTTCACGGCGGTCGTGCGCAGCTCCGGCGACACTCAGGCACAGGCGACCCTCGACGGAGCGGCCCACTACCTCGCCGACTACATGCAATCGGATGCCGACGTGGCATACCTGGCCTGCGCGACCAGCTACACGGCACCATCCACGACCGACCCGAGCGCCGCATCGGCGGCGTACCTGAATGACGGTGTGAGCTGGTTGTCCAGCTTCCCCGTGGCCGTCTCCTCGCCCAACCCGACTCCGGGGTACGCCAGCCTGGAGACCTGCTCCGCCTCCACCGACGACTACGGCGTGCAGGAGCTCACGATCACGGTGACCGACCACGGGCTCGCCGTCACCCAGGTCGTCTGGAAGGACGCCCTCTCGTGACACCGCGCAGAGGGTCGCGGGCCGGGGAGCGGGGCTTCACGCTCGTCGAGGTGCTGGTCTGCCTGGCGCTGCTCGCCATCATCGGGACGGTGATCGGCGTCGTGTTCACGGTGGGGATGCGGGCCATCCTCGCCCCTGGGGCCTCCAAGGACCGGCTCGCCGCAGCCTCCGACGCCATCGGAGTCCAGCAGCTGCTCGCGACCGACGTTCACCGCGCCACCTGCATCGGGCTCCCCTCCGCCGCCTCGCCCGGCCCCTTCGGACGCTGCGCCACCGAGGTGTCGCCCTTCCAGGGCCAGTGTTCCGGCTCCGAGCTCTGCCTGGAGTGGCCCGATCTCACCACCGCCGGCCAGTGCGACGTGGCGATCTACACCCTCGGTGCGCAGCAGGTCTCGCGCGCCGCGTGGCTGGGGGGAACGTCTGCCGGCACGATCAGCTACCCGGTGGTCGTGACCCCCAGTGTGCCCTCGGCTCCGCCCGGCTCGTGGCCTGTGGAGCTGGAGGTGACGGTCACCAGCACCGGCGCGCAACTGGCCAATCCGCCGAGCGTCTCCCTCGACCTCCAACCCCTCGCCACCGTGGCGTGGCCGACGGACCCCGTCACCGACGCGAGCACCGGGCCATGCTGAACCGCCGAGCCAGGCGCCGCGGCGAGCAGGGACAGGTGCTGATCATGGCCCTCGCCTTCATCGTCTTCTTTGGCCTGGTCACCACCGCGGTGCTCCAGCTCGCAGACGCGGTGGAGCTCCAGCAGTCCCACAGCCAGACCGGCTCTACCGCAAACGCCAATGCCGAGGGCGGCATGCTCTTCGCGGCCCAGGCGGCGCAGGAGCAGGGCGGCTGCGTCCCCACCGCGAGCGGCAGCATCACGATGACCACAGGTGCGAGCGCGTCCTACACGACGACCGCCTGCAATCCCGGGGCCACCGCCGACCTCATCGCCGACGAGTGCAGCGTCTGCGTCCTGAGCACCGCCCAGCCGGCCTCCATCGACGGTGCGCTCGCCGCGCAAGGCCCGGTTGCCTTCAACGGGGGGTCCACGGCCACCGCCGCCGACAGCGTCACCTCGACGATCGACGGTGCCGGCGGCGTGACCAACCGCGGCTTCATCGGCTGCGTCTCGCCGGCTACCGACTGCCAGACGGCTGACGCCTACTCACCGGCGGTGCAGAGCATCGCGCCCGTCCCCGATCCCTTGGCGTCGGCGCCGCTGCCCGCCGGGTTGGCCCAGCCCGGCGACGGTCCGTGCCAGCCGGATCCAGGCACCGATCCCGGCGGCTACCCGAGTGACTCGCTGCCGTCCGGCCTCTACTGCAACATCACCCTGACCACGGGGGATTGGACGCTCCAGAGCGGCGTCTACACCGTCCTCGACACCCTTGCGGTGAGCGGCGATGCCAACCTGACCGGCGACGGTGTCCTGCTCTACTTCACCTGCCAGTACGACCCAAACCCGGCCTATGTGGACACCTGTGACGACCCGCCCGGAGACGCCGACGGAGGTGTGCTCGACGTGTCGACGTCGGGCAACGTCTCGCTCACCTCGTATGAGGCCGGGACCGCTCAGAACCCGGACAACCTCCTCGTCTACTTCGACCCGCTGGAGGACGCGGTGCTCAACGACCTTCCTCCGACCTCGTGCGATGACAACGCAATCCTCTGCGTGGATGGCAGCGGCACGACGGCGCTCGACGGCAGCGTCTACGCCAAGTCGGGTCAGGTCGACCTCGGAGGTGACACGCGGATCGGATCCACGTCGGGCTCATCCCAGCAAGGCGATCTGGTGGTCTCGACACTCGATTCCTCGGGCGATCTCCGAGTCGACGGGATACCCCCGTCGATCGGGTACTGCTGGATCTACGACGACAGCGTGAGGGTGACCAGTGGCGCCACCACATCGACCGGGCAGGTGGTCGTCGAGAGCGACTGCTCGGGCCTGAAATCGACCGGCATCATCAGCATCGCCTATGGCTCATGACCGCGACCACGGGGGCGGGCTCTCCGCACGTCCCAGCAAGTCAAGATTCTGTTCAAGAGGGAGGCAATCATGGATAACTTGAGACATCGGGTGACGCGTCACCGCCGGAGGGGAGAGGGGGGCTTCACCCTCATCGAGCTGCTGGTGGTGATCGCCATCCTCTCTGTCCTGGCGGCGATCGTCATCATCAACGTCACGGGTGTGAAGGGCAACGCCCAGAGCGCTTCGTGCAAGTCAGACACCGAGGCGGTCCAGACGGCCGTGGACGGCTACTACGTGCAGAACAGCGTGTACCCAGACGGAACAGGAACCGGGACCGGCTCGGCCGACACGCCGACACCGGGACTGAACGATCCTGTGGACATCGCCGAGTTGCTCACCGCGACCGACCCTTACCTCCAGGCCGCCCCGCAGACCGGTGAGAACTTCAGCTACGCCGATCCCACAACGAACGGCCCCGGCACCATCAAGGGCTCCGTCAACGGCACCGTCTGCCAGACGGGCTGACCGGCAACCTCCGCACTCGGACCACATCCGGAGCGCGCCGCAACGCGCGGCGCGCTCCCGGCCCGCGGCCGGTCCTCGCCCGGATCTACCGCCCGGCGATCGAGGGCAGCGGCGGCGGATAGGCTCCCGCCGCATCGGGGCGGTGGATCTCCTTCGGGAAGAGGGACACCGCCGCCGCGTCCTCCCACTCCACCAGCCCCTCGGCGACCAGCTCGTTGAGCGAGGTCTCCAGGGTCTGCATCCCCTCGGCGCGGCCGGTGGCGATGATGTTGCGGATCTGGTTCGCCTTGTTCTCCCGGATCAGGTTCCTCACCGCGCCGTTGGCCAGCAGGACCTCGAAGGCGGCGACCCGGCCGCCCTCCCGCATGGGCAGGAGCTGCTGGTAGATCACCGCCTGGAGTGAGGCGGCCAGCTGCACCCGGATCTGCTGCTGCTGCTCCCCCGGGAAGACGTCGACGATCCGGTGGACGGCCTGGGTGGTGTCGTTGGTGTGGAGGGTGGCGAAGACCAGGTGACCGGTCTCGGCGATGGAGAGGGCGATCCGGATCGATTCCAGGTCGCGCATCTCGCCCACCAGCAGGACATTGGGGTCCTGGCGCAGGCAGGCGCGGAGCGCGTCCCCGAAGGTGGGCGTATCCAGCCCCAGCTCCCGCTGCTCGACGACACAGCGGCGGTTGAAGTGGACGTACTCGATCGGGTCCTCGATGGTGATGATGTGCTGGGCGCGCGCGTGATTGATCCAATCGATCATCGAGGCCTGGGTGGTCGACTTGCCCGCGCCGGTGGGACCCGTCACCAGGATCAGGCCGCGGGGCAGCTCGACCAGCCGCTCGGTGATCGGAGGCAGCCGCAGCTCGCTGAAGGTCGGGATCTGGCTGGGGATCGCGCGCAGGGCCACTGCGACCGAGCCGCGCTGGTGAAACGCATTGCCCCGCACCCGGCCCCGATCCGTCCACTGGAAGGAGAAGTCGACCGAGCCGTCCTTCTCCAGCAAGCGGCGGTGGTCGGCGCTCAGGATCTGGTCGATCAGCTTGCGGGCCTGTTCATCGGTGAGCGCCCGCGAGGCGGCGGCGACCAGCTGCCCGTCAAGGCGCAGGGACGGAGGGGCGCCGGCACTGAGGATCAGATCCGAGGCCCCCTGGTCGAAGAGCGCGTCGAGCAGTGGCTCGATGGTCATGTCGAGCGCGTCCAGCATTCCCTGGCAGTATAGGCATACCTGGACTTATCCACAGGGCGGGACTATAGATGTGGAAAACCCTGGCCAGCACTCCGCTTTGCGCGTCACACCTGCCGGCTGAGCTGTGACGGGCGCGTCGACCGCCGTCCTGGTTGCCCTCCTGCTCGTGTTGGGGGGTCTCACCGGGGCGGTGGTCGGCTCCTTCGCCGGGGTGGTGCGGTCGCGAGGCTGGCGGGGGGCGCTCCGCGGACGTTCGCATTGCCTCGGCTGCCACCGGACGCTCCGTTGGTACGAGCTGGTCCCGATCGCCAGCTACGCCGTCCAGGGCGGCCGCTGCCGCGTCTGCCGGGCCGAGATCGGACGCGAAGCGCTGGTGGTGGAGATGGTGGGTGCCGCGGCCGGAGCACTCGTGGTCCTGGGATTGGTGGGATTGGTGGTGCTGGTCGCCGGCTGAGGGGGAGAGCCGAGAACGTAGCAAAAGGTCGGGGAGTGGTGCAACCACTCCCTTGTGGTAGTCGAGGCCTGCCGGTCAGCCGCCGGCGCCGGCCGTGAGCTCGCGGACGGCGCTCACCGCGAGCCGGTCGACCCGCTCGTTGCCTGGGTTGCCGGCGTGGCCGCGCACGTGCTCAAAGGCGACGCGAGCGTCGACCAGCGGGTCGATGCCGGGGAAGAGGTCCAGGTTGGCGTTGCGCTTCCAGCGCCGGGTCAGCCAGTTGACCACGCCCAGGCTGTCGGTGCGGACCACGATCCGCCAGCCCGGGTCGTTCCCGATCCGGCGGCGGACGGCTCGGAGCGCCTCCCGGACCGCCTTGAGCTCCTCGCGGTTGTTGGTGGTGCCCGGCTCCGCCCCCGCCGCCTCCTCCACGCGGCCGTCAGGCCACTCCAGACGGTAGGCCCAGGCTCCCGGTCCGGGATTGCCTGAGCAGGCGCCGTCGGTGTAGGCGACGACCGTCCCCGGCGAGGGCGGCGTCGAGGGGCCCGGGTCCGGACGGCTCACCGCACGACCACCCGGTCGCAGTTGCTGCACTGGACGAGGCCCTCGCCCGAGCGCACCTGGTTGGCCTCCCGAATGCCGAGCGGGAGGTGGCAGCCACCGCAGCTGTCCCCCTCCAGGTGCACGACGGCGGGCTTCCAGTGGGCCGCCACCCGCTCGTAGATGCGCACGTCACCGGCCCCGGCGGCGGCCGCGGCGGCAGTCCGGACCACGCGCTGGTCGGCGAGCTCGGACTGGGCGAGGGCCAGGCGCTCCCGACGCGGCGTCTCCTGGGACCCCCGCTCCGCATCGCGCGCTGCCACCGCCGCATTCGCGCCGGCCAGGGTGGTCTCGGCGCTCTCGCTCGCCTCCATGCACTCCAGGAGGCTCGCCTCGAGGTCATCGAGGCGGGGCTTGAGCGCGGTCAGGTCGCGCTGCATCCCGAGAAGATCCTGGGGATTGCGGACCGAGCCGTCGTAGAGGCGCTTCTCCAGGCTGCGGGCCCGCTGGCGGACACCGCTCAGCTCGCGCTCGACCCCCCGGCACCGCTCCTCCGCCGCCTGGCGCTCCGCCTCGGCGGCTCGCTCCTCGGCGCGAAGGCGCTCCAGCTCGGGGTCACGGTTGAGAGCCGACGCCAGCGCGGCGATCTCCTTCTCGAGCAGGGCGATCTGCTCGTCCGTCTCCTGCAGGCTGAGCAGGTGCTGCCCGCGGGAGATGGGCCGCTCGCGGGCCTCTCCTCCAGCGGTCATGCCGCCGCCTCGGTGGAGACCCGGACGAGCGTTTCCAGGCGGAGCTGGGCGGCGCCCGAATCGAGCGCCCGCTCGCCCTCCTCCATCCCCGCCTCGATGCTGGGCACCCGCTCCGCCGCGAAGAGGGCGGCCCCGGCGTTGAGGATCACGCAGTCGCGGACGGGACCGCGCTCGCCGCCGAGCACCGAGCGCATCCGCGCCGCGTTGGCCTCGGCGTCCCCGCCGGCGAGCGCCTCCGGAGGGGCGGCGGCGATCCCCAGGCGGGCGGGGTCGATGTCGATCTCCTCGATCGCGTCCCCGTTGACGACGTAGGCGTGGGAGGGGGCGTGGAGCATCAGCTCGTCGGTCCCGCCCGGCCCCGAGAAGACGATGGCGCGCCGGAGGCCGAGGCGGCTCATCACTCCCGCCATCTTGCCGGCCAGCCCGTCGGACGGCGTGCCGATCAGCTGATGCCGCACTCCGGCGGGGTTGGCCATCGGGCCCATGATGTTGAACGCGGTGCGGATGCCCAGCTCGCGGCGGACCGGTCCGACGTGGCGCATGCCCGGGTGGTAGACGGGGGCCAGCATGAAGCCGATCCCGGCCGCCTCGATGCAGCGGAGGACACCCTCGGGAGGTAGCGAGATGGCCACCCCGAGGGCCTCGAGCACGTCGGCGCTGCCGCAGCGCGATGACTGGGCGCGGTTGCCGTGCTTGGCAACGGGGCAACCGGCTCCGGCCACCACCAGGGCCGCCGCGGTCGAGATGTTGAAGGTGCCGGCGCGGTCACCGCCGGTACCGCAGGTGTCGACCGCCGGATTCCGCAGGACCACCCGGAGCGCATGGTGGCGCATCGACTCCACCATCCCGGTCAGCTCCTCGACCGTCTCGCCCTTGACCCGCAGCGCGGCCAGGAAACCCCCCATCTGGGCGGGGGTCGCCACTCCTTCCATGATCTCGTCCATCACCGTCCGTGCGGTCGCGGCGTCGAGATCCTTCCCGTCGGCGACGCGGTTGAGGGCGCTCACCAGAGACAAGGTCATGGCAGGCGCACGGTACCATCCCAACTGGAGTCGGCACCATGACGGCACGCAGCGACGCGCTCTTTGACCCTGAAGTGGTCAGCCCGTGGCGACTCGGCGAAGGCCGCCGGGGCGTGCTCCTCCTGCACGGCTTCGGGGGGACGCCGCCGGAGCTCCGCCGCCTCGGAGAGGCACTCGCCCGCAGCGGATGGCGGTGCCACGGGCCGCTCCTCGCCGGTCATGGGACGACGCCGGAAGAGCTGGACCGGACCCGCTGGCAGGACTGGGCCACGTCCGCGGAGGCGGCGCTCGCCGAGCTGCGCACCGAGTGCGACGAGGTGATGGTCGCCGGCCAGTCCGGCGGCGCCAGCCTGGCCCTCCACCTCGCCGCCAATGACCCCGGGATCACGGCGGTCGCCTGCCTGGCGCCCCCCATCTGGCTCGCCGGCTGGAAGCCCCGGGCGCTGCCCGTCGCCAAGCACGTGATCCGCTGGGATCGGCCCGAGGACGACGTCGACCTCTACCGCCTCGAGGGGGCGCGAGAGCTCTGGTCCTATCATCGCCGGTCGCTCCGCTCGATCCACGAGTTCACCCGCCTGCTCGCCCAGGTTCGCGATGAGCTGGCTTCGGTCCGCGCCTCGGTGCTCCTCATCCACGGCGAGCGCGACCGAGTCATCGACCCGGCCAACTCCGCAGAGATCGAGCGCCGGCTCCTGTGCAGCGCGGCGGTGGAGCGGCGGACGTTCCCGCGCAGCGGTCACGGCATCTCAGTCGACATCGATCGTGACCAGGTCAACCGGCTCGTTGCGGCCTGGTTTGACAGATTCTCGCGGGTCGGGACGGCCGCGGCCGCACCGCCTCAGGCCTCGGGGCCGGCGGTCCCGCCCTCCAGCATCTGACGCAGCCGCTCCGCGGTGGCGTCGTCAATGACGAAGTTGTCCGGCTGCCCGCCCTCTGGGAGGGGCCGGTGGCGTGGCGGCGGCTCAGCCCTCGGCCGCGCATCGTCATCCTGCGGCTCGCCGCGAACCTGATTGCCGCAGCCCACGCAGCGGAGGACGCGCACCGACCGCCGGCCTCCCAGGTACTCACGGTGGGAGAGGCGCAACTCGCCGCCGCAGAGGGGGCACGTCCGCTGTGAGCGCATCGTCACCGGTCGTGGCAGCCGCGTGCCCGATGACACTTCCAGGGTCCCATCACCGACACCTCGTCTCGCCCCGTCACACCGCGTGGCACCGCCTTGGCGGCGCTTCACCAAACTTCACCAAGCCTCGCATCACGCGTGACCCCGCGCCAGCCTCGCTCCGCGTACCTTGCTCACGTGGCCCGGTCGCCACACCTCCAGAAGCATACGAGGAGACCACGAGGATGGACGCGAGGAGGCCCGAGCAGGTGGCGGCGGACGCCGCCGAGACCGAGGCCACCGTCCGCTACCTCCGGCAGCGGCAGTTTGTCGGCCTGCTCGACGAGGCCATCGCCCACGCCGAGGCAGTCTGGCGGCTCGAGACCGCACTCCAGCAGAGGGGTCGCGACCGCTGACGTCAGCGCCGGCCGCGGGCGCTGCGGCCCTCGACGCATAGTGGGGCGGTGAACGGGCAGTTGATCGATCGCCTGCGTCACGGCTTCGCGGTACCCGCGCCGGAGGCACCGCCGCCACCCGGCAAGCGCGAGGCGGCGGTCCTGATGCTCCTTGACCCGGCTCGCGACGGCCTCCCGCTCCTCTTCGTCCAGCGGGCTGAGCACCTCCGGCTCCACGCAGGGCAGATCGGCCTCCCCGGGGGCTCGTGGGAACCCGAGGACCGCGATCTCGTGGCCACGGCCCTCCGCGAGGCGAGCGAGGAGATCGGCCTCGATCCCACCTGCGTCGAGGTCTTGGGGGCACTTCCGCCCCGTCTCACCCATCGCTCCGATCTCTGGCTGACCCCGATCGCCGGCCTGCAGTCGCGGCCCTTCACCCTGCGTGGCGACGGCAACGAGGTGGCCGAGTGGTTCTGGCTCTCGCTCGGCGGTCTGCTCTCCGCCCCGCATCGGGCCGAGGAGCTGACGTCGGAGGCAGGTGAGCAGCGCCTCGTCCACTACTACGAAGCGGAGGGGCGGACGATCTGGGGCGTGACCGGAGGGATCGTTCACGACCTGCTGGAGCTGCTGGGGACCGGCTGACCAGAGACGAACGCGGCAGGCCGCATCCGTGGCGGGGTGAGGCGCGCGCGGCTCTGCCGCGCCGCCGAGGGGCGGCGAGCCCCTGCGAGATGGAGCGGGGTCCTCACGCGGCCTGCCCCGTGAGGCGCCTCAGGGGAAGGTCGGGTGGAGGGTGAAGGGGTTGCCCCGCATCTCCTCGCCGATGGTGGTCGACGGGCCGTGTCCCGGGTGGACCACGGTCTCGGGAGGGAGGGCGTAGAGGCGATCCTGGATCGAGAAGAGCAGGCTCTCCCAGGAGCCACCGGGGAGGTCGGTCCGCCCCACGCTGCGCCGGAAGAGGGTGTCGCCCGCGAGCAGGTCGGGCCCCACCAGGAAGCAGACCGAGCCCGGGGTGTGCCCGGGGGTGTGGAGCACCGCGATCTCCAGCCCCTGCCAGGCGATGACCTGCCCGGCGCTGAGGTCGTCCTCGCAGACCACGGGGGGCCCCGCGGGGATGCCGGGGAAGGCTCCGGCCTCGGCGAGGAGCCAGCGGTCCTCCGGATGGATGGCCGCGGTGCAGCCGAGGGCCGCTTTCATGGCGGGCACACCGGCAAGGTGATCGGGGTGGCCGTGGGTGAGCAGGATGCGATCGACGTCAAGCCCCTCCCCCGCCAGGAACCGGAGCGCGGCGTCAGCCTGCAGCCCCGGGTCGATCACCAGGCAGCGCTCCGTGTCGCGGCGCCGAAGGACATAGCAGTTCTGGTCGAAGAGGGGGTCGGTGAAGAGGTGGCGCTGGAGGAGGTCGCGCAGCGGCTCCATCAGGCGGGCGCGGTCAGTGGCAGCGTTTTCATGACGGCGAAGGATATCGAACCGACCAGCCCGCCCAGACCGCGGGATCGTCTCGGGTGCCGCGAGCCCACCACACCAGGCGGGGTCATGCCCTTCCCGGCAGACCGCGCAGAGCGGGCCCGAGGGTCGCCGGAGGCCGGGAGCGGCGGAGTGACCAGGCAGGCTGGCGCGAGACGAATTCGTAGAGGGCCGCCGGGCGCCCCGGGCCGCCTTTGGCGACCCGCCCGGTGACCTGCACCAGACCGCTCCGCTCCAGCTCGCGACGGAAGTTGCTCGGTTCATAACGGACGCCGCTGATCGCCTCGAAGACGCCGCGCGCCTGGGGCATGGTGAAGCGCTCGGGAAGCAGCCCGACGCTGATGTTCGACCACCAGAGCTTGCCCCGGAGCCGGTCGACGCCGTCGCCGATGATCCCGCCGTGGTCGAGGGCCAGGGTGGGCGGGTCGTCGACCGGCCACCAGCGCGCCTGGCTCTCGTCAGCTCGAAGTACGGCCGCGTCGATCAGGGCGAGGTAGGCGACGGTGGGTATCCAGCCCCGGGGATCGCGATGCGGATCTCCGTAGCTCTGAAGCTGCTCAAGGTAGACCGCGCCCACCCCCGTCTTCTCGGTGAGCTTGCGCTGGGCGGTCTCCGCGGGGCGCTCGTCGCGGCTCATGAAGCCGCCCGGGAGCGCCCAGGCGCCCGGGTCGGGGGGGTCATCGCGGCGGACCAGCAGGACGTGGAGGCGTCCGCCCAGGGGAGCCAGCACCACGGGCACGGCGGTCATCCCCGCCGGCGCCTCGAATCCCGCCGAGTTGCGAGCGGTGAGGGGCATCACGGCGACGCTACCAGGTCGCGCTCCCGGCCGCCGCAATTGGGGGGACGGCCATTCCTGCCTCGCCAGCCCGCGAAGGCCCGCAGGCGCGCTCAGACCCTGCGATGCGGCGAGCCCGACGGCCAGCCCGAGGCGGCGTTGACCGACCGAGAGGGGACGTGGTAGTCGTTCCGCGCCTCGGCCGGCGGTGGGGTGGCCGGGAGTGCCTGCGGCCTCCCGTCCTCGTGCCGCTGCGCCTGGTATCCGACCCGCTGCGGCGTCCTCGGGCAGTCGAGCGAGGGCGCCGCATAGCCGGCAAAGGTGCCCCCCTGCCGGCGCCCCGTGAGAGCGCGCTGCCGGAGTGTGAGGCGGAAGGCCCAGCGAACCTGGTTGAGCAGGAGAAGGGAGGTGGCTCCGATGGCGGTGACCAGAGGCAGGACGGCCAGGCTGGCGCCGTAGGCGAGGGCGATGGTGGTGAGCACGATCGCGCACGACTCGATGAGAAGGACGCCAAACCGCGCGACCCACCGCCGGTCGGCGAGGCGGTAAACGAGATCCAGCTCCACCACGGAGACTGCGGCGACCACGATCAGGACGGTGCCGCGGTCCAGACCGCCGAGGGGCAGCCTCACAGCATGGGTGGTGTCGAGCGTGAGGACCACGGAGGGGAGCTGTGCCGGGAGCAGGCTGACGAAGAGGAGCACGCTGAGGATGCGCACCACCAGGAACGTCTGGCAGGCGGCGATGGCCGTGCCCACCCGGCGCTCGATGGCCGCGGCTTGACGGTGCCCTCCCTCGAGGGTCACCGCGCTGCCGAGCTCGGAACCGGGCGCGTAAGTCATACGCGAGTCACGTTAGCCAGGTCCATCGTCACCTCCTGTTGCGGGCCCGTAACAGGCGGGATACAGCGCACCGAACGCCGGCGCTGGCCAGCGGTCCGGAGGTCCGGCGCGAAACCGGCCTCCGGAGATCCGGGGTTCCCCGAATGCCGCCCTGCCAGACGGCCTCCCGGACTGCCATGATCGCTACCGCGGATGCACCAGGGGATGACGTGGATCCTTCCGAACCCACCTTTAGCCCGGAACAGGCCGAGGCGCACCGACACCTCCTCCAGTTCCTACGGGGGCTGAGCAAGCTCGACGCTGCGCTGGGACGCTGGCGGCCGGACTACGGTCGCCTGCGGGCGGCCTCGGCGGCCGCCGCCCCACCGGCGAGCGCAGCCGACATCGTCGAGGCACACGCGCTCTATGCGGATGGCCTCCGCTATTTCGTCGATCGCGCGGGGATCGCCCGGACGCTCAGGATGGCCGCCTCGAGCGACATCGCCGCCGCCATCGAGGACTCGATCATCAGGTTCGGGACGCCGATCGCCCCGGTCGAGTGGCTGGTCTCGGCCGAGGCTCGGATCGATCTCCAGCCGCCGGGCGGGCAGCCGCCGGGCGCTCCCATGTCCGAGGCAGACGTCCTGGCGGCCGGCGGGCGTGTCGCCCTCAGCCCGTGGGACGCGGAGCGCTCCACCCCCACCCCGCCTGCGGGCAAGGGCGCGCAGGCCCGCCCGACCCCGCCGCAACCGCCCCGCCGATCCGCCCCCGCACCGGCTCGACAATCGGCCGAGCCGCCGGCCCGGCGAGGCTCCGCGGCCGGCGCGCCTCCGGCGCAGCCGCACGGTGGGAGGGGACTGGCGGTCGTAGTGGGGCTGGTCGCGCTGCTGGTGATGGTCCTCCTGGTGGCACTCGTCGTCTTCGTCGCCAAGGCCCTTCTCGGCTCGGGCCCGACGGCGCCAAGCGCCGTGGCATCGCCGACCCAGGCCACGCTGCCCGCCTCCGACCTGCCCAGCGCCTCACCGGCGGACGTCCTCGCTCCCGTCGCGGCGTGCACCTCCATCCCGTCCGGGCACCTGCCCACCGGGCTGGCCCTCGTCTCCACCTCGAGCGGCATCGGCACCGACCCCGCGGTCGGGTACTCCAACCCCTTCATCACCATCCAGATGAGCGGCACCGTCCAGCCGGCCACTCCCGTATTCACCCTGGTCGCAGCGGTCCTTCCCTTCGGTTCGACGGAGCCCCCCAGTGCGACAGCAACCCCCAGCGCGACGGCGTCCGCGATCAGTGGGCCGGTCAACCGCGCCGGCACCCTTCAGCTGATCGCGTACTGGAGCGGGAGCCAGTGGCACGGAGCGCTCCGGAGCTGGTCGGGATCGGCCTGGTCCCTCTCGGTCGACGCCGCCTCCGGGGTCGACGTCCTCCAGAACGGAGCCTCGGTCACCCTCTACTGGGAGGGACTCGCCGCGGGTGACAAGTACGGCGTGATCGTCGCCAGCTCGACTGGCTGTGCCGACCTGGGGTTGAGCTCCACGCTGGTCCCCAACCAGACGTACGGCGCGACGCCGGCGCCCTGAGCCGCCTGATCTAGCTGGCGGGGATGGCCCGCGCCTGCGGTGTCCAGGCCCAGCCGCCCTCGGCGCCGCGGAACATGGGCAGCTCCTCGGCGGGACGCGCCCCGCTGAAGAGGAACCCCTGCCCGCCGTGGCAGCCGAGATCGCGGAGGATCGCGGCCTGCGCCGCCGTCTCGACGCCCTTGCCGACGCAGAGCCAGCCCGCCGCGCGGACCTGGGCGGCGATCCCCGCCACTCGCGCTCTCCGTTCGGCGTCGGTCTCGATGCCGTCGAGCAGCCCCATCCGGAGCTTGACCATGCGGAGTGGGAGGTTGCGCACTGCGTCGGTCATCGGACCGTCGTAGTCGTCGGCGACCAGGGTGACCCCGAGAGAGGCGAGGTCGCGGAGGATGCTCCGCGCCGAGAGCGGGTCGCGAGCGAGCAGCTTGAGGGGGATCTCGAGGATCAGCCGGCCCGGCGCAAGGCCGACCTCGGCGAGGATGTGGCCGACGCTCGCCACCAGGTTGGGCAGGAAGTACTCCTGCTGGGACAGGTTGACCGAGAGCGCAGGCGCCGCCTCGCCCGCGGTGGGCCACCTCACCGCCTCGGCGGCGGCCTCCTGGAGGATGGTCTGGCCGATCCGCGTCATCAGACCGCTGCGCTGGGCGGCCTCGACGAAGCTGGCGGCGTCGAAGAGACCGACCTGGGCCCGCTGCCATCTCATCAGGGCTTCGAACGAGGTGAGGGCCCGGGTCTGCAACTCGACCACCGGCTGGTAGAAGACCCGAAACTCGTGGTCGTCGACGGCATGGCGGAGCGCGATCTCGGTCTGGCGCTGAGCGGTGACGCGGGCCTGGAGCGCGGCGTCGGCCAGCTCGTAGGCTGCACGGCCTCGGTTGCTGAGGCGGGCCAGCGCGCCCCGGGCCTGCTCGAGAAGGGAGGCCGCTGTGACACCGGCCTCGCCCACCCGCCGGCTGCGCGCGGCGATGCCGATGGCGATCGTCACCGGCACGCTCTCCTCGGTGACGACGAGCGGCTCCCGGCAGGCACGGAGCAGGCGGTCGGCGAGCGCCGCGATGGCCAGCTCATCGTCGTCACGGCGGGCGATCACGAGGCTGCGATCCGCCGCCCTGGCCATGGTGTCGCTCGGCCGGAGCACCGGCCGCAGCCGGATGGCGAGCGCGAGCATCAGCGCGTCCACGTCACCGTGGGCGTAGCGGCTGGCGAGCGTCTCCAGGTTGTTGATGGCGAGCACGAGGACGGACAGCGGCCACTCCTCTTCCAGCAGCCCGAGAAGGTCTGCCTCGCTCTGGACGGCGATGGCGTCGCCGACTGCGCGAGCCCGAGCCCGCTGGTCGGCAGCGGCGAGCACAGCCTCTCCGGCCGACTTCCAGTCCTGGGCGAGGTTGATGATCCCGTCGGCACCGGCGTGGGCGGCCACCTCCTCGCGCGCCTCTCCCGCCTGGTCGTCGAGGACCATCAGGGCGGCGTCCGGACAAGCCAGCCGCACCACGGCGACGGCGTCGTGCAGGGCCAGCAGCGAGAGCCCGCTCCGGCAGAGGACGACCGCCCGCGTCCTTCCCGACGCGGCCAGAGCCGCCAGGTCCTCGGCCTGGGTGACCTCCCGGACGCGGAGGAGGGTGCCCGCGGTCAGCCGCTGGCGGACCGGGGCGGAGGCGGGGTCATCGTCCCGGACGACGACCACCTCGTCATCGACGGGCGCCACCTCGTCGATGTTGGCCTGAGCCAGCTTGCCGATCAAACCGCTCCCGCTTCCCCGGGATGTGGTCTTCCAGGTCATGCTTCCTTGATCCACCCCTGACATCTCGGCGAAGTGCTGGGCGCCGGCGGGCACGTGATGCCCGCGTGCGGAGGCGCCGCCCGCCAATGTTGGGCACTGGGGGGCGGCGGGAAGAGCGCCGTCGACAGGGAGTGACAGCGCCGATTGGCCCTGTCACATTCGCGTTGCAATGGGGTCAAGGGCACGCGGAGTGCCCGACGACCTCGCCGCCTGCCGACCTTCGGCCCTGGCCGCTGGGGACCGGGCAGCGGGAGGATCGAGCCGCCGGGCGTGAACCGGCCGTGCCCCATCGTGAATCTGCGCCCCGTCGGTGCAGCGAGGTAGCCCCGTGGCCCGACCCTCCAAGAAGCGGCGGCAGGAACTGGCCGCAACCCACCGCGGTGCGACGGCCCGGCCGGCGCCGGCCCCATCACGCCCGCGCGCTCAGAAGGTCGCGGTGAGCACGCCCTGGTGGCAGAGCCCGTGGGCATGGGGCGGAGGTGTCTGCCTCGTGGTGGTCGTGACCCTGGTGGTATTCGTGGCCCTGGCAGCGTCGGCGCCGACGATCGTGCCGGACGCCCTCGCGCCCCACTCCGTGGTCAGCGAGGTGGCCGGGGTGAGCCCCTCCACGCTCGCGGCGGTGGGCTCCGGCGGGCTCTCCAACCCCCTCCAGAAGCTCCCGACATCAACCGCTGCGCTGACCGGGAGCACGGGCAAGCCGGAGGTGCTGATGGTCGGCGAGGACTCCTGCCCGTTCTGCGCCTTTGAGCGGTGGGGCCTGGTCGTCGCTCTGAGCCGTTTCGGCAGCTTCAGCGACCTGCACGTCACCTCCTCCTCCAGCGGCGACGTCTACCCCAACACCGACGGCTTCTCCTTCCACGGCTCCAGCTACTCCAGCTCGTACGTCGACTTCGAGGGGGTCGAGGTCAAAGACAGGGACGGGAACAGCCTCCAGCCCCCGTCCGCGACGGAGCAGGCAATCCTCAACGACTTCGACATCCCTCCCTACTCCTCGCAGACCGGCGGTTTGCCCTTCATCGATCTCGGCGGGCGCTACGTCGCGAGCGGGGACCCGAACATCGACTACCAGGTGAGCGGGCAGACAGTCACCCAGGCCCCCGAGCTTCTCGAGGGGCTGACCTGGCAGCAGATCGCCGGCAGCCTGAGCAGCTCCAGCACGTACCAGGCCCAGGCGATCCTGGGCGACGCCAACTACCTCACCGCCGCCATCTGCGAGATCACCGGCAACCAGCCGGGCTCGGTCTGCGGCACCTCCACGATCACGCTCATGGAGAACCAGCTGGCGTAGCCGTACCGCGCGTCGTCCGGGCCTCGACGGGTAGTGTGTTGGGGCGAGCCCACGATCCGAGGAATTGGCAATGACCGAGAGCACCCGTCCCATGAACCTGACCGAGGCCGAGTGGCGAGCCCGGCTCTCCCCCGAGCAGTACTCCGTCCTGCGGCAGAAGGGGACCGAGCGAGCCTTCACGGGAAGCTACTGGCAGAACCACGACACCGGCGCCTACCACTGCGCCGGCTGCGGGGCCCAGCTGTTCCGTTCGGATACCAAGTTCGACTCCGGAAGCGGCTGGCCGAGCTTCACCGAGCCGGCGGACCTGGAAGCGGTGGACTTCCATGTCGACAAGAGTCACGGGACGACCCGCACCGAGGTGGTCTGCCGGAGCTGCGGGGGCCACCTGGGCCACGTCTTCGACGACGGGCCGGGGCCGACCGGGAAGCGCTACTGCATCAACTCCGCCTCCCTCGAGATGATCCCCGAGAAGTGACGGGATCGTCGGTCCGGCCACCGGCCGGCATGGGGCAAGGGTCATCCCGGAGAGGGGCTCGGGTGCCCGTCGGGATCGTCGTCCGCCCGGTACGGCCCGAGGAGTACGCCGAGGCCGGACGTCAGACCCGCGCCGGCTTCGCGGGGCTGATGGGCGAGGCCGACTCGGAGTACCTCGACGTGGTCGCCGACGTGGCCGGGCGCACCGGGCGCACCACCGTCCTGGTGGCGGTCGACGGCGGCCAGGTCCTCGGCTCGATCACGGTGGAGCTGGATACCAAACTCGACCCGGCGCAGGAGCTGGCGCCGGGCGAAGCTCATCTGCGCATGCTCGGCGTTGCTCCCGCGGCCCAGGGGCGGGGTGCCGGACGTGCCCTGATGGAGGGGGCGGCCGCGCTGGCCCGCTCGGCGGGGAAGAGCCGTCTCACCCTCGGCACCCTTCCCGAGATGGCGACGGCCCGCCGGCTCTACGAGGCGATGGGCTTCCAGTGTGGGCCGCCGGAGGAGCACGCGCCCGGACGCTGGCACATTCGCTACGAGCTCCGGCTCAGGCCAGACCAGCCCGCCGTCTGAGTCCCGCCGCGTTGGGCGCGGGGCCGCATCGGGTCATCCCCAACCCCGATGCCGCGGTCCGACCCACAACACGCCCTGCGCCTCGATCGATCCGCAGGTCCCACTCCCGGTGACGCCTCATCTGCGAGGGCCGCGTGCTCGCTGGGGAGATTATCCGCCGACCGATGGGCCTGCTGTGGGGCAAACGCGTCAAATGTCAAAGGAACTCCACGACCGCAGGCCCGGTGTGATCCCCCGATGCGCGCCTTCACGGAAGCGTGACGGTCAGGCCGGCCCCGGTCAGAACGCCGGCGTCGCGGGCGCTCGCCCGGACCCCACGCGGGGCCCAACGCTCTTTCAAGATCCTTCGTCACGAATATTTCGTCACGAAGAGTTTTCTGATTCTCTTAAGGCCTCCCTTCCCGGCCTGCACGTCATTGAAACTTGACAGAATGTTGTCAATATACAACACTCTCTCCGATGGTCGGTAAGGAAGGTCGCGAGAACACATCCGATGGCGGCGGGGCGCCTCGCCTGCACAACCGGATCGCCGTGCTCCGCCTGGAGCGGGGCCTCTCGCGCCAGGCCCTCGCCGACCTGGTCGGGGTCAACCACCAGACCATCGGCTACCTTGAGCGGGGCGACTACAACCCGAGCTTGGAGCTCGCCTTCCGGCTCAGCGAAGTCTTCGGACTCCCCATCGAGGCGATCTTCTCGCGCACTCCCCTCCGCCCCATGAGCGAGGAGCTGTACGGACGCCAGCGCCAGCCGGACGCCACCCCGCCGGCTCCGGCCTCCACCCCGGACGAAACCGCGAAGGGGGGCCGGCCTTGAGCGCAACCCCGGTCCGTGAACCGCGCCGCCGTCGGCTCGTCGCCAAACGCCCGGGCCCCGCCGGGCTGCTGGCGCTGGCCGTCGCCCTTCTCGTGCTGGTGATCGTGACCCTCGGCGCCGCCGTCGGGAGCGATATCCCGTCGATCCTGCCGACACTCGGCTACCTCGTGCTGCTTTTCGTCACCTGGGGAGTGGTGGCGGGCGTCCGCCGGGAGCCCGGCAGCTGGCTGGGCCGGCGCGCCATCCGCCGTGGCGTGGTCGTGGCCATCGCGGCCGACTGCGTGGGTGTCGTCGCCACCTCGTCCCCTGGGGCCCAGCTCGGCTCCGCGACCGTGCTCCTGCTGCTCTTCCTCGTGCTCCTCAACATCGCCCTCGGACGTGCGACGGAGCGGATGGCCACGGCGCCGGACGGCTCCGTGGATGAGCGCCAGGAGGCGCTCCGCAATCGCGCGCACCGCCTCGCCTATCCGGTCTTCGCCGTCATCGTCGGGGCGCTCCTGCTCGCCGACGTGGTCTCGACGCAGAGCAGGACGTGGACGGAGCACGTGCTCGGGAGCGGCGGCGTCCTCGTCTTCCTGGAGCTGCTCTTTGTCCTTCCCGGCATGGTGCTGGCCGTCATCGAGCCCGCGCCGCCTCCGCCGGAGCCCGACGCGCCGGCACGATCCCGAGCCGCCAACGTGCAGGCCCGTGTCGCGGTCGCCCTGGTCGTGACGGTCTTCGCCCTGCCCTTCCTGGCGTCGGTCGGCGTGGTGGTGCTTCCAGTGCACAACTCGGCGGTGGTGAACACCTTCCCGCCTGCACCCCCGCCACAGGTGAGCGGCACTCCCGGGGCCCCCGGGGCCGGCGATGAGCAAGTCACTTCGCCTCCGTGCGGCAGCTTCATGTCCACGGTGTACGCGGGCTGGGGCGTGTCCGCCGAACTCCCCGTTTTCGCGGACGCGTGCTGGGACGGCCACCGAGCTTCCACGCCGCCCGGAAGCAGCTCCACCTACTACCCGAACTGCTGGTCGGGTGCACTAGTCGCCGTCACCACCGAGCAGTGCACCCCGATAACCACCACGGGTCTCGACGGCACTCTCACAGTGACCTGGAGCGCCACCGTGTCTCCTGAGCTGCTGCCATTTCTCAGCCGGCATGTGACGGTTCAGGTCATCATCGACAGGAACGGTCACGTGGAGATACACGGATGACGCTCACCCAGCGTCAGATCCTGGTGATGGCAGCGGCAGCCCTCACCGCACTGCTCGCGTCGGCGCTGCCCCTGCACGGCTTCGGCATCGTCGTGGTGGTGACCCTCGCCGGGCTCGACATCCTCCTGCTCCAGGCCACGGCGTGGCTCGCCTTGCGGCGTGGCTCGGGGCTCGACGAGCGGCAGACCGCCCTCCGGGACCTCGCCCACCGGCGCGGCTTCCGCGGGATCGGGATGGCGGTCCTCCTGCTGTGGCTGGTCTGGTTCCTCTCGCTGGTGGCGGTCACGAGCGGCGGCTCGGGGGGCGCACCCGGCGCCGCTATCGACAGCGGGATCGCCGGGCGAATCCTGGTGGTGATAGCCGAGCTGCTGATCATGCTGCCGACGTGTGTGGTCGCCTGGTGGGAGGTCGGCACAGCGGAGCCTGACGGCATCGCTGCCGGCAGAGGGCAGGGAGGTCAGCGGCGGTGGGTGGCGTGGCTGCTGCTCCCCGCCATCGTCGCCGCCTGGCTGCTCGCCGTCACCTGGGGTCCCCCCCAGTCCGTGGCGCATGGCTCCATCTCGGTGAGTGGCAGCGGTCCAGTGTCCGATTGGACGTGCCACGAGTTCGGCGGAGGCACGATGATCGGCGCCGAGTTCGGGGGCACCGTAGGGCTGCGCGCCTATGTCTGCTGGAACGGCACCGATGCGTTCGTCTGGGGCGACCCCAACCTCCCGCTGCCCGCCAGCCTCAACCGCAACTTCAAGCCGTTCACTGCCCATGACTTCGATGCCGCCATGACGCTCGAGACCGGGTGCGGGCTGGACAACGTCAGCGACTTCGCCGCCGTGGGCCAGACCACGTGCGCCGAGCGCATCGACGCCAGCGGCACCATGCACTACACGGTGAGCGCGCGGGTGTCTCCGATCCCCTTCGGCATCGCGTCGCGCGAGGTGACCCTCGACCTGGTGGTCACCCGCACCGGGAAGGTCCTCGAGCGACCCTGAGCGGCCGGCCCAGCTCGCATCTCCCCAGCAGTCACGGGGCCGGCGCGTCCCACCCGGGCGTCACGCGACGTGCGGCGCTTCCCCTGACGTCGTGTGGCGGAGCCAGGTGGCGAGGCCCACCAGTCCCACCACGCCGGCGGCGCCCACCAGCAGCCCGGGCACCGACCCGGGCACCGCCGCGGCCAGCGCCAGCGCCCCTCCACCCGCGAGCGCCCCCGCCGCACCGGCAGCGGTCAGGCGGCCCCAACGGCGGAGCTCGACCGAGGCGTCCACGGCGTGCGGTCCCCGCCATTCACAGGCTGTGTGGGAGAGCTCGGCGACGAGCAGGAGCCCTATGCCGACGAGCGGCGCGAGGACATCGACCGAAGCCCCACCCCCGATCACCGCGCTCGCGTACTGGGCGGCCAGCAGCGCCACCGCCCAGCCCACCACGCCGGGCATGGCGAATGCCACCGCAACGACCGTGGCCAGGAGCCCGGCGATGCCCACCGCCACGACCACCGCCACCAGCACGCCGTTCTCGGCATCCGCATCCGCATGCAGGACGCCGGCCGCCGCCACCACCACCGCCAGCGCGACCGCGCAGAGGGCCGGGATCAGCGGACGCGGAGCCGGGCGCGGCGTCGCCACCCTTCCACCTCCATCACGACCGCTTCCAGGGGATCGCCCTCGGTCCACGACGCGACGCCGATCCCGGCCTGGAGCAAGCGCGCGCGCTGCGTCTCGCGCTCCAGCCGCCACATCCGCCGAGCGAGAGCGGCCGGCTCGGATGCGGGAGGGGCGCTGTGGGCGTCGGGGCCCAGCTCGATGACGGCGACGTCGCAGCCTCTGCCATGCAGGTCGAAGAGGGCGGTCACCAGCCGGCGGTCGAGGAGCGGCGTGATGCCGACGATCAGAGCGTGAGGGGGCAGCAGCCGTACCGGGACCAGGTCGGCCCCCTTCCACGCATAGCTGAAGACGACCTGGGTGTCGAGGAGAGCGTCGATCAGCCGGTAGGCGTGGCGCGGGCCATCGCCGACCTCGAGCCAGCGCAGCGTGCCGCCGAAGGCGATGACGCCGACGCGGTCGCGGTCGCGGAGCCAGGCCGAGGCGAGCGACGAGGCACCCCGCACCATCTGCTCCAGGGTGCCCTCACCGGCCGGCCCGGCGTGGGCGAAGGTGTCGAGCAGGAGGACGACGTCGACGTTGCGCTCGGGATGCCGCTGGTTGACCCAGAGCTCACCGCGACGTGCCGAAGCCCGCCAGTTAACACTGCGCACCCGGTCGCCCGAGACGTAGGGACGGAGGTCGGCGAACTCGATCCCCTCCCCCTTCTGGGCGGCGACCCGGCTGCCGGCATAGACGTGGGTGCGGAGCGGTCGAATGAGGGAGCGCAGCCTCTCCGTTGCGGGGTAGGCGCGGACCACCACGTCGGCGCGCACCCGCGCCTCGAACCGGCGCAGCCGGAAGTCGTCGAAGGCGCGCAGGTGGACCGTCCCGAGGGAGTAGGCACCCCAATGCGCGGGCCGGAGCGGGATGGTGAGCGACTGCCGAGCGCCGTCCTTGCGAGCCAGGATGGCCGGGTTGG
>PLNE01000239.1:0-2244 GCA_003141695.1 Candidatus Dormiibacterota bacterium
CTGTTTTATCAATTGCTCCTGCACCTGGCCGCGGAGCTGCGCCCTGAACTTGGTGACGCCCATGCCGTATTTGTCGCGGAGCTCGTGCTCGAGCACGTCCATGGTCATGGAGTTTTGCTGAAGGATCTGCGCGATATGGCCGCTTACCGCCTGGTCCACCTCGGTCTCCTTCACCACGATGGTGGAATCCCTGGCCGCGTGGACGATGAGCACCTTCCCGTCTATCAGGTCTCCGAGGTACTGTTTTCTCAGGCGCTTGAAGCCGGCGGTGTCCGGCTTTTCGCCCGCGGTGCTCTGGCGCGCCACGATATAGGCGTCGAGTTCCGAAAGCAGGACCACCGAATCGCCAACGACCGCGGCAATGCCGTCGAGCCGTTCTGCGGCAAAGGACGCCGCCCCTGCCAGGAACACCATTAAAACTGCCGTTTTCATGCTCACGGTATCACTCCTTGATTTCCGGCGATGCGGTATCGGGCAGCGTGTCTGCCGTTTTCGGCACGGCGCCCTCCGCAGGGGCGCTTTTGCGCTGGTCCGCGATTATTTCGAGGTGGGTCTCGACGATCATCTTGTTGCGCAGCGACGAGATGAGCCGCTCGAGCGCGGCGTTCTGCATCGTCCCCGCGAGGATGTTCGTGATATCGTCTTTTACCTCTGCAAGCTGGCAGAGCGTCCCTTTGGGCTGCTTGTCGAGCACGCGCACGATGCACCAGCCGATCCCGGTCTTGATGGCGCCGGTGGTCCCGTTTACCGCGGTGGCGGACACTTCCTGGGCAAGCTCGGGCGGGATTTCGTCGAGCTTTACATAGGGGATGTTGCGGACGTCGGGCGGCGGCACCTTGGAATACTGGGAGGCGAGAAACAGGAAATTGTCTTGCGTCACGAGCGCGCGGACCTTCTTGGCCGCGGCCATGTCGTCGCAGACGATCTGCAGGTATTTCGCGACGTTTTTCTCCCGCACGAACCTGGCCTTGTTCTCGCTGTAATATTTTTCTATGAGACTGTCCGGGACGCGGATGTCCTGCAGGGGGACGGCGCTCCGGCTGACCAGCTCGGCGCAGAGCAGGTCTTCCTTCGTGCGCCGCAGCCGCGCGCGCATGGTTTCTTCTTTGTCTATTTTGAGCCTGAGCGCCTCGTGGTACAGGATCTTGTTGTCGACCCACTGCTTGACGTAATTCACGACCTGCTCGCGGGTGATGAAATCGCTGTATTCGGGGGGGATGCTCTTGTACAATTCGTCAAGCGTCAGCACCGAAGAGCCGACCCGTGCGACCTCCGGGCTCGCGGGCCGGCTTTTGCAGCCGGCGCAGCACAGCGCGGCGCACGCGATCGCGGCGGCGGCGCGGATTGCATGGCTCTTTGTTTTCATATTGTGTGAAAAAAAATACATGATGGTCTTGCATAAATCCACGCGCTTTATGCGAGCGCGGCAAGCACATCCCTCGCCTCCAGCGCCTGCTCCCGGATGGTTTTCGCCGACAGGGAGGTCCGCAGCTGCACCGGGTCGCCGCTCACGATCTCGAAATGCCGCTTCGTTTTTGAAAAGATGCGCCCGATGGCGTCGCGCACGGCCCCGGCCTCGCCCCCGAGGGACATGCAAAACGTCCCGTCAGGCGCTATGCTCAACCTCACGCAGCCCGCGGCGCGGCCGAGCACCTTGATTTTCATGAGCAGCAGAAGCGATAGCACGCTTTCGGGCATGGGGCCGAAACGGTCGGCGATTTCATGTTCCACTTCGTCAACGTCGGACGGCGATTGCGCGGCCGACAGCTCCTGGTACACCGCGATGCGGGCGCCGCCGTCTTCAACATAATCGGTGGGGATAAACGCCTCGAGTGGGATGTCGAGGGTGAGCTCTTTTTCCTTTTCGGCGGGCTTTGCCTCGCCGCGCAGCTCCTTTACCGTCTCTTCGAGGAGCCTGCAGTAGAGCTCGAACCCCACGGCCGAGATGAAGCCGTGCTGCCGCACGCCCAGGATATTGCCCGCGCCGCGGATCTCCAGGTCGCGCATGGCAATGGCAAAGCCGCTTCCCAGCTCGGTGTACTGCTCCAGCGCCTGCAGACGGCGCAGGGTGCGCTCATTGACTTCGCGGAACGGCGGGGGCAGCAGATAGGCGAAGGCCTGTTCCGCGCTGCGGCCCACCCGGCCGCGCAGCTGGTGGAGCTGGGCCAGGCCAAACCGCTCCGCCCCCTCGACGATCATCACGGTGGCGTTGGGCACGTCGACCCCCACCTCGACCACCGAGGT
>PLNE01000239.1:2352-12189 GCA_003141695.1 Candidatus Dormiibacterota bacterium
ACCACCCGGGTCTCCACCGGCAGCCTCCCCGGGGGCATCTCGCGCAACTCGATGACGTCCACGTCGCCGTAGACCGTCAGCGCCAGCGAGCGCGGGATCGGGGTCGCCGTCATGGCCAGGAAGTTGGGCATGGCCCGGGCCTTGAGCCGCAGGCGCTGGCGCTGGGCCACCCCGAATCGGTGCTGCTCGTCGACCACCACCAGGCCGAGATCGTTGAGGACGACGTCGTCCTCGATGAGCGCGTGGGTGCCGACCACCAGGGGATCGTGACCGGCCGCCAGCCCCTCCAGGATCTCCCGCCGGGCTCGGGCCCCGGTGCTGCCGAGCAGGAGGCGCGGCGCTAGGCCGTGGGGGACGAGCAGCGCCTCCAGGGTCACGAAGTGCTGGCGGGCCAGGATCTCGGTCGGGGCCATGACCACGCACTGGAAGCCGGCGCGGCAGGTCATCAGCGCCGCCATCGCGGCCACCACCGTCTTGCCGCTACCCACGTCGCCCTGGAGCAGGCGGTTCATCGGCCCGGGCTCGGCGAGATCGGTGAGCACCTGGTGGGCGGAGATGCGCTGTCCATCGGTCAGGCGGAAGGGAAGGCTCGCCGAGAAGGCGCGGGCCAGCTCGACGTCGTAGGGGACGACCACCCCGGTCGAGCTGAGCCGGCGTCGCCGGGCGCGGTCCGCCGCCATCTGGATGAGGAAGAGCTCCTCGAAGGCGAGGCGCTCCCGGGCTGCCGCCGCCAGGTTCTCGTCGTCGGGGAGGTGCACCTGGCGGAGCGCCTCCCCCATCGGCATCAGGCGTTCGGCCTCGCGGACCTCGGGGGGCAGGCGGTCGGGCATCAGCTCGGTGACGGGGAAGACGCGGCCGATCAGGGCCCGGAGGTACTTGGAGGTGACCCCGTCGGTCTCCGGGTAGACGGCGGCCAGGCGTCCGACATGCTGGGGGTCCGCGCTCACCCGCTCGAACCTGGGGTTCTGGAAGGTGAGCCCGTGGAGGCTGCTGATCACCTTCCCGTTCACCAGGATCTCCATGCCGGGCCGCAGTTGCTTGGCGAGATAGGGCTGGTTGAACCAGATGGCGCCGACCCGGGTGCTCCCGTCCTCCAGGGTGGCCTCCACCAGCGGCATCCGCCGCTGCGGGCTGGGGTGGCCGCGCACCTCCCGGACCCGGACCCGGGAGGTCTGCACCTGCCCCGCGCGCAGCTCCCCGAGCGGCACCAGGTGCCGGGTGTCCTCGTAGCGGCGGGGCAGGTGGAGGAGCAGGTCGGAGACGGTTGCGATCCCGAGCCGGAGGAGCCGCTGGCCCTGCGCCGGCCCCACCCCGGGGAGCTCCGCGATCGGGGTGTCCGGCCAGCAGGCGGTCGGAAGGTTCACGATCCGGCCCATCTGCCGGCCCTGGGCGTCGGCCACNNGCCCGTCTCCACATTTTCGTAACAGATCAGCGACGTCTGATACACCAACCGCGTCATTCGGTACACTCTCAATTCGCGCCACCAGGTGCGCGTGTCGTGTCGCCCCGGAGTGAGGACAGACAAGAGTGCGGTGGATCGCCCAGCCCCAGAGCAGGGGGAAGCGCCCGGGACAGTCGGGTCAGGGCGCCGTGGAGTTTGCCCTGGTGGGCGGCCTCTTCTTCTTCCTGGTCTTCTCCATCGTCAACGCCGGCTTCTTCCTCTACGGGCGCTCTGCGGTCGAGCACGCCGCCGACATCGGGGTGGCGACGATCTCCGAGGAGGGTAACTGCCCCGTGGCGAACGGGGGCCTCTGTGTCGGTTTCCCCACGGGCTACTGCCCCAACTCCACGCAAACGACAACGGCCGACGAGGTGGCGATATGTCGCATGTACCAGGCGGGCATTACCTCCGCGCCACTCGTCAAGGTCGTCCAGATCGTTGTCTGGAAGGAAACCGAGTCCAACGGAACCTTCATTGACGACCCCACCGACAATTGTGGACCGTTCTCGAATCTGGCCTGCGAAGACATCTACAACGTCGCGGGTGCCACTCTCAACAGTGGAGGCGTCTTGCCCTGGCGTGCGATTGACCGCACTGTCGACGGCATCAACGGTCCCGATTTCGCGCGCCTCGCCATCACCTTCAACTTCTCTCTAATCGGAACCACCGGCAGTATTCAGATGACCACGAGCAACGTCTTCCGACTGGAGCCGCAGCAATGATTCGCTCCACGCGGCGCAGTGGCCAGGCGATGGTCGAGCTCGCGATCATCCTCCCGCTGATGGTTCTTCTCTTCCTCGGTTCGTGGACCGCCGCCGATCTGATCGGCGACACCCAGACCGCCCTCCAGGCGACTCGAGCCGGCGCCCGGTACGCGGCCGAGTTGGGCAACGCCGGCTATGCCACCAACACCGAAATACTGGCCACCTGCCAGACCAGTGGCAGCTTCACCCCGGTGGCCGCCAATCCCTGCTCCGTTGATCAGGAGATCATCCAGCAGATGCTCCCCGTCGTCACCGGGCAGATGCCCAACGCGGTGGTCGAGGAGATCGACATCTACGAGCCGAGCGGCGCCAACGGCTGCACCTTCTCAGCCGGCACATGCCCCCCCAACAACGGAGCCTATACCGCCCCCGAACCGATCAACGTCTACCACATCAGTGGCGGCAGCATCACCGTGCCGACCACTTACAGCAGCAACTGCACCACCACGCCCCTCAACTGCTTCACACTGGCCCAGCGCGACCAGACGCATCCCGACGAGTCGGAGCTCGGCGTCCGCATCGTTTACAAGTACACCTCTCCCACCCTCTCTCTGTTCACGCAAACGGACAGCCAATACACTGTCGTCCGGCTTGCCCCAGTGGAGTGACGACTGCCATGAGGCCTCGCTCGATTCGCCACGCGCGCCAGGCGGCGCGCGGCCAGGTCATGCTTCTCTTCGCGCTGATGTCCGTCCTGCTTCTCGTCATAGCTGGGTTGGCCGTAGACGCCGGTATGAGTTACCTGAGCAGCGACCAGGTCGAACGCGCAGCAGCTGCCGCTGCTCTGGCCGGGGTCGCTTACCTCCCCGGTGACACGACGGACGCGTGGAACACCGCATATGTCGAGGCGGCTCGCAACGGGTTTGCCAGCGACTGCAGCCAGCCCGGCCAGACGTGCGTCACGGTGTCCCAGCCGACCACCAACGAGCTCAAGGTGTCCGTGACCGTCCAAGTTCCGGTGACCTTCCTCTCCCTGCTCGGCTTTGGCTCGCACCCCGTGACCGAGAGCGCGACCGCGGAGTACCTCCCCCCCGTGAGCCTCGGTCAGCCCGGGAGCCTGCAGGGCACCACGCTCGGCACCGACGGCGCTACCACGTGCAATGGCGTACCTCCAAACGGGTACTGCTCCACACTCACCTCCGGGCTGGGCAGTGGGGGATCCAACTTCTACTTTGAGCGCACCGAGGGCTGGGGGAACCCGCGGTCGGAGGGCGATGCCTTCACACCGACGCCTAAGGATGAGGCGCCGACCTCCTGCGGGCCCAACGGCACGTCGTGCGATGCGTCGAGCCCTCCGGACAAACTCCTGATCAGCCCGATTGCTCAAACCGAGCAGTACTACCCCACGGAGTCCGGAGACTCCAATCTCGCGCTCAACTACACGGGTGGATACAGCTACCTGGTCACGGTTCCCCCCCAGCAGACCGCGGACGTCCAGATCTACAACCCGAGCTTCGCGCCGGACAGCCACGACCAGACCGCTGGCGACTACACCTACCATGAGGACGACAGCAGCCTCACCAACGGCAGCACGACCGACACCGACTACTCCGCCATGTCGTACACGCTCTTCCAGGAACCGACAGCGTCCTCCCAGCTGGCCGACGTCCCGGTCAGCCAGGAGATCTTCTATCCGTTCAATGCCACCGGCCTCACGGGCCAGACCCCGCCCGCTCAGAGCTACTACTACTGGCCGCCAACCGCAGGAGTGGGGACGCCGTCTGACTGCACCACAAACGTTTCGACCAGCCAGACTCCAGTAACCGGGTGGACTCCGAGCGTGTACCACGAGTGGATCTCGGCAACCCATTACGCGCCCACCAACCAGAACGATACCAACCTCTTCTGCGACTCGTTCCCTGCCACCAGCTACCTGCACAATCCCAACCCCGCCGGTGGTGCGAACATGTACTGGCGTCTCGAGGTCGACACACTCCAATGGAACGGCGCGCCAACCTGCACCACGAGCACCTGCCAGACCACCGCGCCGCAAACCGGCACATCAGGCACGACTCAATCCAACGGGCAGTCAAAGGCCCACAAGGGCTACGCGGTGCAGGTCGTGCACGCCCCCAGCTCAACATGCACCAATTGCGCCATCTCGGCTATGGGCGACATGACCGTCTACACCCCGATCAGCTCCGGTAGCAGCGCGGCCTCCTTCTCCATACCACTGTTCCAGCTCGATCCTTCTTACGCAGGGCAGACTATCGACGTCGACCTCTTCGACATCGGTGACGTCAGCTTCACGGGGTCTGGCAGCAAGCAGGCGTACGTCGGCATCCAGCAGCCGGACGGCACATGGGCGACGGCAACGCTGACCGCATTGGGGAACACCATTGGGACCAACGCGGGCGGCAATGTCAACTCCGCGTGGGGAACGGGAGCCTGCCCCAACGGGCTAGCCACAGCCTGCTTCGAGACTTCGGCCTCGAATGGGTCCGCCGTCTACAACGGCCAGTGGGTCCAGCTGAGGATCAGCGTGCCGGGCTCGCTCAACACCACCAGCACCAGCCCGACCTGCAACGGACTCTCCCAGGCCGCGTGCTGGAGCCAGTACTGGAACCTCGAGTACTACGTCGACCCCAATGCGACGGCCGGCGACACCTTCTCAGTCCAAGTCGGCTTCAACGGGTCCCCTGACCGCCTGCTGCCCTGAGGCCCGTCTCCTGATCCAGACTGCCGGACAGCCCCGCCCATCACTCCAGGGAGAGGATGTAGGGGTAGTGGTCCTGGCCGCCCCGGTGCAGCTCAAACTCGGTGTCCGGGAAGGCGTCGCGTAGGGCCTTGACCACCGCGGCTGCAGCGGCCTCGTCGACCTGGGCGCCCCAGTAGACGGTGACCAGCTCGGGCGGCGTCTCCTGGTTGCGGAGCACGGCCTCGATGACCCCGACCTCATCGTCACCGGCCTGGACGATCTCGTCGTCCACCAGGGCGATGACGTCGCCGGCGGCGATGCGCAAGCCGTTCGCCGTGCTGTCGCGCACCGCGCGGGTCACCTCGACCGCCGACACCCGGGGCATGGCCTCGGTCATCCGGCGTGCGTTGACGGTGCCGTCGACGCCCGGATCGATGGCCAGCATGGCGCTGATGCCCTGCGGGACGTTGCGTGACGGGGCGACCCGCACGTCGATGCCCTCGGCCAGGTGCTGCACCTGCTCGGCGGTCATGATCACGTTGCCGTTGTTGGGGAGGATCACCACCGAGGGCGCTCCCGTGGCGCGAACGGCCGACAGGAGGTCCTGGGTCGAAGGATTCATGGTCTGACCACCCTCGACGACGGCGTCGGCCCCGAGGCTGCGGAAGATCTCCTGGAAGCCCTCGCCCGGGGCCACCGCGACCACCGCGAAGGGGCGCGCGGGGGCCGAGGGCTGGAGGGTCGCCGCGGCGGCGAGACCCGGGCCATGAGCGGCGACACCCGGACGTCCGGCCCCCACAGCCGGCGCGGAGCCAGCGGTCTGCTCGGCGGCCCGGCGTTCGGGAAGGGGCGGCTCGGCCGCCTCGGTCCGGGCGGCGCGCTCCAGGATCTCGTGGTGCTGCGCCGTCATGTCCTCGACCTTGAGGTTGGAGAGGCCGCCCCGCTGCGCCGCGATGCCGATGAGGGCTGCGGGATCGGCGGTGTGAATGTGCACGCGGACCAGGTCGGCATCACCCACGACCAGGCTGGACTCCCCGAGACCGCCCAGCTCGGCCCGGATGGCGTCGACGTCCAGCCCCGGGCCGCTGATCATGAACTCGGTGCAGTAACCCCAGCCCTCGTCGCGCTGGGCGACGGCGGCCGCGCCTCGACGGCGGCCGGTCGCGGCCCGCGGAGCCGCAGGAGCCCTCCCGGTCGGGAGCTCGACACCCTCCTCGTCCGGCACCACGCTGGGCTCGTCGGGCCGGCGCACCCTCGGCTCGCCACTACGCCTTTCCCCCACCAGCCGGGGCCGGCGGACCGCCCCCTCCCGCTCCTCGACGGAGCGGGTCAGGCCCTCGAGGATCACCGCTAGGCCAAAGCCGCCGGCATCGACGACCCCGGCCTCGCGAAGGACAGCGAGCTGGTCAATCGTCCGCTCCACGGCCGCGTGGGCCTCCCGGACCGTCTCGTCGAGGATGGCGCGGATGTCGAAGGAGCTCGCTGCGGCTCGCTGGGCGGCGTCGGCAGCCTCGCGGATCACGGTGAGGATGGTCCCCTCGGTCGGCTTCATCACCGCCTTGTAGGCGACCCGGGCGCTCTCGCTGAGGCAGGCGGCGACCGCGGGGGCGTCCAGCCTCTCCCGGTCCCCGACCCCCTGGGCAAAGCCCCGGAAGATCTGCGAGAGGATGACCCCGCTGTTGCCCCGGGCCCCCATCAGGGAGCCGTGGGCGGCGGCCCGCATCACCGAGGCGGCTGACGAGAGCATCGGAGCCGCCTGGGCGTCCTCGACCGCCGAACGCATGGTCAGGTACATATTGGAGCCGGTGTCGCCGTCGGGGACGGGGAAGACGTTCAGCTCGTTGACCTGCTCCTGGTTGGCCTGGAGCCACGCCAGCGAACTGCGCAGCCCGGCGAGGAGGGTGTCCCCGTCGATCTCCCGAAGCGGCTCGCGCGAGTTGGCGGCCTCCGCATCCTCAGCGCCGGTCATCACCCTCTTCCAGGTGGATCCCCTGAACGTTGACGTTGACCGCGATGACGTCCAGGCCGAGGGTCCTCTCGACCTCGTACTTGACCGCGCTCATCAGGTTGTGGGCGACCTCGCTGATGCGGGTCCCGTACTGGGCGATGATGTAGAGGTCGATGACCAGGCCGCCGTCCCGGGCCTCGACCTCGACGCCGCGGTGGACGGTCTCCCTATTGAGCCGCTCGGCGATCCCGTCGCGCAGGCCGCGGGCCGCCATGCCCACGACCCCATAGCACTCGCCCGCGGCATGGCCCACGATCGAGGCCACCACCCGCGGCGAGACCTCGATGCGGCCCAGCCCCGCGGTGTGACCCAGGGGCCCAGCCGTCCGCTGCCTGCTCGTCACGTCTCTCCCACCAGATGCGGCACCGTCTCTGTGCTATTCTCGCCGGGATCCGATGCCTGGCTTGCCATGCCCGGGCATGGGTTGCTAAGTATGCCGCCGGGGCCGGCCCAGATGCCGCTCCGGTCACTCAGGAAGTCAGACCCACCATGTCCCAGAGATGCGACCGCTGCGGCAAGGGCCCGATGGCTGGCAACAATGTCAGCCATTCCAAGGTCCACACCCGCCGCCGCTTCATGCCCAACCTGCAGTCGACCCGGGTGCTCACCGGCAAAACGTGGGTCAAGACGACCCTCTGCACCCGCTGCATACGCACCGCCGCCAAGCAGCCCCGGTAGCGGCGGCGCCCAGCGCGCCCAGCTCGGCGTCAGCTCCGATGCTCGGTCGGTCACGCACCTCGGTGCGCTCGCTCCCTGCGCTTCTCGCTTCCTTGATCTGCACGCGGAAGCTGGGCCCCATTGCCCAGCGGGGGCCGCCGTCCGGAGTCGCGCCCGGCGGGGGCCCGGATCTCGTCAGGCCCGCGCTGCGCCGAGCGCTGCGGGCCGAGGGTCCCGTCAGGGCGCAGCTGCCGGCGCGGCTCCAGTGAGGCGCGGAGCTGGCCGCAGGCGGCATCCGCCTCGCCGCCCCGGGTGTCGCGCACGGTGACGGTGAGCGCCGCCTGGGAGAGGTGGCGCAGGAAGGCCCGGCTCACGTCCGCCGGCGGGGGCCCCCAGGGGCTCCCCTCGATGCGGTTCATCGGGATCACGTTGACGTGGGCGCGGAGACGCCGGGCGATCCGCACCAGCCCGGCGGCCTGGTCGAGACCGTCATTGACGCCTCCGATCAGGCACCACTCCAGGCTGAGCCGCCGTCCGGTGACGCGCCCGTAGGCGCCTGCGGCAGCGACCAGCGCATCCAGCGGATGCGCCCGGTTGATCGGCACCAACCGGTCGCGCAGCTCGTCCGTGGCGGCGTGCAGCGAGATCGCCAGGGTCACCGGGAGCCCCTCCGCGGCCAGCCGCCGGATGCTGGGGACGACACCACTCGTCGAGACCGTGATGCGGCGCGGGCTGATCCCACCATGGACGGCCAGGGCGCGCAGCGACGCCACCGTCGTCTCGTAGGCGGCGAGCGGCTCGCCCATGCCCATGTAGACCACGTGCGTGACCGGGCCCAGCCCGTGGCGGTGCAGCGCCTGGCCGGCGAGACGCACCTGGTCGACCACCTCGGCCGGCGTGCAGCTGCGCCGCAAACCCATTCTGCCTGTGGCGCAGAAGGGGCAGCCGATGGCGCAACCGACCTGGGTGCTGACGCAGACGGTCGCGCGGCGGGAGCTGCCCCCCCGGGGAGGGCTCTCCATGGCAACCGTCTCGACAGTCAGCTGGTCGTCGAGACCGCAGAGCAGCTTGATGGTGGTGCCACGGTCAGCGAGCCGCTCGGAGGCGACGATCGCGGAGATGAAGCGCAGGCGCGCGGCGAGGCCTTCGCGCAGGCCCGCCGGGAGCTGCCGGATGTCGTCGAGGGACGCCACGAAGGGCTGCCAGGCGGCCCGGCGGAGCTGCCGCGCCCTCCAGGGAGGCTCACCCAGGGTGCCGACCAGCTCGGCCAGCGCGTCGTCGGCCAGCGCGCTGAGCGCGGGGAGGCGGGCGCGCGAATCGTCGTCAGATTGGCGGGTCCTGCGGGTCGGGGTCCGGACCGTGGTGGTCATCGCGGGTCAGCTCGGGCGACGGCCGATCAGCTCCAGGAACTCCGACCGCGTCTTGGGATCACTCCGGAAGACCCCCGTGAGCGCCGAGGTCACCGTCTGGCTGTTCTGTTTCTGGACGCCCCTCATCATCATGCAGAGGTGAAAGGCCTCGATCACCACGGCGACGCCGTAGGGGTGGAGCGCCTCGTCGAGCGCCTCGGCGATCTGGGTGGTGAGCCGCTCCTGCACCTGGAGGCGGCGGGCGAAGACGTCGACGACCCGGGGCAGCTTGCTCAGCCCGACGATGCGGCCGCGCGGCATGTAGGCGATGTGGGCCCGGCCGTAGAAGGGGAGCATATGGTGCTCGCAGAGGCTGTAGACCTCGACGTCGCGGACCAGCACCATCTCCTCGTAGGGCTCGGCGTAGACGGCGTCGCGGATGACGTCCCGGACGTCGACGCCGTACCCCTGGGTGAGGAAGCGCAGGCTCTCGGCCACCCGCGCCGGGGTGCGCAGNNGGTCATGGTCCCCACTATGCCACCCACGGTGCAGCCCACATCCCGGCACGCCCCCGACGCCGGACGACGGTGAGCTGCCGGGACCGGGCGACGGGCCCGCGCTGCGAGCTCAGCCGGCCGCGGCAGGACGGGGGAGCAACTCCGAGGTGCCGGCGAGGGTCGCCGCGGTGGGCCGCGGGAGATGGGCGCCTCCGGCCGCGAAGCCCTCGTTCCGCCTTCCACTGCCAGAGCGGCGGAGCGAGGTCCCGCGATGGTGCCGAGGAGGGGACTCGAACCCCTACGAGCTTGCGCCCACTAGCCCCTCAAGCTAGCGTGTCTACCTATTCCACCACCTCGGCGCGGAACGTTCGAATGGTACCAGCGACCGCCGGGCGTCGCGTCCCCGGGGGAGGCGGGCCACCGCTCCCGGGCCAGCCCAGCGGATGCGGGTTAAACAAGAAAAGAGATACTCGGCAATGACCT
>PLNE01000067.1 GCA_003141695.1 Candidatus Dormiibacterota bacterium
AGGAGCAGCCCGGCGAAGCCGGCGGTGGCGCCGGTGAGATGGACGACGCCCGATCCGGCGAAGTCCTGGACGCCGAGGCCGGCCCCCAGCCAACCGCCGCCCCACACCCAGTGGGCGATCAGGGGGTAGATGAAGCCGGCGAAGGGGATGGCGAAGAGGACGTAGACGATGAACTTGGTCCGCTCCAGCATCGTCCCCCAGACGATCGCGAGGGAGATGGCGCAGAAGACGAACTCAAAGAAGAATTTGGCCGCCGCGGGGACGTCCGACCCGTGAAGGGCGGGGAGATCCAGCGTCGAACCCGGTGTGAACGAGGGGAAGAAGCCGGCGCCGGCGCCGCCGCCGATCAGGTGGCCGAGAAAACCGCTCCCGGCGCCGAAGGCGAGGGCAAAGCCGACGCCCCACCACATGATCGAACTGATCGAAAGGTTGACGATGATCTTGGCCACCACGGTGCCGACGTTCTTCATCCGTGAGAAGCCGACCTCGAGCATGGCGAAGCCGGCCTGCATGAAGAGGACCAGCATCCCGGCGAGGATCACCCAGACGGTGTCGACGGCGACGCCCGCGCTCTGGGCCGCGGTCTGGGTGGCGGCATGGGTGACGAGCGGGAAGGTGGCTCCGGCGATGGCCAAGCTGCCGCCGGCGCGGACGCGCGCAATTAGTCGCAAGGGAAGATCTCCGTGCCAGACCTGATCCTGCGGCGCCAACCTATCCGAGTTGGCCCGCGGAGGAGAGGGTGCGCGGCGCACCAAAAGAGTGCCGGATTTCTTGTGCGCGGCGCACGAGGACCGCCCCCCGCCCCCCTGATCAAACGGGGGGGGCCAGGAGAACGGCCGTGAGGAGGAGAAGCGTGGGGCGCTCGCCGGCCCCCTCGGGTTACGAGGCGATGGCCGACGGGTGGGGGTGCTGGGCTGGGCGTCCGACCGGGGGATGTCCCGGGATGGGCGCAATGCCTAACGCCCGCAGGACGACCGGCTTGCCCGCGCCGGTCATGCCGAAGCCTGGAGGACGTCCCGAATGCGCAGGCAGAGCTGAAGATTGAGCCGCGTATCGGGGTCGCTCAGGCGGAGATGTCCCACCTCCTCGATGCGCCGGAGCCGGTAGAGGACGGTGTTGCGATGCAGCTTGAGCCGCTGAGCGGTCTCGGTGGGAGAGCCGTGGCACCGGAAGAAGGCGTCGAGGGTGCGCAGCAGGTCCCCTCCCCCCTTCTCGTCGTAGTCCATCAGGGCGCCGATGCTGTCCCGATAGAACTCGTGCACCTCGGGGTGCTGGGCCATCGAGTAGAGGAGACGGTGGAGGCCGAGGTCGGCGAAGGACACCACACTCGTCGCGCCGTCGAGCTTGAGCCCCATGCCCAGTGCCTGTTCGGCCTCGCGGTGGGAGGTGCGGATGCCGCCGAGCCCGTGCTTGGGCCGGCCGATGCCGACCGCGAGCGGGACTCCCCCGACCGCCGAGCGGCAATCGGCGGCGAGCTCCGCGGCCGCCCGCCGGAGGTCGCCGAGGCCGGCGCCGGCGATCACGACCACCGCGCCCTGGTGAGCAGCGGCGAGCACCGGCAGCTCGCGCCGCTGCGCCCAGCGCTGGACCGAGCGGACGCCGCTCTCGGGCCAACCCTGGGGGGCGGGAACAGCGGGGCGCGCCGACGGCCGCACCACCATGACGACCGAGTCGTCACCCAGCGACGCGCCGACCCGGCGCGCCCGCTCCAGCATAGACGCCTCGGAGCCGTACGCGCCGGTGAGGAGCGCGGTAGCGAACTCACCCTCGAGATCGTCACGGGCGGCGAGGACGGCCCGCTCGCGGTCCAGTTCGATGGCGCAGGCCGATGCCCCCCGAGCGCAACCGAGCCGGGCGAGCTGGCCCAGGTCCCCCTCCGCTCCCAGGACCGAGATGAAGCCGCCGATGCCGTCGCGGAGAGGGATGGGCGCCACCACCCGGGCAAATCCCGGAGCGCCCACCGCGAACTCGCGGACGGGAGGGTTGGCGGCGAGGACCACCGAGGAGTCCGCGAAGCGGCGCACGGCCGACATCTCAAAGGTCCACGGATCCGCCGGGACGGCCGCGGGAAGCGCCCCGGCCTCATGGCGGAGCTCGCCCGACTCGTCCTGCCAGGCGGCGGGGAGCTCCAGCAGCTGCGAGAGACGGCCGACGATCCCGGCCGGCCCTGCACCATTGAGCGCCAGCTCCATGAGCTCGGACTGCAGCTCCTGGGCACGGTCGTGGAGGGCGGTCCGCTGGTCCAGGATGAACCGTGTCGTGGCCTGGTGCACGTCGGCGAGATGGCACTGCTCAGGCAGCAGCAGGAGGGGGAGCATCAGGCGATCGGCCAGCTCGATCGACGCGGCGGCCACGTCGCCGACGACGGCCGCAGCCACCCCGCCCTTCTCGGCGAAGCTCTCCAGGACCCGGGTGAGGTCGAGGCGCTCGTCGAGCAGCTTGATCGAGCGCACCGCGATGAAGGCTATCTCCCCGCCTTTGATCGCCTCGAAGGCGGGAGGACGAGTGCGCAGCGAGGTGGCCCAGTCGACCTGCCGCTCCAGACCCGCCCGTCCCCCGAGCAGGTCGGTGCCCGCGGGCAGAGCGCCTCGCCAGAGGTCCATCACCGTGATCACCTGAATCTCCGAATCGGGTGACCGCCACCCCGATCGTTCATCAGGCCCGCTCCAGGTACTGCTCCTGCTCCCAGGGGGTGACCTGGGTGCGGTACTCCTTCCACTCCAAGGCCTTGACCTCAAGGAAGCGCTCCGACAGCGTGTCTCCGAGGGCGTCGAGCACGACCTCGTCCGCTTCGAGGGCGGTGATGGCGTCCTTGAGGTTGTCGGGCAGGAGCCCGACGTTGCGGCGCTCCAGCTCGACGTCGTCGAAACCGTAGAGGGACTCCTCGACCGGCGGTGGCAGCGGAAGGTGCCGCTCGATACCGTCGAGGCCGCAACGGAGCATCACCGCGAATGCGAGGTAGGGGTTGCAGGACGGATCCGGGGAGCGGAGCTCGACACGGGTGACCTCCGAGCGGCCCACGTGGGGCACCCGGACCAGGGCCCCGCGGTTGGTGCGGGCCCAGGAGACGAACACCGGGGCCTCGAACCCGCGCACCAGCCGCTTGTAGGAGTTGATGAGCGGCGCCAGAACGAGGCACATCCCCGCGGCGTGGTGGAGCTGGCCAGCAATGAAGTGCTTGGCGACGTCGCTCAGCCCGTAGTCGTCGTCGCCCGCGAAGGCGTTGCCGCCGTCGCCGGCTCGGGCCAGGGATTGGTGGACGTGCATTCCGCTCCCGGGCTGTCCCTGAAAGGGCTTGGGCATGAAGGTGGCGGTGAGGCCGTGCTGCTGCGCGATCGCCCGGAGCGTGTAGCGGAAGGTGACCACGTCGTCCGCAGCCTTGAGCGCCTCCTGAGCGCCCACGTCGATCTCGTGCTGCCCGCACCCCACCTCGTGGTGGAGGGTGTTGACCTCGAGCCCCATCGCCCGCAGCTGCTCGGCCATGATCTGGCGAACCGCCACCGTCGGGTCGGTGGCGAAGTCGAAGTAGCTGCCCCGGTCATGGCGTGGCTGCACAGGACGGCCCAACTCGTCGCGCTCGAGCAGGTAGAACTCGATCTCCGGCCCCACCCGGTATTCGTAGCCGAGCCCCGCCGCGCGCTCGGTAGCCCGCCGCAGCGCTCGCCGCGGATCGCCCGGGTAGGCCTCGCCCTCCGGGGTCGTCAGCCAGCAGATCATCCGGCCGGTCGGCGCCTCCGCCCACGGCAGGACGGCGAAGGTGGCCGGGTCGGGCACCAGGTACATGTCCGACTCGGCAGTGCGGGCGACCGACTCCACCGACGACCCGTCGAACCAGACCCCGTGCTCCAGCGCCGAGGCCAGCTGGTCGGCGGGGATGGTCACCGTCTTCACCGAGCCGGTGACGTCAGTGAACTGGAGATCGAGGTGGCGGATGCCGGCCGCCTGGGCCGCTGCGGCTGCGTCGGGAATCTCGGGGCGGTGGCGGGGAGAGGCCATGGGCACCTCGGATGGCGGAGACTCTGACAGAAGCCTCCGAGTTCGTACGCTGCGCCTAAGGATATCGGACGCAAGAGTGACATGTCTAGGGGAGACCGGCTCGTTCGCTCCATCTCGCGCGACGGCTGAGACTGAACGCACAATGTGCGCGAACCATCCCCCGGGGCGGTGGGCGTGATGGCGATGAGGGCGTGGGCCCAGGGGACGAGGGCGCCCCGCGCCTCTGACCGGCCGCTGGGGCGTCCGGCGCGACCTTGCCGGCAGCCTGCCGCGCGGACCGCGGAGAGGTTGATGCGACGGCCCGACAGCCACCCGGTGACGGCCGGAAACTGCGGTGTGACAGATCGCACCAAAGGGTGCAAGTGTACTACCGAACATTGGCGTCCGTTGCTCTTGGGGGCCCTCGACCGGCACCCGAGAATGAACTCATCCCACCACCGCTCCACGAAAGAACGAAAAACGTGAGCCGTCCCCGTCCGACCCTCCTCAGCCCCCCACTCTCCCCGCCCTGCGCGCGCCCCCTCAGATCAGGGCGCGCCAGGGCGGCATCCCTCTCCCTGATGGTGGCCGCAGCGGGACTAGTGGCCGCATACCTCCTCGCAACCAGCCACGGACCCCTCGCTGCCGACAGCCTGGTGGCCAGCCGCGCCGCGGCACTGGCTATGACCATCGCGGCGGTCGGCGCTGTCGTCGCCGCCGCCGGTGCGCTGGTCCGGCGCGGCGATGGCATCGCGCCACGCCGCGCCGCCCGTCGCCGGGCGGGTCAGCTGGGGCGGCTCGGTGGGAGCACGAGCCCTCGAGGCTCCCATCACGGCAACCGCCTGGACCGGATCCTGGAGGCGATGACCCGGATCAGCGCAGAGCGGGATGTCGACTCGGTGATGGCGGCTGCAGGCGAAGCCGTCGTCGAACTCCTCGAGACTCGCACAGCGTCCCCGGTGATCGCCCGGGTGTACAGGATTGAACGCGACCGGATGGTGGTCGTCAGCGAGCACGGCGCAGCAGCTGGTGCCACCACCGTCGGGGAGAGCAGTCTCCTCAGCGCCGATCCCCTCATCCTGGCTGCGGTCGCCGGGGACCACACCCTCGCTGAAGCGGGGTCCGACCCGCGCCGGATCGCCAGCCCTATCCACGCCGGCACCGCGATCCGGGCGGTGGTGCTCGTCGAGCGTCGCGACCGGGCGTTCCGGGACTCCGAGGTCACCATGGTCGAGGGGCTGAGCGGGATCGCCACCCTGGCGGTCTCCAACCTGGTCCGCGCCCGCGGGGTCGCGGGGGCGCAGGCGGAGCCAACCGATAGGCTCACCGGCCTGATCGGCCGCGCTGCCTTCGAGAAGCGCTGCCGGGAGGTCCGCGAGTCCTACGCGATCATCTCAGTGGACGTCGACCATCTCAACCAGCTCAACAACGCCCTGGGCCGGGAGGCGGGCGATGACGCCCTCCGCTCGGTGGCCCGGGCCCTCCAGTCAGCGACGAGAGAGCGTGACGTCGTCAGCCGCAGCGGCGACGATGAGTTCACGATCCTCACCATTGGGGCGGCCACCGCCGTAGTTGGCAGCGTTGCCGAGCGCATACGTGCCGCCGTGTCCGAGCTCGTCAGCGGATCCTTCCCGGCTCGGGTCAGCGTCGGCTGGGCGGTGGGCGCCGCCGGCGAGGACTCGGCCGACGTGTGGGTTCGTGCGGACGAAGCGCTCGGCCGCGCCAAGCGCGAGGGACGCAACCGGGTGGCCGGGTCGATCACCGGCCGCCCGTCCGCCGCCCCCGGGCGCGGATGGACGACGCTGCTCAGCCGTACCCTGGCCTCCCAGCAGATCCACCCCGTCTACCAGCCGATCGTCACCCTCCCGGAGGCGCACATCGTCGCCTACGAGGGGCTGGCGCGGCCCATCAACCTGGACGGGGCCGACAGCGTCGAGGAGTTCTTCGCCACGGCCCAGCGGCTGGGCGTCACCAACGAGCTGGACTGGATCTGCAGGCGCGCCGTCGTCCGCGGTGCCGAGGGCATCCGCAGCGACGCCCAGCTCTACCTCAACATCGACCTCTCCGCGGTCTCCGACGTTGACGAGGACGTCGAGCAGATGCGCAGCCTGCTGCGCTGGATCGGCAGGCCCCCCGCCAACGTCGTCCTCGAGATCGCCGACGCCGACCGCTTCACCAATCTTGGCCAGCTCTCCGCCCGAGTCGATGTCTACCGCCGGGCGGGGTTCAAGATCGGCATCGACGACACCGGCCGTCCGGGGATCGGTGTCGACCTCCTCTACGCGGCCCGCCCTGAGGTCATCAAGATCGACTCCAGCGTCACCAACCGCTGCCAGGAAGTCGAGGCCAAGGCTCTCATCTTCGAGTGCATCGCGCTCGCGGAGCAGATCGGCGCCGACGTCGTGGCAGAGGGCATCGAGCAGCTGAGCGTCGCCGCCGAGTTGATGAAGCTGGGAGTCAACCGGGCGCAGGGCTTCCTGTTCGGCAAGCCCGAGTCGATCACCGGTCCAAGCCGCGAGCTCGAAGGGGAGCCCGCGGTCCTCCGGGCGATCGCCGCCACGCGCTGAGGCAGGTCCGGGGCGGGGCCGCGGAGCGACGGTCCCGCCCGGATGAGCGGTGACCGCCGGAGCACCGGTGACCAGCGCCGCGGCGGGCCTAGCCGCTCAGCCGCCTGCCGCGTGCGTGCTGCCCTCGCGCGGGCAGTGGGGCCCGGCCGGGCGAGTTGGGCTCCGGGATCACCCCTGTCCTGCATAGGCCGGCAAAGACCTCGGCGCTCGGCTTGGGGCGGCGCTCCAAGGTGACGCGGTCGACCGCCACCAGGCCAAACTTCGCCCCGTACCCCTCGAGCCACTCGAAGTTGTCGAAACCGGTCCAGTGCAGGTAGCCGCGCACGTCGGCCCCATCTCCGATCGCCTGGACCACCGCCCGCAAGTGGTCGACGAGGAACCGCGAGCGGAGCTCGTCGTCCTCGTCCGCGACACCGTTCTCGGTGACCAGGATCGGCAACCGGAACTCCTCACTGAGCGAGACCAGTGCCCGCCGCAGGCCCCCGGCGTCGATGCTCCAGCCGAGGCTGCTGCGCGGGAGGGACGGATCCGGATCGGGGCTGACGAAGAGTCGGGAGGACGCGCGCCAGTCGAAGCGAACCCGCTCATCGGCGTAGTAGTTGAGCCCCAGGTAGTCGAGGGAGCCGAGCAGGCCGGGCACAGCCTGGCCGGTGCCGGCGGGGGGCAGGACGCGGCCGCGGACGCAGCTCCAGAGGAACCAGCGGTTGAAGAGGCGGTCCGGGACCCACGCGACGGAGCGGGTGGCGAACGAGCCCGGCCGGGACCGGAAGGGGCGTTCGTGATGGGCGAACGAGACCATGGCGGGCCATCCGTGGGAGGCGCCCACCTGGTGGAGAACGGTCGCTGCCGCGGCGTGCATCCGGAGGAGTCCGGCCCCGGCCCGCAGGGCGAGCGCCGGCTTCCGGCGGTGAGGCGGCCACGCCCCCTCCGCGTAGGCGAGGGCCATGAGGACGTTGGGCTCGTTGACGGTCACCCACCAGTGCACGTCCCGGCCGAAGGCCTCGGCGCACGCGGCCGCGTAACGGGCAAAGAGGCGGGGGGCCTCGGGGTCGAGCACGCCACCCCGATCCGCCAGCCAGACGGGCAGGGTGAAGTGGTGGAGAGTGACGATCGGCTCCATCCCCAGCTCGCGGCAGACGGCGACCACGCGGGCGTAATGGCGAAGCGCCGAGAGGTCGAATTGGCCGGGATGGGGCTCGACCCGTGCCCACTCCACCGAGAACCGCTGGGCCGTGTGCCCCATGGCGGCGAGCAGCGCCAGGTCCGCGCGGTAACGGTGGAAATGGTCGATGGCGACCGCTGCGGAATCACCGCCCTTGATGCGCCAGGGCTCGTCCCGCTCCATGCGCGTCCAATCGTTCCAGAGTCCACCCTCGACCTGGTGGGCAGCGCTCGCGGTTCCGAGCAGGAAGCCCTCCGGGATGAGGAGCGGGCGATCGGCCGAGGCACCCTGAGCGCCGCGGCGCCGGGGGTGGGACGGTGTCCCGCGGTCGGATCGCGAACGAGCGTGGACCACCGATCAGGAGGCTGAGGGCGCGGGGCGCCGGAGGATCAGCCGGGTGGATCCGGGCTCCGTGCTCTCCTCGAGCACCTCGCCGCCCACCCTCCGGCTCCAGGCCCGGATACCGAAGACGTGCTCGGCCACGCCGGTGACCACCTCCAGCCGCTCGCCGGGCTCGAGGGTCGCATAGGCCCGTCGGACCCGACCCATGGCACTGTCGCCGCACTCCTCCTCCGCGCTGGTGAGGTCGAGGTGCCGCGCCTCCATCATCGGCTGAGTCTACGTCGGGGTCAGGCAGGAACCGACCCGGGTGCCTCCGTGGCGGGCTTCTCCACCGGCACACCCACAGAGTTGCCCCACTCACTCCACGAGCCGTCGTAGTTGGCCACCCGCGGGTAGCCGAGCAGGTAGGTGAGCACGAACCAGGTGTGGGAGGAGCGCTCCCCGATCCGGCAGTAGGTGACGATGGTCTTGTCCGGGGTCACCCCTCTGCTCTGGTACAGCTCGCGGAGCTGCTCCACCGGCTTGAACGTGTCGTCCTCCTGGATCGCCTGCGCCCAGGGGATGTTGACGGCGCCGGGGATGTGACCGCTGCGCTGCGCACCCTCGTTCTGGTACTCGGGAGGCGCGGAGATCGCCCCGCTGAACTCAGCCGGAGAGCGGACGTCGACCAGCCCATGATCGGAGCGGCCCAGGATGTCGCGGACCCCGGGAAGGAACTGGCGGAGGCCGGCGGTCGGCTCCTGAGGCGGGTACGTGGCGGCCGGGAAGGCGGGGACATCCTCGGTGACCGGTCGATCCTCCTCGAACCATTTCCGGCGGCCGCCGTTGACCAGCCGGATGTCCCGGTGCCCGTAGATGCGGAAGGTCCAGAAGGCAAAGGCCGCGAACCAGTTGCGCATATCGCCATAGAGCACGAGAGTGGTCTGAGGGGTCACGCCGAGCCGCTCCATGAGGCTCACGAACTGGTCCCGCGAGAGGATGTCGCGGCGCACGCTGTCGTTGATGTCCCTCTTCCAGTCCACCAGGACCGCACCCGGGAGATGCCCGAGCTCGTAGGCGGACGCGGGGTTCCAGTCGACCTCCAGGATGCGGACGGCGGGGTCCTCGAGGTGCTGCGCCAGCCACTCGGTGCTGGCGAGGACCTCCGGGTGGGCGTAGTCGGTCACCGTGGCTCTCCTCTGACAGTGCTCGTCACCATAATCCCGGGTATTTTAATCCGGTTTTCCGGAGCGACGGCCTGCACCGGCAAGGGGCGGCGAGCCCTGGTAAGAAGAAGAGGGGCCCCACGCCGCCTGCGGCGTGGGGAAGAAGCGTAGGATTGCGCGGCCCGCAGCGCTTGGGGAGAAGAGCGATGGAGACGACGGCCGCGGCGGCGAGTGAGCCGCTCAAAGACTCGGCGGTGGGAGGCGTGGTCGATCTGGTCACCGAGCGACCGATCGTGCTTCCCCGTCAGGACGGGCCGCGCGCCCGGATCGAGGAATTCCTGGAGCGCCGCCCGCTGCTGGTACCCGCGGTCCTTCTGGGCATCATCGCCCTCCTCCTGCTGTGGCGCGGCCCGCGGATCGCGGTGGTGCGCCCTCAGACACGGCGCGACGCGTAGCCCGCGGCCTCGCAAACCCTCGACGCGGCCTTTGTCCTGACGGAACTCAAGCCCCGATGCCGAGCGCCGCGAGCAGCGCGGTGTTCTGCTCCGGTGCCCCGAGAGTGATCCGGAGCCGGTCGCGGTGGTCACCGTCGGGGAAGTGGCGGACGAGGATGCGCTGCTGCCTCAGATCGGAGGCCACCCCGGCCGCGTCGCCGCCCGGGGGGCGGCCGAGGACGAAGTTGGCCTGTGACGGGACCAGGTCCCAACCCGCCCCCTCCAGCGCCGCGACGAGGCGCTCGCGCTCGCTGACCACCATCTCGACGATGCGGGCGTGGTGGGCCTGGTCGGCGAGAGCAGCGCCGGCGGCCGCGAGGGCCAGTCGGTCGACCGGGTAGATCTCGATCACCGCAGAGACGTCGGCGATCAGGTCGGGGTGCCCGAGCGCGTAACCGACCCGGAGGCCGGCCAGCCCGTAGCTCTTGGCGAAGGTGCGCAGCACCAGCCAGTTGTCGTTATCGGCGAGCAGCGGGACACACGACTCAGGGGCGAAATCGCAGTACGCCTCGTCGATGACGACCACGGAGTCGACCGCGCCGACGACCGCGGCGACGGCGGCGGGCGGCGCCCAGCTCCCCGTCGGCGAGTTGGGGTTGCAGAGGACCCGCATCACCCCCGGAGTGGTGGCGAACGCCTCGGGCAGTGTGCCTCCGCCGTCCATGGGCACGGTCACGACACGGGCTCCGCCGAGACGGGCGAGCAGAGGCAGGAGAGAGTACGTCGGCCGCGTGAGCACGACCGTGTCGCCGGGATCGGCAAAGGCCCGGAAGCAGCTCTCCAGAACCTGGTCGGCGCCGTTGCCGAGGACCACGGATTCCGGGCTCAGCCCATGGTGCCGAGCCAGGGCCGAGCGCAGCGGCTCGCCCTGGGGGTGCGGATAGCGGTGAAGCTCTACCACCGCCTCCTCCACCGCCGGGCCCACGCCGAGCGACGGGGGCAGGGGGGACTCGTTGGTGTTGAGCTTGATCCAGTGGGCACCGTCGGGCGGCTGCTCGCCAGGCACGTAGCCGGACCCGGAGCCGAGGGACGCGCGCCGGTATCGGGACATGGTCGGAGTATGCGGAAGCCGGGGCCGCCCAGGCCCCTAGCCGGCGACGACCGCTTCGACGTCCACGGTGGCACCGGCGGGGGCGAGGGGCACCAGGTTGCCCTCGACCCTGGCGCCGCCGACGATGAGATGGCCGACGCGGCCGGTGGTCCCGACCGGCTTGTGGACGGCGATCCGATAGGTGGCGCCCCGGAAGCGCCGGCTGGCGGTGAACCCCGGCCAGGCCGCCGGGATCACGGGGTCGATGCGGAGGCCCTCGAGCTCCGGCCTGATGCCCAGGATCCACTGGGTGATGGCCACGTAGTTCCAGGCTGCGGCGCCAGTCAGCCATGAGTTCTTGGCCTCACCGTGGGTGGGCGCGTCGCGGCCAGCGATCACCTGCGCGTAGACGTAGGGCTCGCAGCGATGCACCTCGCTGATCGCCTCGCGCGCGGAGGGATTGGTCCGCCGATAGCAGTCGAAGGCGCCGTCGCCGTCACCGGTCATCGCCTCGGCGATCATGATCCACGGGTTGGTGTGGCAGAAGATGCCGGCGTTCTCCTTGTACCCCGGCGGATACGAGGAGATCTCGCCGAGCTCGATCCGGTAGCTGCTGTAGGCGGGTTGCTGCAGCATCACGCCGTGCTCGGTGAGGAGCCGGTCGCGCACGCTGTCAAGAGCCTGGCGCGCCCGACCGTCCTCGATTCCGACCCCAGCCATGACGCACATCCCCTGAGACTCGACGAAGATCTGGCCCTCGTCGCAGGAGGCGGACCCGACCGGGTTGCCGAAGAAGTCATAGGCACGCCGGAACCACGCTCCGTCCCAGCCGTGCTCCGCGATGGTGGCTGCCATCGCCGCGGCCGCGGCGAGCAGCCGGGAGCCCTCGTCGCGCTCACCCCGCCGGTGAACGATGGCGGCCAGCTCTCGGGCGGCGAGCACAAACTGCCCGGCGATGAAGACGGACTCGGCAACCCCTCCGCTCCGGTTCTCGGTGGTCTGGAACGCCTCTCCGGGTGTGTCGGAGAAGCAGTTGAGGTTGAGACAGTCGTTCCAGTCGGCGCGGCCGATCAGCGGCAGTCCGTGCGGGCCGAGCCGGTCAAGAGTGTAGGCGACGCTGCGGCGAAGGTGGTCGAGGAGCGGAGCCTGGGAGCCCTCGGAGTTGTCGTATTCGGCCGGTGCGTCGAGGATGGAGTCATCGCCGGTCTCGCGCAGGTAGGCGGCGACTCCCAACACCAACCACAGCGGATCGTCGTTGAACCCCGAGCCGATTTCGTTGTTGCCCCGCTTGGTGAGTGGCTGGTACTGGTGGTAGGCGCCCCCGGTGGAGAGCTGGGTGGCGGCCATGTCCAGGATCCGCTGCCGGGCCCGCTCGGGGATCATCTGGACGCAGCCGAGCAGGTCCTGGTTGGAGTCGCGGAATCCCATCCCCCTGCCGATCCCCGACTCGAAGAACGAGGTCGAACGGCTCAGGTTGAAGGTGACCATGCACTGGTAGGCGTTCCAGGCGTTGACCATCCGGTCGGTGTGCTCGTCGGGAGTGCTGACGCGGACCTGGGAGAGAAGCTCGTCCCAGCGCGCGCGCAGGCCGCGAAGGCCTTCCTCCACTGTCTCGGACCGTAGCCATCGCTCGATGACCGGTGTCACCGTCCGCTTGCTGACCACCTGGCTGCCGGGAGGGTCGAACTTCTCAGCGACCGGGTTCTCCCAGTAGCCGAGGCAGAAGACGATCTCCCTCTCCTCATGCGGCCCGAGCTCGAGCCGGACGTGGTGGGAGCCGTGCGGGGCCCAGCCGTGAGCGATCGAGTTGCCGGCGCTTCCCCGCTCCACCGCGATGGGGCGATCGAAGCCGCGGTAGGGGCCGAGGAAGAGATCGCGGTCGGTGTCGAAGCCGGCCAGCGGCTCGGAGCAGGCGAAGTAGGCGAAGTGGTTGCGCCGCTCTCGGTACTCGGTCTTGTGGTAGATGACGCTCCCCTCAACCTCCACCTCTCCGGTGGAGAAGTTCCTCTGGAAGTTGGTCGAATCGTCCTGCGCCTCCCAGAGGCAGAACTCCACCGACGAGAACACCGAGAGCGGCCGCCGCTCCCCGGTCATATTGGCGAGCCGCAGCCGCCAGACCTCGAGCGTCTCCCCCAGGGGGACGCAGTAGAGGGTCTCGGCCCTGACGCCCAGGTGGGTGGAGGCGATCGTGGTGTAGGAGAGGCCGTGCCGGCACTCGTAGCCGTCGAGCGCGGTCTGAGTCGGCTGCCAGGACGGTGACCAGCTCTCGCCCGTCACGTCGTCGCGCAGGTAGAGATAGCGCCCACCCAGGTCGAAGGGGGCATTGTTGTAGCGGTAGCGACTCACCCGTCGCAGCCTGGCGTCGCGGAAGAACGAGTAGCCGCCGGCGGTGTTGGAGATGATCCCGAAGTACTCCTCCATGCCCAGATAGTTGATCCAGGGAAGGGGGGTGTCGGGACGGGAGATCACGTACTCCCGCCGCTCGTCATCGAAACGTCCGTACCGCAACGTCATCTCCCATGACGCCCACGACTGCCTGCCCCGCGTGGAGCGTCAGACCGCATCAGGCGGCCCGTGGCCAAGTGACACTACCACGCCAGTCTGAGAAGGGCGCTGCGCCATGCGGCCCTGATGGGGCGCCATCGGGACTGCGACCACGTCAGACCGCTGGGGGCGTGGCCGGGCGGAAAAGCTCATCCGAGGCGGTAGAATCCCCACAGTGACGCAGTTGCAAGATGACGTCTTCGCCACCGAGAAGGTGCTGTTGGCGCAGCTCAGCCTCGAGCGAAAGATCCGTCTCCTCACCGGGGCCACCCACTGGTACTTCCATGGCGATGAGCAGGTCGGACTCCGACCAATAGTCGTCTCCGACGGTCCGGCCGGAGTCCGCGGCGTGCGCTTCCGGACCGACCGCCCCGTCTCCTCTCTGCCCGCCCCGATCGCGCTGGCCGCCACCTGGGACCCCGGGCTGGTCCACGACGTCGCAGCCGCCCTCGGCCGTGAGGCCCGCTCTCTCGACGTGGACGTCCTTCTGGCCCCCAACGTGAACCTGGTGCGCACGCCGCTTGGCGGGCGCGCCTTCGAGTGTTTCTCCGAGGATCCGTGGCTGACCGCGGGCATCGCCGTCGCCTACATCCGGGGAGTCCAGGAGGTCGGGGTCGCCGCCTGCCTCAAGCACTTCGTGGCCAACGACTCCGAGACCGAGCGCAAGACCTACGACGCCCGGATCGACGAGACGACGCTCCGGGAGCTGTACCTGGTTCCCTTCGAGGTCTGTGTCCGCGAGGCGGATCCGGCGATGATCATGGCCGGTTACAACTCGGTGAACGGATTCGCCATGACCGCCAACCGTCCACTGATTCGGGATCTGCTCAAGGACGAGTGGGGTTACGCCGGGGTGGTGCTGTCCGACTGGACCGCGACCCGGGACACCGAGGAGTCGGCGCTCGCGGGCCTAGACCTGGTGATGCCCGGCCCCGACGGCCCCTGGGGGGACCGCCTCGTGGCCGCCGTCGAGGCCGGTCGGGTGTCCGTGGCGGAGATCGACGACAAGGTACTGCGGCTGCTGCGCCTGGCGCGACGGGTGGGGGCTCTGAGCACCTCCGAGAGAGCGGCAGCAACGTCGCAGGGACCGACGCCCGCCCCGGGCGCGGGCTCATGGGCGCCCCACTGGGTGGACCCCGCCCTGCTGCGCCAAGTCGCCGGGCGCTCCTTCGTCCTGTTGCGCAACCGGGACGGAGCGCTGCCCCTCGAGGGCGACGCCCGCCGGCACATCGCCGTGGTGGGGCCGAACGCCGCCTGGCCCAGGATCCAGGGGGGGGGGAGCGCCATGGTCCTCCCGGTCAGGCGACCCGGCCTGGTCGACGCTCTGCGCTCCGCCGCCGGTGACGTGACGGTGGAGCTCCATCCCGGCTGCCGCCCCTGGTCCATGGTCCCGGAGGCGGAGGAGGGGACGCTGCACGACCCGGTGGGCGGGGAGCCCGGGGTGCGCCTCACCGTTCATGCCGAGGACGGAGCCCTCCTGTACGACGCGCGGTATGAGCGCAACGCCGTCACCTGGTGGGACGACCTGCCCGACACCGTCCACGCCGGCGCGTCGAGCATTGTCATCCGCGGTCGCTACCGGCCTGCGATGAGCGGACCTCATCTCATCGGCGCGGCCGGCCTGGGCCGGATGGCGATCAGCGTGGACGGGCGGCGGGTCGCCGAGGCGACGACCCTGGCGCCCCCGGAGCTGGTGGGGCTGATCGCGCGACCTCCCGAGCTCCGCGTCCCCGTCGACCTGGAGGCCGGTCGGGAGGTCGAGGTCCGGATCGAGAACCATCTTCCGGCATCACTGGAGTCCGGCCGTGAGGTCGAGGCGCGGCCCGGGGCCCAGGGCCTCCCCACGACCCGCGTTCACAGCGCACGTCTGGTCATCTTCCGTCTCGGCATCGCGGCTGCCCCCGACGAGGAGGTCATGATCGCCGCGGCAGTCGAGGGCGCCAGTCGCGCGACCGCCGCGGTGGTCGTGGTGGGCTCGGCGGAGAGCAGCAACAGCGAGGGGTACGACCGCGATTCGCTGGCCCTGCCCGGTCGCCAGGACGAGCTGGTCCGCCGGGTTTCCGCCGCAAACCCACGAACCGTGGTCGTCGTCAACTCTGGGTCGCCAGTGCTCATGCCCTGGGCGGACGAAGTCGCCGCGGTGCTCCAGATGTGGCTTCCCGGTCAGGCGATGGGCGAGGCGATCGCCGACGTCCTGTTGGGCATCGCGGAGCCGGGGGGACGGCTCCCGGTGACCGTGCCCCGGCGTGAAGCCGACTGCCCGGTCCTCGCCGCCGAGCCCCACTTTGGCAAGCTCGAATACTCGGAGGGGCTACTGGTCGGCTACCGCGGGTACGACCGTGCCGGCACCGAGCCACTCTTCTGCTTCGGTCATGGGCTCGGCTACACTGACTGGGAGTACGTGGCGATGCGGCCTGCCAGCGCCGAGCTCAGCGCGGGAGAGGACCTCCCGGTGGCGGTGACGGTGCGCAACATCGGCACACGCAGCGGGCGCGAGATCGTCCAGCTCTACCTGGAACCGGCCCCCGGTCGCGGCGACCCCGCCCGCCCGCAGCGGGCCTTGGCCGCCTTCGCTCCCGTCGATGCCGGCCCGGGCGAGGAGGTGACCGTCAGCCTCACCGTGCCATCCCGTGCCTTCGCTCGATTCGACGAGAGCTCACTGGGATGGACCTGGCCGGCGGCCGGGTGGCGGCTGCACGCGGGCCGCTCGTCGCGCGACCTGCTTCTCAGCGAACCGGTCCAGGTCAGCTGACGGCTCGACTGCCGGTCCAGCTCGGCTGAGCATCCGGGCGCCAGGCTGGCGGGCCGTTCACCCCGGCCCCCGCCGGGACCAAGGCCAGCAGCTGGGTTCGGCGGCGCTTGCGCACCACCGGACGCCGCGTCACGGGAGAGCTCCGACGTACCCCGCGGCGGTCGGGCCGCGGAACCGGGTAAGCCCGGCCGGCGCTGTGCCGGCCGGGCCCTCTACCCGCCCACCCACCGGGGGTGGGGTTATTCAGTTGTTCTCCGCTCCGCTCGACGGAGCGGAGTGGTGGTGATTGGTCAGCCGCCCGCCACCGGCTTGAGCTGCATCAGGATGTACGGCATCTGAGGATCGCTCGGGCTGGGGTTCATGTAGGGGTGTGACTGGTTCGGCCAGCCGGTGTAGTTCGCGCTGCTGAACACGTTCCAGTCGGCTCCGTAGAGGAGTGGGACGTAGGGAACCTGGGTCGACATGATGGTCTCGAGCGACTGGACGGTCGTGTTGATCGTCGAGGTGTCGCTGGGGTTGGTGGAGGCGTACGTGGTCAGGGCTGTTGCCGCGGCCGCGTCACCAGAGAAGTCCTTCATTCCCGTGTAGGCAGCCGAGGTGCTGGATTGGGTGGCGTCGAACCAGTCCTCGTACTGGACGTAGGGGATGCTGCCGCCGTTGCCCCAGTGGATCAGGGTCTGCCAACCGGTGGCGCTCGCGGAGTATCCGGAGAACCAGTCAGAGTAGCCCTGGGCGGCCTTGGTGGTCACGTCCATGCCCACTGCCTGGAGCTCCGACGAGATGAGGGCAGCGTCTTCCCAGTAGTCAGAGAAGGCGATCGGGTCATAAACCGAGAAGCTGATGTCCTGACCGCCCTTTTCCCAGCAGTTGGTCGGGCTGTTGCTGGTGCAGTTGCCGCCCTTGGTGTACGTCCCCGTGCTGCTGTCGTAGCTGGAGCTGGTCGGAGCCGTGTAACCGTCCGCGGTGAGGATGTCGTAGACGTCATCGCCGGTGGGCAGGTTGTCAGCCTTGGCGGTCACCGCGTCCGGGACGTTCCCGGCGGTCGAGAGGTCGTTGGTTAGACTCCCGCTCGATGGAAGGTACGACTTCTGCGCGGGCAGGATCAACCCACTCGAGGAGCTCGCCGGCTGCTCGTATCCGGACTCACCCAGGAGGCCGAGGGCGTTGCGGTCGATGCCGTAGCTGACCGCCTTGCGCACCTGCGCGTCCCCGATCCCGGTGGCCCCGCCGTTACCCGTGTTCAGGTTGAACCAGAGGGTCACGGTGCTGCCGGCGGCGAACCAGGCGTTGTTGGTCTGGGGGTTGAGGTCGACGAAGGTCGAGTAGATGTTGGGGATGTCGTTACCGGCCCAATCGAGCTGGCCGCTCACCAGTGCGTCGCTCGCGGCGGCGTTGGTGGCGAGCGAGGGAGTCTCGATCTCGGACTCCGGCGGCTTACCGCCCCAGTAGTTGGGATTCGGCTTCCACTTGATGAGAGAGCTGGAGTAGCTGTCCAGCATGAAGGGCCCGGTGCCGATCGGGTCGGTGATCTTCACCGTCGGGTTGGAGGCGATCGAGTTAGCCTGCGCCGCCTGCAGCATGTACTCGTTGCCGAGGATGGTGTACAAGGCGGTGTACTGCGCCGTGGCGAAGGTGAGCGTCACGACGTTGCCCGAGGCGGTCGGGGCCGACGACTGGGCCGGCATGCCGTTGATGTTCGCCTTGGGGTTCATCAGCATCTTGTAGGTGGCGACAACGTCAGCCGGCCCGAAGGACGAGCCGTTGTTGAACTTGATGCCCGACTTGATGGTGATCGAGAGCTGGGTGCCAGTGCTGTTGAAGCTGTAGGCGCTGGCAAGCCAGTTGTGGGTCCCGCTCGAAGTCGGGTCGAGAACGTCGAACTCGATCAACGGCTCGTTGACCAGCGTCCGGGTTCCCATCTGGGCCGCCACCGAGTTGCTGTCATAGGGGTTGAAGTCGTCCGAGAACGTCACCCCGGTGGTGGGCTCCGCGATGAGCGGCGGACCCGCCGTCGTGGTCGTCGACGACGACGACGACCCGGTGCTGGAGCTCCCGCAAGCGGCGACGGCCACGGTCAAGACCGCCGTCCCTAGCAGGCCTGTCAATGTTCTCCGATTCATAAGCTCGCAATCTCCGTAAGGCACAGCCCGAGGGGGGCGGTGCGCATTCTGCTGATAGATGCCGAGGTGAGGCACCGCCACCGAGAGCGGGCGCATCCGGGCTCACCGACCGGTGAGCCGCACGCGCCTCTCCACGATGCCTCCCGGGCTCCGGCGAAGCCCGGAACGCTGTAAGCCATGGTCCGGTCCTCCTCAGTCCTCCTTGGTCCTCCTTGCCCTCCTAGCCCTCCTCGTGGATGGTGCTGCTCATCGGGTCGTGCTCACGATCAGGCGGCCCGCCGGCAGGGTCCGGTCGGTGCTGGGCGCCGTCTTCCGGCGGGGCCTCTCCACCATTGCTGCCCGCCCGGCGCTGGGCCGGGTCGACGTGCAGCCAGCAGGCGGCCACGTGCCCCGACGAGATCGGGACGTCGGGCGGGACCTCCCGCCTGCAGATCTCCATGGCGTGGGGGCAGCGGGGATGGAAGCGGCATCCGCTCGGAGGGGAGATCAGGCTCGGCGGCGCACCGCTTCCGGCCAGGCTCGGCGGCTCCGCGCGGTCCGGGTCGGGAGCGGCCGAGAGCAGGAGCTGGGTGTAGGGGTGGGCCGGGCTGTCGGTGAGAGTCGCGCTCGGCGCCGACTCCACCAGCTTGCCGGCGTACATCACCATGATGGTGTCGGCAAGGTAGCGCGCCGAGCCGATATCGTGGGTGACGTAGAGGATCGCCAGCTGATCGCGATCGCGCAGGTCAGCCAGCAGGTTGAGCAAGCCCAGACGGACCGAGACGTCGAGCATCGAGACCGGCTCGTCGGCGAGAAGCACCCGCGGCCGGACCGCCAGCGCCCGAGCGATCGCCACTCGCTGCCGCTGGCCTCCGGAGAGCTCGTGGGGAAACTTGTTCGCGAAACGCTCGGGCGGCTCGAGCGCCACCCGGCGGAGCAGGTCACTCACGGCGGCGTCGATGTCGGTGGCACCATGGTGGATCCGCAAGGGGCGCACTAGGTCGTGGCGCACCCGGTACACCGGGTTGAGGGAGCTGAAGGGGTCCTGGAGGACCATCTGAACCTGAGCCGTGTAGAAGCGCGGACGCCCCCGCGGCGCCGGCTCACCATCGATGAACAGCTCGCCGAGGTCGGGCCTGATGACCTTGGCAAGCAGCCGGGCGACTGTCGTCTTCCCTGAGCCGCTCTCGCCCACCAAGCCGGTGACCGTCCCCGCGGAGAGAGCGATGGAGAAGTCCTCCACGGCGCAGAGGCGCGCCCGGCGGGCGAAGATGCCGTGACCGCCCTTCACCGAGAAGTACTTGGTGAGGTTTCTCCCCTCCAGGGCCGGCTCCGCGGCGACAGATGTGGTGGTGGACGGGGCGCGCGCTGCGACGCTCATCGCGAACTCCGGCGGAACTTGGGCGCAGCGGCCCCCATCGCTCCGGGTGCCGGCTGCAGCGGGTCGGGAAGGTCCAGATCCTGGGGTACGCTGACGTCGCCCGCGTGGAGCCAGCAGGCTGCCGTGCGACCCGACTCGGCGAGAGACACGAGCGTCGGCGTCTCCGACCGGCACCGCTCCATCGCCCACGGGCAGCGGGGGTGGAAGGCGCACCCATGAGGGAGGGCTCGCAGGTCGGGCGGCGAGCCCGGGATGCCCTCCATGGCCGCGCGCTCCCCGTGCATCGGCGGGAAGCAGTGGAGCAGGCCGTGGGTGTACGGCATCCGTGGGGCGCGGAAGAGGGAGACCGCCGGAGCCCTCTCGACGATGCGCCCCGCGTACATGACCGCGATCTCGTCGGCGAGCTCGATGAGCAGGGAGAGGTCGTGGGTGATGAAAAGGGCAGCGAAACCCAGGCGGTCGCGCAGACTCATCAACTCCTCGAGGATCTCCCGCTGAGTCACGACGTCGAGGGCGGTCGTGGGCTCGTCCAGGATCATGACCTGGGGGTCGAGAGCCAGGGCCATGGCGATCATGACCCGCTGCCGCTGGCCGCCGGAGAGCTCGTGGGGATAGCTGCGGAGTCGGTCGGCGGTCAGCCCCACCATCTCCAAGAGCTCCACCGCCCGGTCCACCCTCTCCGCCGCGGAAAGGTTGCGACGGTGTACGCGGAGCAGGTCGTCGAACTGGGCACGTGTCGTGGCCACCGGATTGAGAGAGTTCAGGGCGCTCTGAGGGACCACCGAGATCTCGGACCAGCGCAGGGAGCGCAACTCCTCCTCGCCAGCCGACAGGACGTCCACGGTGCGCCTCTCCCCGGAGGCGGGTTTGGAGTGGAAGAGGACCTCGCCGGCGGTGATCACGCCCGGCCACCGGAGCAGGCGGATGGTTGCCATCGCCAGGGTCGACTTGCCGCTCCCGCTCTCGCCGGCGAGCCCCAGCACGTGTCCGCGCCGAAGGACCAGGTCGCAGTCCACGACGGGGTGAACAGCCTCGTCACCCAGGCCGTAATCCACGCAGAGCCCCCGGATCTCGAGGACCGGGTCCGCAACCCCGGCTGAGCCCGCCGCCGGGTCTGCGGGCACCTCCGCGTTCGGTGTGGGGTGCGCGTTGCCGAGCGTCATGGCGCGGCCACCTCACCGCCGGGCTCGGCCTTCCGCCGCACCACCGCGGTGACGCCGAAGCTCGGCCGGACGCGGATTCCCGCCCTCTTGGCGGCCCGGCGGGAGAGGCCGGCGACGCGCAGCCGGGGGTTGATGAACTCGTCGATCCCGAAGTTGAGGAGTGCGAGCGAGGTGCCGAGCAGGGCGATGCAGAGGCCCGGAGGTGCCCACCACCACCACCACCCGCCGCGCACCGCATTGTTGGCGAAACCCTCGCGCAGCATCTCGCCCCAGTTCCAGAGCCCGGCGGGCGACGACGTGGGCGAACCGGCCAGACCCAGGAAGGCGAGGGCCACGTAAACCCCGATGGCGTAGAGCGTGGTGAAGAGGAACGAAGCGGCCACGATCGGGACCAGGTTGGGAAGGACCTCGACCAAGATGATGCGCAGGCGTCCCTCCCCGGAGATCCTCGCCGCCTCGACGAAATCGCGACTGCGCAGCGACAGAGTCTGAGCGCGCAGCACCCGAGCGGTGTACGCCCATGATGTGACGGCGATGATGGTGGCGACCAAGAGGATGCTGGTCCCCGCGGACGGCACGTAGAAGGCCAGCACGATCAGCAGCGGAAGCCCGGGAATGGCGAGGAAGACGTTGGACAGCAGCGACAAGCTCTCGTCGGCGAAACCGCCGAGGTAGCCGGCGGTGACTCCGACGAGCACCGAAAGTACGGTTGCCATGGCGGCGGCGAGGAGGCCGACGAACAAGGTGGCACCGGTGGAGGCGAGCAGCTGGGAGAGGACGTCCTGGGCGAAGACGGTCGTCCCCAGCAGGTGGGAGGACGAGGGCGGCAGCGGGAGCGGGTAGTAATGGGCTGGGACGCCGGTGCCAGGCCCGGTTCCAGGGACCAGAACGTGCCTCACCCACGTCGCGACGTTGGTCGCGTTGGGGGAGTAGGGGGCAGCCCACGTTCCGATGATGGCAACCACCACGAAGACGGCGAGTATCACGAGGCCGATGATCACCTTGGGGCCGTGCGGAAGGCGCAGCGCCCGGGGTCGCCCGGGAGGCCCCTCAGGTAGGGGGGCGCCGCCACCGGCGACTGCGGCCATGAGCGTGGTGTTCTGGGCCATCAGCTCATCCCGCCTGCCGCGCCCGGGGGTCGATGAGCACGTAGACGACATCTGCCAGGAGGTTGGCGGCCAGCACCACCAGGGTGATGACCACGAAGATCCCCTGCACCAGGCTGTAATCGAGCTCGCTCAGGGCTTGGTAGAGGTGGTATCCGATCCCGGGGTAGTTGAAGACGATCTCGACGAGGATCTGGCCGGACACCACCAGGCTCAGGGCGAGCGTGAAGTTGGAGACGACCGGCAAAAGGGCGTTGCGCGCCGCATACGTCACCACCCTACGCGTCGGCAGGCCCTTGGCCCGGGCCACCAGGACAAAGTCCTCGTCCATGGTGGTGAGCATGTTGTTACGCATGGTCAGGATGAAGCCACCCATCGAGGCCAGGACGACGGTCACCCCGGGCAGGATCGCGTGTTGGAGGATGCTCGCGATGTAGGGCCAGTTCGGACCCGGGGTCACCGTGTAGATGTCGTAGCCGAAGAGGCTCGGGAGCCACTTGAGCATGGTCCCTGTCTGCCCGAAGATCAGGACGATCACCAGGGCGAGGAAGAAGTAGGGGATCGCCTGGAAGAAGGCCGCCGCCGGCATCACCCATTCGACCCAGGAGCCGCGCCGCCAGGCCATCAGGACGCCGATCAGGGTGCCGGCGGCGAAGGCGATGACCGTCGCGACGACGAGCAGCCCGATGGTCCAGGGCAGGTAGGAGACGATGAGGCTGCCCACCGGCGCGTTCTCGGACCATGAGAATCCGAGGTTCCCGTGGACGAGGTTTCCCCAGTACTGGAAATACTGGGTCCAGAGGGTTGTGTGGACGTTGAAGCCGAGCTGCAACTCGATGGCATGAACGCAGGCCGCATTGCACTGTCCCGATGTCTCGGCTCTGATGATCGCGGTCGCGACCGGGTTGCCGGGCACCACCCGTGGTATGAGGAAGCTGAAGGTGATGGCCGCCCAGGCGGCGACGAGGTAGAAGCCCAAGCGGCGGATCAGCAGACGCATGCTAGCCGACCTGCTCCGTGAGCTTCAGGGCCACGGGTGCCGAGGACTCGCGCACCTCGAGCCGGGTGCTGAGGATCACGTTGCGGGGCTGCCGGTCCGGCGAATGGATGCTGTCGATGAGCAACCGCGCCATCTCCCGGCCCATCTCCTCGATGGGCTGGCGCACGCTGCTGAGCGGCGGTTCCAGCGTGGCGGCCAGGGGGTGGTCGTCGAAGCCGATCACGGCCACATCCTCGGGCACCCGGCGGCCTGCCTGGGCGAGCGTTTGGAGCGCCCCCTCGGCCATCATGTCCGAGGCCGCGAAGACGGCGTCGAGCCCGGGGTGCTTGATGAGCAGGAGCCGCATCGCCCGGGCCCCGCCCTCGCGGGTGAAGTCGCCCGTCTCGGTGAGGGTCTCGTCGTAGGCAATGCCGGCGGCCTGGAGCCCCTGCCGGTAGCCGACCAGCCGATCGTGACCGGCGGGCATGTCCTGGCGACCGGTGACGGTGGCGATGGACCGCCTCCCCCCGGCGACGAGGTGGGCGACGGCGCGAGCGGCCCCGGCCACGTTGTCGACGTCGACGTGGCTGACGAGCTCGGAATCGGAGGGGGGGCCACTGGCCACGACCGGGATGCCGCGGGAGGCGAGCCGGCCCGCCATCGGATGGGAGGTGGGCAGAGAGACCAGCAGCACCCCGTCGGCATGGCCGGCGGCCACGTAGCGCTCCACCCGATCGGCGTCGGCCGCCGACTGCGCCGTCAGCAGGACCAGCTGCATCTCGCGCGAGCTGAGAACGTCGTTGACGCCGCGGATGAGGCGCGTCATGAAGGGGTCGCCGAAGAGGAAGGTGGTGGGTGCGACCAAGGCGACGGCGTCGCTTCGCCCGGTGGCGAGGGCGCGCCCGGCCTGGTTGGGAACGTAACCCAGCTTGCTCACGGCCCGTTCGACCGACCGCCGGGCGTGCGGGCTCACCCGGGGGTCGTAGCTGAGGGCCCGCGAGGCCGTCGAGCGCGAGACGCCGGCTACCTGTGCCACCTCGTCGAGGGTCGCCTTCGGGTCGCGGGAAACCTTCATGGGAGCGGTCCCAGACTTTAGAGACGGCCTCAGTGGCATGTCAATCACCCCAACGGGTGATAGTGACGGAAATCCCCCGGGGCAAAGCCCCAGACGGCCGCTGGGAACCTCTCGGGGCCGCGATCCCAACGGAGCGGGATCAGTCGAGCGGAACCGAGGCATCGAGCGGATCAGGGCTGCCGATAACCTCGATCCTCACGGTGTGGGCAATCTGGGCCGAGGAGCGCCCCACGTGCACCTGATATGACCCGGGGTCGACATACCATCCCGCTTCCCGGCGGTGCAGATGCACCTCACGAGGGGCCCATGAGACGGGGTGACGCTCCAGCAGCGCCGGCCAGTCCTCGTCGGCCACGTCGTAGTAGGCAAACGACCGTTCTCCCAGCTCGAAGCCGACAGCAGTGCTCTCACCCGGGCCCAACCGAACCTTGGCGAAGGCCTTGAGCTCCTTCACCGGTCGAAGCCGGCCGCCGGGCCGGGCCCTTCCGCCCCCGGGCGGGGCGACGTAGAGCTGGACGACCTCGGCTCCGCGCCGCGGACCCGTATTGGTCACCGTCACCGCGACGCGGACGCGCTGGCCGGCGGCCACCACGGTCTCCGACAGTCGCGGGGCCCCGATCTCGAAAGTCGTGTAGGAGAGGCCGTGGCCGAAAGGGAAGCGCACCGGCAGCTTGCGGGCTTCGTACCACCGGTAGCCGATGAACAGCCCTTCGCCGTATCGGACCTGGCTGCTCTCGCCCGGGAAGTTGCCAAAGGCGGGGGTGTGCTCGAGCGCGAGCGGGAGCGTGGTGGGCAGCCGCCCACCGGGCTCGGCATCCCCGAAGAGGACGTCGACCAGGGCGTTGGCATACTCCTGGCCGGCAAACCACGCTTGGAGCACCGCGCCGGCCTCATCTGCCCACTCCATGGTGACCGGGGCCCCCGCATTGACCACCACCACGCTGGACGGGTTGGCCCGCAGGATTCGGCGAACGAGGTCGTCCTGCTGGCCGGGAAGGTCCATCGTCTCGCGGTCGTAATCCTCCGTCTCCCAACCCGGGTCGCTGCCGACGATGACGATCGCGGCGTCCGCGCCACGAGCCAGATCGACAGCGCGCTGAACGCCCGCCTCGTCCGCACCCGTCTCGTGGACGATCTCGTGAGTGTCTCCGAAGCGCTCCCGGAGGGCGGTGAGCGGCGACAGAAGATAGTGGGGGATGACGCCCGCGCTGCCACCGCCCATGATCACGGGGCGGTCCGCGTTGGGTCCGACCAGCGCGATGCGACGAAGGCCGCTCGGCGCCAGTGGGAGGACGCCGCGGTTGCTGAGGAGCACCAGAGCGTCGGCCGCCACCCGACGATTGAGGGCCCGGTCTTCGGGGCGATCGACCGGACGCTCGGGCTGCCCGACCGGGGCTTCCAGGGCGCCGACCCGATTCAGGACGGTGAGGAGCCGGCGGACCTTGGCATCGAGGAGCGATTCGTCAACATCGCCGGCGCGAACCGCGGTGGCGAGCGCGGCACCGAAAGAACGGGGCGGGCCGGGCATCTCCAGGTCGAGACCGGCGCGAGCCGCCTCGATGGTCCTCGCGAGGGCCCACCAGTCGGTCATGACCACGCCCCCAAAACCCCACTCGCTGCGGAGGATGTCGGTCAGAAGACGCGGGTCGTCGGAGGGGTGGCAACCGTTGACCCGGTTGTAGCTGGTCATCAGCGCCAGCACGTCAGCCACCTTGACCGCGTACTCGAAGGGCAGGAGGTACAGCTCGCGCAGCGTGCGCTCGTCGACGACCGAGGAGGAGGTGTTGCGCTCGAACTCGGTCTCATTGCCCACGAAGTGCTTCACGGTGGCCACCACACCCTGGGCCTGCACCCCCCGGATGTACCCGATCGCAAGCTTGGCGGTCAGGATCGGATCCTCAGAGAACGCCTCGAAGTTGCGCCCCCAGAGCGGGTGCCGGTGCAGGTTGACAGTGGGGGCGAGGAGCACCCGCGCCCCCTTGTCGCGAGCCTGGCGCGCGACCATCGCCGCGGTCTCTGCGACCAGATCGGGATCCCAGGTGGCGCCGAGAGCCGTCTGCGAGGGGATGCACACCGACGGCGTGAGGCTGAGGCCATCGCCCCGGGTCTCGCCCCGAGCCCCGTTGGGACCATCGGTGAGCTTCACCGCGGGGATGCCAAGTCGCGGCACCGAGCCGGTGTGCCAGCTGTCGACACCGGCGGTGAGGGACGCCTTCTCGTCGAGGGTCATGCGGCCGACGAGCGCATCGACGTCCCGGATCGCTGCGTCTGCCGGGATCGGCGGCGGCGACTCCATCACGCTGAGCTCCTCCGGGTGCGGCGCCGGTCCCACCCCGGCATCCGGCGCATCCTAACGTTCGAATCAATGCCCGTGACCGCGTCAGCGGTGGGGGGGCGAGATCACCGTGTCGATGTCGACGTCGGCGCGTCTCGACTCATGCCGACGTCGAGAACCTGGCGGCGACCGGGTCAGCGGCGAAGGTCAGCGCTCCCGCCGGTGGGCTGGTGGCGCCCGTTGCCTCCCGGGCGGGCGGGGACCATGCCCGAGGCCTGTTCGAGGTCACCGGCCATCGTCGCCTGGGCGCCCGAAGCCAGAGCCAGCTCCTGAGCGGTGGTCGAGACCTGCTGGCTCGCGATCCGCACCTGCACCATGGCCTCCACCACCTGCTCGGTGGCGGACTGCTGCTGCTGGGTGGCGAGCCGTATCCCCGAACTGGCCTCGGCGACCTGCTCCATGAGCACGAGGCCGTCCTTGAGCTGCTCTGCTCCCTTGTCCATCGCCAGCACCGTGGCGTTGGTCTCGACCTGCACGTTCTCGGTGATCTGGGAGATGTCGGCGGCGAGCGTCTTCGAGCGATCGGCAAGCCGGCGCACCTCGTCGGCGACGACCGCGAAGCCGCGCCCCGCCTCGCCGGCGCGAGCGGCCTCGATGGCGGCGTTCAGGGCGAGGAGGTTGGTCTGGTCGGCGAGATCGTTGATCATCGAGAGGATCTTCGTGATGTCGCGAACGCGATCGGTGAGGCTCAGGGTCCGCTCGCTGGAGGCGAGGATGTCCTCGCGGGCCCGTTCCAGCTTGTCCCGGGTCTCCGAGGCCTGGGCGGCGACCACGTCCACGGTCTCGGCGATCTGACCCGAGGTCCGCGCCAGCTCCTCCATGCTGGCCGACGTCTCGGTGGCGCTCGAGCTCTGCCGGGCGGTGGTGGCGGCGAGCTCGGTGGAGGCGGCCGCCAGGCGGATGGCCGAGTCGGAGAGGTCCCTGCTGGTGCCCTGCACCCGGCCGATCAGGGCTCCGAGGTGCTCGACCATCTGATTGAAGGCAGTGGCCAGGGTGGCCACCTCCACCGCCCCGGCCGGAGTCACCCGGGCGGTGAGGTCGCCGTCGGAGACGCGGCGCGCCGCCCGCGAGAGAGCGCGGATGGGACGCACCTCGACCTGGGCCATCGCGAAGGAGAAGACAGCTGCGAGCACGAGCCCGATGCCGAGGACGATGAACCCGGAGTTGCGCAGCGCGGCCACGCCGTTCAGCGCCTGGTTGGCGGGCTCGCTGACCAGGATCGCCCACTGCACGTCAGGGGCCTCGGCGTACCCGGTGATGGAGTCGGTGCCGTTCATGACCATGCGGGCTGCGCCGGAGTGACCGCCCAGGGCGTCGACCACGGCGGGGTTGTCGATGCGAGTCCTGAGCGCCCCTTTGGCGAGCATCTGCACCGAGGTGAGCTTGGACGCACTCCCCATCGAGGTCGTGTACACGAGCCGGCCGGAGCTGTCCACGGCGGTGACCGAGGTCGACACGCCACCCGCGCCGCGGACGCCGGCAAAGAGGTTGGCGATCTGGTTGCTGCCTCCGCCGGGCCCGGTCCAGGGCTCCAAGCCGACGGCGCCGACCAGAAGACCGCTGAACTGCAGGTTGCTGGTGCTGGCCGGCACCGCCATCAGCCACTGGAGGTCATTGCCAGCGGCGTTCAAGGTGACGTCGCCGGCATAGGGCTGGCCGCTCTCGGTGATCCCCGTCACCCAAGTCTGATCGACGAGCGATACCTCTCCTCCGATGCCGGTGGCCGCGATGGGCTGACCGGTGGGGTCGACCAGCTCCAGCTCGGCGAAGGGGTCGCTCGAGGTTGACTTCGCGATCAGGGCGATGGCGGACTTGGCGCCGGTGGCGTCGGAGCTCGAGATGATGCTGGCCAGCTGGGTCAGCTCGCGCTCACGGTCCTGGACCCACGAGTCGACCTGACTGGAGACCTCCTGGGCCACCGTCTGGACACCGTTGGAGGTGTCGGTGGAGAGGCTTCCAGCCGAGAGCTCGGTGAGGACGAGCACCATCGAACCCATCACCACGACGCAGATGGCGAGAACGCCCACTAAGAAGCGCGTGAAGTAATGACCACCCCGGCGGTCGAAGCCGGAGAGCGCCCTCTTCAGGATGTCCACATCGCCGTGTCCGCACTCCGGCTGAGGTCAGGCCGGGCTCTCTGCGGCCGAACTCTGACCGCCGCATCATCCCCCCGGCCCCTGTGACAGCGGCAACGCGCGTTGCCGAATATGGGTAACGGGGATAGACGGCGGCCGACCCGTGACGGACTGGACCGCCGGCACGAAAGCGAGGGTCTCTGGGCACGCCGACCGCGGCCGGGCCCGGCCGGTGGGAGGGCTTTGCGACGAGGGCTGGTCTGCCGCGCAGCCCCCCCCGGCAGGGAATCGAGCCTCGAGCTCCTCCCGGCAGTCAACCGGCGTGCCGGCCCCAGACTGGTGAGAGCGTTCCCACACTCTAGGGGCACCGTCTGGGGGTGTCAATGATCAGCGGCGACCTCTCCGGCCACCGCGCTCCGCGGAGCGAGGTGCCACCCCTCCGCCGAACTCCAGGCCCGACCCCGGGGCAGGCGCGCCTGATCAGGCGACCGCAGGTGGGGCCGGGACCCCTCCGAACGTCTCCAGGAAGAGTGACTCCAGCAGCAGCCGCGGCTGGGCGTAGGAGGCGACCTGGGCGCTGGCCCGCAGCAGGAGGTCCAGGATCCGGCCGGCGCCCGCCGGAGAGAGCGCTCTCGCCCACGCATCCGCCTCCCGCCTCCGGCTTCGCAGGCGGGCTAGCTCCGGAGCTCCGGCCGCCCGGACCGCCGCGTCGCGCACGAATGCGGACCAGATTGAGAGGTTGAGCAGCAGCCGCTCTCGACCCTCGCCGCCGGCCGCGGGGGTCAGCTCGACCGCCGCCTCGAGGGCGGCGGAGCTCCCGCCCCCGCCGATGGCGAGGAAGCGGTCGAGCATCGCCAGCTCGCCACTCAGCGCCTCAGGGTCGCCCGCGAGACGCAGCGCCCGCCCCGGACGCCCGGCGCCCAGCTCTGCAGCCAGCAGCGCGGTCTCCGGCTGGACGTCATGGCGATCCCGGAGCCAGGCCTCGATGGCACCGCCCTCCACCAGGCCAAGGCTGAGCCGTCCACAGCGGGAGACGACGGTGGCGGGCAGGCGCTCGGGGCTGTGGGCGGTGAGCAGGAGATGGGTGCCGGGGGGTGGCTCCTCGATGGTCTTGAGCAGCGAGTTGGCCGCCTCCTCGGTCAGCCGATCGGCGCGAGCGATGATCGCCACTCGGGCCCCGCCCGCCCACGTGCGCAGGCCGAGAAACTCCTGGAGGCTCCCGGGGTCACCGCCGGCCCTCACCCGCCGGATCGAGATCCTCTCCTCCGGCGAGTCCTCCAGCCAGAGGTCGGGATGGGCGGCCGGATCCCCGGGCCAGAAGCCACGGGGCAGCAGCTCGGCGGCCAGGCTCAGCATCAGGGTGGTCTTGCCGACCTGGTCGGGGCCGGTGACGAGGAGGGCGTGTCCGAGCTGCCCCGAATCGAGGGCGTGGCGGAGCCCGGCGACGGCGCCGGGGTTGCCGAGGAGGTCACCGAGCGCCACGCGGCCAGCTTGCCACAATGGCGCGATGCGCCAGGGCTCGATGCGCCAGCTCGTCGCCACCCCCGCCGGCGGGACGGGCGGGGCCACCCCGCGGGTGCCCTGGGACTGGACCGACGTGGTCATCTTCTTCGGCGCTTACCTCCTGGGGGTCTCGGTGCTCTCGGAGATCTTCTACGCCCCGGGGGTCGAGCGATTCGCGCGCGGGCTGACCCACGGGCTGAGCCCTCAGGTGCAGACGGCGCTCGCCAACTTCGCGGAGCAGACGGCGGTCTACGCGTTCGCGATCGCGGTGGTCGCGGGCCTCGTGCTCGGCCGCCGGCACGCCTCGCTGAGGGATCTCGGCTGGCGGTTGCCTCGCATCCGCTGGATCCCGGTCGCCGTCGTCTCCAGCATCGTCGCCCTGGTGGTGCTGAGCTGGCTCCTCAACCTGGAGGCGGGCCTGGTCCACGTCCAGAACGCCCAGGTTTCGACCGTGCAGGGCGAGTACGGCCATCAGGTCGGCATCGCCCTCCTGCTGCTCTCGGTCGAGGTTCCGCTCGCCGAGGAGACATTCTTCCGAGGCTTCGTCTACGGCTGGATGCGCCGCCACCTCAACGTCCCGGCGGCAGCGGTGCTCTCCGGATGTTTCTTCGCCGCCGCCCATGTCGGCTGGGGAACGTCCACGGAGGAGATCCTCTTCCTCCCCCTGGCCCTGCTCGGGATCCTGCTGGCACTCCTCTATGAGTACTCGGGGTCCCTGCTCCCCGGGGCGATCGTCCACGGCATCTTCAACCTGGTGGAGACGCTGCAGATCCTCTGACCTGGATCGGGCCGTCAGCCTGCGGCGGCGGGGGCCGTGGCGGCGGCGACGGCGTCCCGGACCCCGTGGTGGACGTTGCCGGCCGGGACCAGCTCAAAGACCCCGTACCGCTGGAGTAGGTCGTGGATGTCCTCGACGTGGGCGAGGTGGATGTTCACCGAGCGCGTCCGGAGGTCGCGCAGGAGGGTGAGCAGCACCTGACCGGCGGAGTAGTCGATGTCCGCGACCGGCGAGAGGTCGAGCACCACCCAGGTGACCGGGTGCGGGGCGGCGGCCACCAGGTCCAGCACCCGCTGCCGGAAACGGTCGGCGTTGGCGAAGAAGAGGGTGCCATCGAAGCGGTAGGCGATGCCGCCGGGGAGGGTCTCGACGCCGGGCCGGGCGGGTTCGGGGATGAGGGCGTCGGCAGATCCCGCGAGGGGCACCATCACCGTGTCCCGGGGCCGGTAGGCGCGGCGGACGAAGTCGAGCACGGAGAGGGCGACGGCGAGCGCGATCCCCTGCTCCACCCCGATCAGGACGACGACCAGCGCGGTGATGGCGGCCAGCGCCAGCTCGTCACGGCGCAGCCTCCAGAGCTGGCGCAGGTGGCCGAGGTCGACGAGCCGGATGCCGATGACGAAGACCACGGCGGCGAGGGTCGCGTCGGGCAGGAAGTGGAGCAGGGCGGTGGCGGCCACCAGCACCACGACGGCGATCACCGCCATCACCAGCTGGGCGAGCTGGGTGCGCCCCCCGGCGGCGTCCACCACGGCCGTCTTGGTCGGGCTGCCGTTGACGCAGAACGCGCCGGTGACGCCGGCGGCCAGGTTGGCGACGGCGAGACCGACCAGGTCGCGGTTCTCGGAGAGGGGTTCCTCGCGCTTCTGGGCGAAGCTGCGCGCGGTGGCCGCGCTCTGGGCCAGGACCACCACGAAGATCGAGGCGGCGATCCCGGCCAGCCCGGGGACCTGGCCCCAGGTGACGTGGGGGAGGCCGATGGGCGGGAGCCCGGCCTTCACCGACCCGACGATGGCGACGCCGTGCTGGTCGAGCCGGAGGGTGGCGGCCACGATGATCGAGACGGCGACCACCACAAGGGTTGCAGGGATGCGCTTGGACACCCGCTCGAAGAGCAGGATCACGGCCACCGCCAGGATGGCCAGCACGGCGGCGGGGATCACGATGTGGCCGAGGGAGGTCAGCACCTTCCCCATCTGGTTGACCACGTTGCCGCTGGCGTGGATACCCAGCATGCTGGGGAGCTGCGTGAGCGCCACCTGCACGCCGACGCCGCTCAGGAATCCGACCAGGGCGGTCCGGGAGAGGAAGTCGGCGAGGAAGCCGAGGCGGAGCAGGCGGGCCACCAACAGGTAGCCGGCGGCGAGCAGCGCGATGACCCCGGCGAGAGCGACGTACTCGGGGCTCTCCGGCTTGGCGATGCCGATCAGGGCCGCGAACATGATCGCGGCCGTCGCCGAGTCGGCGCCCACCACGAGATGCCGCGAGGAGCCGATCAGGCCAAAGACGATCACCGGGAGCGCCAGGGTGTAGATGCCGGTGATCACCGGCATCCCGGCGATCTTGGTGTAGCCCATCGACTCGGGGATGGCCACGGCCGCGAGCGTCGCCCCGGCGATGACGTCGGCGACGATCGTCGCCCGGGTGGTGCCGTCCAGTCCCTGGATGAAGGAGAGGGGATTCTTCCGCGCGGGGGAGGCGGTGGCGGCGTGGGTCACGGCTCGGGGCAGTCTACCGCTGCGCCCGGATCGCCGCGGTCGTCGCTCCGTGCCCCGCGGTTGCCCAACGGCGCCCGCCCTCCGGGTCAGGAGTCCGAGGGGGCGGTTTGCCGAGCCTCCCGCCGGACCAGCCGGATGCGCTGGAGGGCGGTGAGGTTGGTGAGAACTGCGAGCACCCAGAGGGCGATGATGAGTAGCGGCGGTACCACCAGCCCGACGGCGGTGATCACCACCCGCTCCGGACGGGCGAGCAAGCCGCCGTCACAGGTGAAGCCGAGCGATTGCGCGCGGGCCCGCACGTAGGAGACCAGCAGAGAGCCTCCCAGGGCGACGATCACCAGCATCGCCGGGAGTTCGCCACCGCTCCGTGAGATGAAGTGGTAGAGCAGGGCGGCGTAGGTGACCACCTCGGCGTAGCGGTCGGTGGTCGAGTCCAGGAAGGCTCCATAAGGGTGCACCCGGTTGGTGACACGGGCCACGGCTCCGTCCAGGATGTCGAAGAGTCCGGCGAAGAGGAGCACCAACCCGCCCGGGATGAGCCAGCCGAGGCCGATCAGGACGGCGGCGACGACGGTCACCGCCAGCCCGGTCAGGGTGAGGGCATTGGGGGTGACCCCGCGGAGATGGATCGCTGTCACCAGCCGGCGCGCCGCTCCGCGCACCCAATCCTGGAATCGCTGCGTGAACACCGCCCTCCTCAGCTCGACCAGGCGAGGAGAGCGCGTGCCCGCTCGCGTGCCTGCGCATAGACGTCGAGGATCTGGTCGCCGACCACCCGCCAGTCGTAGCGTTTCGACTTCTCGATCCCGCGTCCGCCCATGCTCCGCCGGAGGCCGGGGTCGGCGATCAGCGATTCGAGGGCGCGGGCAAACCCCTCCGGCTTGCCGGGAGGCACGAGCAGCCCATCGCCTCCCGCCTCGACGACCTGGCTGAATCCGGGGATGGCCGAGGCCACCACCGGAACCCCGCTGGCCATCGCCTCGAGCAGGACGATACCGAAGCTCTCCCCGCCGCTCGCCGGTGAGCAGAAGACGTCGGAGCTCGCGTAGATCCGGGGAAGGATGTCGGCCGCGACGTGTCCCAGGAACCGGACGTCGGGGACCCCGGTCGCCTCGCACTGTCTCTCGAACGCCCAGCGCATCGGCCCGTCGCCGACGATCACCAGCCGGCAGTCGTCGCGACGCTGCCGGAGCTGGGCGTAGGCCTGGAGGAGCACGGGAAGCCCCTTGCGATGCTCCATCCTGCCGACGAAGAGGATGGTCACCTGGCCGTCGCCGCGCAGCTCGGGGAGGGGCGGGAGGTCGGGGCGGAACCTCGCGCCGTCGATGCCGTTGGGCACGATGGTGTAGTCGCCCTCGAAGTAGCGGCTGATGAAGTCGCGCGCCGGCTGGCTGACCGCGATCAGGCCGTGGAGGCGCCGGAAGTAGCGGCCGAGGAAGGGGCGGCCGTAGTAGTAGCCCAGGTTGCGGCGCGCCATGGCGTGAAAGGTGCCGACGTTGGCGCCGCGGTGGAAGCGGAGCGTGGTGATCGGCAGCCCGGGCACGAGCGGCTCGTGGTAGTGGACGACGTCGAAGTCCTCGCGGTCGAGCAGGGCGCGGACCCGCCGTACCAGGTGGAAGGAGAGGGCGATCCTGGCCACCGACCCGTTGCCCCGCACCGGCACGCTGCGGCCGATGCGGACGAAGCCGGGAATGCCGTGGTCGTCCGGCACCCGGGACGAGGGAGCCAGGACCGTGACGTCGTGGCCGCGGCGGCGCAGCTCTTCGGCCAGGTGACGGACGTGCTCAGTCACCCCACCCGGGTGGATGAAGTCGTAGGGAGAGACCAGGCAGACCTTCACCGCCGCCCCGGGTATGGGGTGCGGCCGCCCGCGGTGCGACCGGTCGCCGCCGGCCCGCCGTTCATCCCCCCTCCTCCCAGACGGGGTCGAGCACGTGCCACTGCTCCGGGAACTCCCGGATCCACTCCTCGAAGACCTTGAGGATCTCCATGACCACCCGGCGGAGCTCCTCGTGGCGCGGCGCGCTGGGGTCGTACGGGATCTCCGGGTGGACGAAGACGCCCACGCCGCCGCTGATCCGGGGGAGGACCACGGGCATGATCACCGACCCGGCGCGCATGGCGGCGTCGACCACCCCCACCGGGATGGGGGCCTTGGCCCCGAAGAAGGGGAAGAGCTCGCCGTTGCCGATCAGATCGCGGTCCATGGCCAGGGCGATGGCACCGCCGCTTTTGAGGATGCGCAGCACATCGCGCATCGCCGCGGCGCCGAGCCGCCGCGCGGTGACCTCGTCGGCGCCCTTGATGGCTGCGATGTCGATGGGGACGATCCGCACCCCCTGGGCACGCCGGGATCCCACCACCCGCTCAAAGAGCTGGGGCGGCCGGATGTACTCGGCGAGCAGGGCCATGGGGAAGCCGAGGCTGTTGCCGGCGGCGAGGCCCTTTTCCCAGGATCCGAGGTGAAGGGAGATCACGGCGACACCGCGTCCGCTGGCGGCCGCCTCCGTGTAGCGCTCGAAGTGGTCGACGATCAGGCCGTCGCTGATGTCGTCGCCCTCGAAGCGCATCGCCATCACGTCGACCCAGGCGCGGCCCAGGTCGCGCAGGTTGCGGCGGACCACCCGGTCGAGGGCCCGCGGCTCGAGGCCCGGGAGGACGTGGGCGAGGTTGGCCCGGAGACCGCGGACGGCCCTAGGCCGGACGGTTCGGAGGACCTCCGCGCAGCCGACGGCCAGACCGTAGGCGGCCCTCCGCGGCAGCACCCGGACCAGCGACTCGGCAACCCGATAGGCGTAGTACGGCAGCATCGATCCGTCGCCGGGAACGACAGCGGCAGCCCCGGCGGGGACCTCTCCGCCGGGGCCGCGCTCGATCTGACTGCCGACGCTGGTCATCGCCACCCCGTGAGGGCTCCTGCTGCGGTGAGCAGGCTATCAGGAGTGAGGAGGCTCGACTGCCTGCTGGGTGACCAGGGCCGCGGGGGCGGCGGGCTTGGCGTGCCCATTGCCGGCCGCGGGAGTGGTGCCGGCGATGAAGGCCTCGGTCAGCTCCCGGGCACGGTTGTCCGAGTACTGCTTGGGCGGCGACTTCATGAAGTAGGAGGACGGACCTTCCAGGGTGCCGGAGAGGCCACGGTCGAGCCCCAGCTTGCAGCAGCGGACGGCGTCGATCACGATGCCCGCACTGTTCGGCGAGTCGACCACCTCGAGCTTCAGCTCCACGTTGATCGGGATGTCGCCGAAGGAGCGTCCCTCCATCCGGATGTAGCACCATTTGCGGTCGTCCAGCCAGCGCACGTAGTCGGACGGCCCGATGTGGATGTTGCGGTCGTCCAGCTTCTGGTCCAGCTGGGAGCGGACACTGTTGGTCTTGCTGATCTTCTTGCTGACCAGGCGCTCGCGCTCCAGCATGTTGAGGAAGTCGGTGTTGCCGCCGAAGTTGAGCTGGTAGGTGTTCTCGATCCTGACCCCGCGGTCCTGGAAGAGGCGGGTGAGCACCCGGTGGATGATGGTGGCGCCGAGCTGGGACTTGATGTCGTCGCCGATGACGGGCACCCCGGCCTTGCGGAAGCGGTCCTGCCAGTAGTCCTCACGGGCGATGAACACCGGCATGCAGTTGACCATGGCGCAGCCCGCGGCCAGGATCTGCTCGGTGTACCACTTGGTGGCCTCCTCGCTGCCCACCGGGAGGTAGTTGACCACCACGTCGGTGCCGCTCTCCTTGAGGACGCTCACGATGTCGGCGGTGGAGCCGGGCGCCTTGGTGATCACCTCTTTCAGGTACTTGCCGAGGCCGTCGTGGGTCATCCCCCGGACCACCTTGACGCCCTTGTTGGGGACGTCGGAGAACTTCACCGTGTTGTTCTGCCCGCTGAAGACGGCCTCGGAGAGGTCCTTGCCCACCTTCTCGACGTCGATGTCGATGGCCGCGGAGAACTCGATGTCGGAGATGTGGTAGCCGCCGAGATCCACGTGCATCAGGCCAGGGACCTGGTCTCCGGGCTCCGCGTGCTGGTAGTACTCGACGCCCTGCACCAGCGACGAAGCGCAGTTGCCGACGCCGATGATGGCGACCCGGACCTTGTTGCTCATGAGACTCCCTCACTGATAGGCGCGGGCAGCGCCTCGCTGGTACGACCTGGCTCGGCGGCGCCCTTGGGATCAGCGGCCGCCCCGAGAATCTGGATAAAACTCCGCAGGTTGCGATCGATGGCCTCGCGATCGAGGCGGCAGAGGACCTCGCGACCGTCGCGCCGGGTGGAGACCACCTGGGCGTGGCGGAGGGTCCGGAGGTGCCAGCTCATCCTCGGCTGGCTGACCTTGCACAGCTCGGCCAGCTCGGAGACCCGCACCTCGCCCCGCCGGGCCAGGATCTCGACGATCGCCAGCCGGGTCGGATTGGCCAGCCCCTCGAAGTGGACCGAGAGGTCGAACGCCCCGGCGGCGATGGCTCCGGGGACGGCCCGGCGCGGGGGCCGCGAACGCATAACCGATTCTTTCATAAAGATACCTTGAATAAAGGATACGTTATACGTCCGGGATGTGCAAGCTCCGGGCCCGCCCTGGAGCTGTAGGCCGACGCGGCGGAGGGGTAGCCCCGAGCCCATCCGGGCTCCCGCCCCCCGGCTTGAGTATCCTTGCCGATCGATCCCAGGGTAGCCAAGTTGGTCAAGGCAACGGTCTGTAAAACCGTGTATCGCTGGTTCGAGTCCAGCCCCTGGGACCACCCCCCCGGGGTGCTACGGTCTCCGTCCCCGGGTCGCCCGAGGCACCCGCCCGTCCCCGAGGCTCCAGATGACCAGCCCCCCCTCCCCCACTCCTGACATCACCCGCCGGGCGGCGCTGATCCAGCGCAACCTGGCCGAGCTGCTGACCCCGGAGGAGCTGCAAGCACTGCTGGTCACCGGTCAGCGGCTCCAGCATTACATCGGCTACGAGATCTCCGGCCGCGTCCACCTGGGCGGCGGACTGGTGTTGATGGCCAAGGTCCGCGACTTCCAGGAGGCGGGCGTCGACTGCAGCGTCCTGCTCGCCGACTGGCACACCTGGATCAACGACAAGCTGGGCGGTGATCGCGATCGCATCCGGCGGCTCGCCGTCTCCTACTACGGCGAGGCGATGAAGGCGTCGCTGCTCTGCGTCGGCGGCGACCCGGGGGCGCTGCGCCTCATCCTCGCCTCGGATGTCTATGCCGACCCCGCGCGCGACTACTGGGCCACGGTCATCGAGGTCGCCAAGCACACCTCGGTGGCCCGGATGCAGCGGAGCATCACCATCCTCGGCCGCAAGGAGGGGGAGCAGCACGACTTCGCCAAGCTCATCTACCCGGCGATGCAGGCGGCCGACATCTTCGCGCTCGGGGTCCACATCGCCCACGCCGGGATGGACCAGCGCAAGGCCCACGTGGTCGCGCGCGACGTGGCCACCAAGATCAGGGTCAATACTCTCCGCGACGCCGCCGGCACCGCCATCAAGCCGCTGGCCGCGCACAGCCCGCTGCTCACCGGGCTGCTCAAGCCGGACCGCTGGCCGGTGCCACCGGAGGAGCGCGCCGACGCACTCGCGGCCATGAAGATGAGCAAGTCCAAGCCGCGCTCCGCGGTGTTCGTGCACGACTCCCCCGACGAGATTCGGGCCAAACTGCGCGGCGCCTTCTGCCCGCCGGGAGAGGTGGAGCTCAACCCGGTGATGGACTGGATCGAGCGGCTCTGCTTCGGTCTGGGGGACCCGGAGCTGCGCGTCGAGCGGAAGCCGGAGAACGGCGGGCCGGTGACCTTCTCGTCGATCCAGGAGGTACGCGATGCCTACGCGACCGGGGCGCTCCACCCCATGGACGCCAAGGCCGCCCTGGCCGACCGGCTGATCGACCGGCTCGAGCCCGCCCGCAAGCACTTCGCCGACCCGGAGCGGGCGGCGGCGCTGGCCGAGATGGAGTCGCTGATCACGGTCTGACCCGGCCGGATGCGTGCGGGGCAGGCGGGGATCCACCGGCTGCCGCGCGCCGTCCCCCGGTGATTCAGCCTCCCAGCTGATACACGACGCTGACGCTGACGCTCAACTGCTCCGACCCCGCCTGCACGGGGACGGCCGAGCTCGCCTCGGGCGCGCCCACCGCGTACGAGATCGGCGGTGTGGTTGACGTCTGAGTGTTGTCCGTGATGGAGACGATGGGCCCGAGGGCGACCCCGGCGCCAGATGCGAGCTGCCCCGCCTTGGTCTTGGCATCGGCCATCGCTTGGGCGCGGGCCTGGGCCATGAGGGAGCTGGTGTCGCTGATGGAGAGCGCCATCGACTCGATGCGGATGTCGTCGCCGACCGATCTTGCCGCGGCATCGAGGACGGTGCCGGCGGTGGTGAGGTCGCGGAGGGTCACCGCCACGGTCTCGTCCACCTGGTAGCCGGTGATCGACTGGCCGTCGCTCCCATAGACCGGGTCGATCGAGAGGCTCGCGGTCTGGATGTCGCTCTGGTTGACGCCGCTGCCGCTCAGGGTCTGGATCAGAGAATTCGTCTCGCTCTCGTTCTGGCTGAGGGCATCGCTGGCGTGGGTCGCCTGGCTGGCAACGTCCATCTGGACGTTGAGGGTGTCCGGGGTCCATAGACCTCGCCGGCGCCGGTGACGGTGATCTCCGGCGGGCCCACCTGGACAGCGGCGGAGGCGGTGTGCAGGTCGAGTGCCGCGGGCGGCGCCGTCGACCCGGACGAGCGGGTGAGGACGAGGGTGGCGACGACTGCGGCCACGCCGAGGAGGTAGACGAGCCGGGTGGCCAGCGGACGCGAGATCGGCGAGGGGCGGGCGGCGGGGTCAGGCATGCGTGTCTCTCCGTGGAGGGCGTTCCCCCCGATGACGCCATCGAGCGCCCGGAGGTTCCCGGGGTCGCCACCACGCGCAGCCGCGGCAGCGCGGCGAGGCTGCTGACCCCGCTCTCAGTGGCGTGCCGGCGCCGGGCCCAGGGTGGCGGCCAGCGCGGTGAGCTGGTCTCGGGTGCCCATCGCCACCACGATGTCGTCGGGACGGAGCGCCTCGGCATCGCCGGGACCCACCCGCAGGGCACCGTCGCCCGAGCGGAGCGCGAGCAGCACGGCCCCGGACCGGCGCAGGTCGAGAGCGGTGAGCCGGCGACCGGCGTCGGCCCCGACGACCAGCTCCTCGACCCGCATCGAGGTGTCCGCGCCCCCCACCAGCAGGTCGAAGGTGTCGACCACCGCCGGTTGCATGGCGAGCGCCGCCATCCGCCGGCCGCTCAGCGTGTACGGGCTCACCACCCGGTCGGCGCCGGCGCGGCGCAGCTTCTCCGCGGAGTCGGGATGGGACGAGCGGGCCACGATGTAGAGGTCGGGACGGAGCGTGCGCGCTGTGAGCACGATGTAGACGTTGCGCTCGTCGGAGTCGACGGCGCTGATGAGCGCCCGGGCGCGGCGGATGCCCGCCCGCTCCAGCACCTCGTCACTGGAGGCGTCACCGAGGACGTGGAGCACCCGGTCCTGCTCGACGCTCGCGAGCCCGTCCGGGTTCCACTCGATGACCACGAACTGCTGCTGGGACTGGGTCAGCTCGAACACGGCCTGGCGCCCGGTGCGCCCGTACCCGCAGACGATGACGTGGTCGCGCAGGTCATCCAGCTGGCGCTGCACCCGACGGACCCTCCGGTGACGCTGCCACTCTCCGCTCGACAATAGCTCGACCAGCACACCGAAGGTGTAGAGGAAACCGATCACCCCGAAAGCGATCACCGAGATGGTGAACTCCTCTCCGGCGGCGTCCAGCCGGTGAACCTCCTCGAAGCCGACGGTGCTCACGGTGATGACGGTCATGAAGAGGGCGTCGAGGAAGCTGTAGCGCTCGAGCAGCATGTATCCGGCCGTTCCGTAGACGAGCAGGGCGAGCAGGCCGGCCATGGCCACGGCCAGCCGGCGGAACGGCCCTCGCGGCTCGCGGACGCCGGCGGGTATCACGGGGTCAGGCATGGATGGTGTCCGGCGGTGGCGGCCCCCACGTGTCAGCGATCGTCCTCGCCGGTGTGGCGCTGGGCGATGCGGTCACGGAGGGCGTCCTCCATCTCGCCCGAGCCACCCGCCTCCCTCCGGAGCCAGAAGGGGATCTTCTCGCCGCGCTTCTCCGCCTCGGCTGCGCGCCTCTCCGCCTCGAGATGGCGGCGGAGGGCGGCGTCGACGGCCGCGTCGAGCGAGGCCCCTCCGGCCGTGAGGCCGGCGACCAGGTCGTCCGCGATCACGGCCGTGTTGGGCGGGGAGGAGGCCGGCGGCCTGGACCCGAAGAGGCGTCCAAAGAGCGACACGCGAAACCCTCAGCGGTCCACGAGCGGCACTGCCGGCCGGCGTCCCGTGCCGGAAGGCGACCACCTGCTCGCAGGACGCATCATCTGGCCGAGTCTACCCGGCCGGCGGCGGGAAAGGCGGCGGCCCGGCGCGCGTCCCCCCGGACCGGTATCCCACACTGGTAGCGTCATGTTGGCGCCGGCCGGCGGCGGCTCCTCTGCGCACCCGCGGCGACTGGAGCGCTCTTCCTCCGGTCGCCCGCCGCCATAGAGGAGGCCGACCCTGCCTGCGCTCGAACCCTACACCCGCCGGCTGCTGGGTCACGTGCGACCGATCGTCGTCGCCAACCGCGCCCCGCTGGTCCTGGAGGCAGCGGATCCGCTGCTCGGACGCCCGGAGCGGCTGGTCAAGGGTGGCGGTGGACTGGTGACCGCCCTCTCGTCGCTCGCCGCGGAGACCGGCGCCCTCTGGGTGGCGGCCGCGCGCGACGAGCAGGACCGCGAGCTCGCCGCTCGAGGCGATCCCGCCCAGCTGCGGACGGCGGACGGGACCGACTACCGGGTGGCGTTCATCCAGCCCAGCGCCGAGGCCTACGACCTCTACTACAACGTGATCAGCAATCCGCTGCTCTGGTTCATCCAGCANNGGACGGCTACGTCGCGGTCAACCAGATGTTCGCCGACCGCGTCGTGCGTGAGGCGGAGGCGGGCGACCGTCCTCCGCTGGTGCTGATCCAGGACTACCAGCTCTATCTGGTGGCGCGGATGGTGCGCGAGCGCGTGCCCGAGGTGAAGCTCCAGCATTTCGTCCACATCCCCTGGCCGACCCCCCAGTACTGGAAGATCCTGCCCAAGCCGATCCGCGACGAGATCGTCCACGGCCTGCTGGGCAACGACATCGTCGGTTTCCAGACGAGCCGGGACGTCCGCAACTTCCTGCTCACTTGTGAGGAGAACCTGGGGCTGGGCGTGGACTTTCGCGAGCGCACGGTCTACTACCAGGGCCGGGCGGTGTGGGTGCGCCACTACCCGATCAGCATCGACATCCCGAGCTTCGCCGAGCAGGTCGTGGACCCCCGCGTGCTGGACGAGGAACGCCGGATCGAGTCCTGGCGGCCCGAGAAGCTGATCCTGCGGGTCGACCGCACCGACCTCAGCAAGAACATCGTGCGCGGCTTCCTGGCATACGAGAGGATGCTGGAAACCCACACCGACCTCCATCGCCACGTCCAGTTCTGGGCGTTTCTGCAGCCCAGCCGTCAGGACATCGGTGACTACCGCTCCTATCTGGGCAGCGTCCTCTCGGTCGCGGCGAGGATCAACCGGCGCTTCTCTGCCGGGGGCTGGACGCCGATCCGCGTCGAGGTCGAGGAGAACATGCACAAGGCGATCGCCGCCTACAAGTGCTTCGACGTACTCCTGGTCAACCCCATCTACGACGGGATGAACCTGGTCGCCAAGGAGGGGGTGCTCTGCAACACCCGCAACGGGGTGCTGGTCCTCAGCGAGAACGCGGGCGCCCACGAGGAGATCGGCGACTTCGCCCTCACCGTCAATCCCTTCGACGTGGATGAGACGGCGGAGGCGCTGTTCCTCGGGCTGGTGATGGACGAGCCTCAGAAGGCGGCTCGAGCCGGGCGGATGCGCGAGATGATCCGGAGCAACGACGTGACCCGCTGGATCGGGAACCAGCTGCAGGACCTGCGCGAGCTGATCAGCTAGGCGCGCCACGGGGCCGTGGTGGCGGCGCTAGTGCATCCCGGCTGAAATA